>JBIOUF010000063.1:0-17039 GCA_044866695.1 Nocardioidaceae bacterium | reverse complement strand
TCCGGTGACTACTTCAGCCAGTACGCCGGCCTGCCGCCGTTCGTGGTGAAGAACGGCATCGGCCTGGCCACCAACGGCTGGGCCGCGGACTGGGCCGACGGCTTCGGGTTCCTGTCCCAGATCGTCGACTCCCGGGTGATCCGCGAGACCGGCGGGTCGTCCAACCTCAGCGTGCGCATCCCCGAGGTGGACAAGATGCTCGACGCCGCGGTCGTGGAGCTCGACGACGCCAAGCGAGAGGCCGCCTGGGGCGAGATCGACAAGCGGGTGATGGAGGAGGCCGTCATCTACCCGGGCATCTACGCCAAGAGCGTGCTGCTGCGCTCCGAGGCGCTGACCAACGTGTTCGTCAACGTGCAGTACGGCATGTACGACTACATCTCCCTGGGAGTCCAGCAGTAGCCGCCGGGGACCGGCCGGGGGGCGCTGCTCTCCGGCCGGTCCGCGCAAGCCGCGTCCGAGCAGGGCGCCGGACAGGACGGGAGAGACGTGGTCACCTACATCATCCGCCGGCTCATCGCCGCGGCGCTGCTGCTGGTGCTGATCAGCGTGATCACGTTCTCGATCTTCTACCTGGTGCCGCGCTGGGCCGGCGCCTCGCCGGAGACGCTGGCGAACCGGTACGTCGGGCGCGCGGCCACCGAGGAGACGGTGAAGATCACCGCGGAGCGGCTCGGCTTCTACGACCCGTTCTACGTCCAGTACCTCAACTGGGCCAAGGACGTCGTCACCGGCACCGACTACGACATGGGCGCCACCACGGTGCACTGCCCGGCGCCATGCTTCGGCTACTCCTTCATCACCCGTCAGGCGGTCTGGCCCGAGCTGCTCGACCGGATCCCGGTCACCGCCTCCCTCGCGTTCGGGGCCGCGATCCTCTGGGTCGTCTTCGGCATCTCCGTCGGCGTGCTGTCGGCGCTGCGAAGAGCGTCGTTCTTCGACCGCGCGGCCATGACGGTCGCGCTGGCCGGGGTCAGCATGCCGATCTTCTGGACCGGCCTGATGGCGCTGGCGATCCTGCACTACCAGTGGGGGCTGTTCGCCGCCAGCGGGTCCTACACGCCGATCACGGAGAACCCGGGCGCCTGGGCCTACGACCTGCTGCTTCCGTGGCTGACCCTGGCGCTGCTGTTCTCCGCGCAGTACGCCCGGCTGACCCGGGCCGGGATGCTGGAGACGATGAACGAGGACTACATCCGCACCGCGCGGGCGAAGGGGCTCAAAGAGCGCACCGTCGTGGTCAAGCACGGGCTGCGGGGGGCGCTCACGCCGCTGCTGACGATCTTCGGTCTCGACCTCGGTCTGCTGCTCGGCGGCGCGGTGCTGACCGAGAAGACGTTCTCGCTCAACGGGATGGGCAAGTACGCCTACGACGGGATCGTGGCCAACGACCTGCCGAAGGTCCTCGGCGTCACGCTGATCGCCGGCGTCTTCATCGTCATCGCCAACCTGGTGGTCGACCTGCTCTACGCCGTCGTGGACCCGCGGGTGCGGACCCAGTGAGCGCCCAGTGAGCGCCCAGTGAGCGCCCAGTGAGCGCCCAGTGACCGCCTTCCTCACCGACCGCGAGGCGGCGCCGGCCCCCGACGCCGGGCCGTTCCTCGACGTCCGCAACCTCCGGGTGCACTTCCCGACCGACGACGGCCTGGTGAAGTCCGTCGACGACCTGTCCTTCCACGTCGAGCGCGGGCGGACGCTGGGCATCGTGGGGGAGTCCGGGTCCGGCAAGAGCGTCACCAGCATGGCGGTGATGGGCCTGCACAAGCCCGGCACCGCGAACATCAGCGGGGAGATCCTGCTCGACGGCGAGAACCTCGTCGGCGCGGACCCCGACCACGTCCGCCGGCTGCGCGGCAAGCGGATGGCGATGATCTTCCAGGACCCGCTGTCCTCGATGCACCCCTACTACACGGTCGGCAACCAGATCGTCGAGGCCTACCGCATCCACAACGACGTCTCGAAGGCCAAGGCCCGGGAGCACGCCGTCGAGATGCTGGACCGGGTCGGGATCCCCGAGCCGCACCGACGGGTGGACGCCTACCCCCACCAGTTCTCCGGCGGCATGCGGCAGCGGGCGATGATCGCGATGGCGCTGTCGTGCGACCCCGACCTGCTCATCGCCGACGAACCGACCACGGCCCTGGACGTGACCGTGCAGGCGCAGATCCTGGACCTCATCCGCGACCTGCAGCGGGAGTTCGACTCCGCGGTCGTGATCATCACCCACGACCTGGGCGTGGTGGCCGAGCTCGCCGACGACATCGTGGTCATGTACGCCGGCCGGGCCGTCGAGTACGCCAGCGCCGAACAGATCTTCTCGACGCCCGAGCACCCGTACACCTGGGGGCTGCTGGCCTCCATGCCGCGCTTCGACAGAGCCCGCAGCGCGCGGCTCAACCCGATCCCCGGCACCCCCCCGAGCCTGATCAACGTTCCTCCCGGTTGCCCGTTCCACCCTCGCTGCGCCTACGAGGACCAGACCTCCGGGCTGGCCCGCACCGAGCGGCCGCCGCTGGAGCCCACCGGCCCGGGTGCTGACCACCTGGTCGCCTGCCACCTGGAGCCCGCGCGGCGCCGAGCCATCTTCGCCGAGCAGATCAAGCCGAGGCTCTGACAATGAGCCTGGAGACGCGACGCTCACTGCACCGCGGAGCGGGTGACCACTTCTCGACCGCACAGGGCCACCACATCCGACCGGCGGCGCTGCTACGCGCGCAGACCGAAGGAACGCGCCTGAGATGACCACGACCCCCTCTCCGACGTCCGCCGAGACCGGCGGGGACGCCCCCGAGCTGGTCACCGTCACCGGCCTGGTGAAGCACTTCCCGATCCGGGCAGGGCTGCTGCAGCGCCAGGTGGCCGCGGTCCAGGCCGTCGACGGGCTGGACTTCGTGGTCCGCCGCGGCGAGACGCTGTCGCTGGTCGGCGAGTCCGGCTGCGGCAAGAGCACCACGGGCCGGCTGCTGACCAGGCTGCTCGAGCCGACCGCCGGCCGGATCGTGCTGAACGGGCGCGACATCAGCCACCTGGGCAACGGGCCGATGCGGCCGCTTCGGCGCGACGTCCAGATGATCTTCCAGGACCCCTACTCGTCGCTGAACCCGCGGCACACCGTGGGGAAGATCGTCGGCGCGCCGTTCCGGCTGCAGAAGGTGAACCCGCCCGGCGGCGTGAGGAAGGCCGTGCAGGACGTGCTCGAGCTGGTCGGGCTGAACCCGGAGCACTACAACCGCTACCCGCACGAGTTCTCCGGCGGACAGCGGCAGCGGATCGGCATCGCGCGCACGCTGGCGCTCAAGCCGAAGCTGATCGTGGCCGACGAGCCGGTGTCCGCCCTCGACGTGTCCATCCAGGCTCAGGTCGTGAACCTGCTGGAGGACCTGCAGGACGAGCTCGGGCTGACCTACGTGATGATCGCGCACGACCTTTCCGTGGTCCGCCACGTCTCGGACCGCGTCGCGGTGATGTACCTCGGCAAGATCGTCGAGCTGGCCGACCGCGACGACCTCTACGAGCGCCCCCGGCACCCGTACACGGTCGCGCTGATGTCGGCCGTCCCCCTGCCCGACACGTCCCGGCGGCAGCGGCAGGACCGGATTCGGCTCGAGGGTGACGTGCCCAGCCCGATCAACCCGCCGCCGGCCTGCCGCTTCCACACCCGGTGCTGGAAGGCCCAGGAGATCTGCCGCACCGAGGAGCCCGCGCTGCGCCAGCTCGCGCCCGGCCACCAGGTCGCCTGCCACTTCCCGGAGAACACCGAGTCCGCCACCTGACCGCGCCACGCGGCGAGCTGCGGTCCTCGCGTGTGCGGGTCGGCCGGCCTGGAGCGGTGGTCACCTGCTCCGCGGTGCGGTGGAGCCGGTGGTCACGTCCCCAGAGCCATCCAGGGGAGAACACCGAGTCCGCCACCTGACCCTCCACCACTCCACCACTCCTACCGGCGGCTTCTCGGTGGCCCAAGGCCATTTGCGACAATCGAGACATGGCCGACCACCTCCAGGAGCCGAGCCGCACCCGGACCTTGCTGACCGCCGTCGGGGCAATGGTCGTCGTGGCGCTGCTGCTCGGCGCCGTCGTCGGCCTGGTGGCCCTGGGGGCGGCCCACGTCGCCGGGATGACCGGTGCCGACTCCGTGGCGCCGAGCGAGCCGGCCAGCCTGCACATCCCGGCGTACCGGCCGACGAAGAGCGCGGGCGACGAGCTGCCCGGGCTGCCCGGGCCGTCCGAGGGCGCGTCCTCGCCGCCTGCCGGCCGGGCGGCGGGCCAGAAGCCGAAGCCCCAGGACCGGGGCTTCACCCTCCGCGCCGGTCCGGTCCGGGTGTCCCCGGGGGAGCGGATCAACCTGACCGGCGACTACCGCGGCCCGGGGTCCACGCTCGAGGTCCAGCGCAAGGAGGCCGGCGGCTGGGCGGACTTCGCGGGGGTCACCGCGACCGTCTCCGACGGCAGCTACCAGACCTGGGTCCAGACCAACCGCACCGGCCGGATGCTGTTCAGGATGTACTCGCCAGGCGCGAGCAGGTCGTCCAACGCCGTGACCGTCACCGTGGGGTGACCCCCTGTGGGGGGGCGCGAGCCTGCCCGGGTCGGCCGGTTTGTGGCCGATAACCGCAGGGACGGCCGGTTGTGGCCGCGAACCGCACCGACACGCCGACGAGACCTGCAGGTATCGGCCACAACCAGGCCGGCCCACGGGAATGATCCCGCCCACCGGTGCGTTGACCCATCAGCCGGAGAAGTTGAGTTGAACACACTCAGGTTCTTTGACAGACTCGAGCAGACATCCCATCACGGGCTCAACCGGAGGTAGGCAGACATGGCACGTGCGGTCGGTATCGACCTGGGGACGACGAACTCGGTCGTCTCCGTTCTCGAGGGTGGCGAGCCCACCGTCATCGCCAACGCGGAGGGATCGCGGACCACGCCGTCGGTCGTGGCGTTCGCCAAGAACGGCGAGGTCCTGGTCGGCGAGGTGGCCAAGCGTCAGGCGGTGACCAACGTCGACCGGACGATCCGGTCGGTCAAGCGCCAGATGGGCACGGACTGGAAGGTGAAGATCGACGACAAGAGCTTCACCGCGCAGCAGATCGCGGCGTTCGTGCTGCAGAAGCTGAAGCGCGACGCCGAGGCCTACCTGGGCGAGACGGTCACCGACGCGGTGATCACCGTGCCGGCGTACTTCTCCGACGCCCAGCGCCAGGCCACCAAGGAGGCCGGTGAGATCGCCGGGCTGAAGGTCAGCCGGATCGTCAACGAGCCGACCGCGGCCGCGCTGGCCTACGGCCTGGACAAGGAGCACGACCAGACCATCTTGGTCTTCGACCTCGGCGGGGGCACCTTCGACGTGTCGCTGCTCGAGATCGGCGACGGCGTGGTCGAGGTCAAGGCGACCTCGGGTGACAACCACCTCGGCGGCGACGACTGGGACGCCAGGCTGGTGGAGTGGATGGTCAAGAAGTTCAAGGACAACAACGGCGTCGACCTGGGCAGCGACAAGATCGCCCGGCAGCGGCTGCAGGAGGCCGCGGAGAAGGCCAAGATCGAGCTGTCGTCGTCCAGCGAGACCACCATCCACCTGCCCTACATCACCCACGGCGAGCACGGGCCGCTGCACTTCGAGGAGAAGATCACCCGGGGCGAGCTCCAGCGGCTCACCTCGGACCTGCTCGACCGCACCAAGGCGCCGTTCCGCTCGGTGATCAAGGACGCCGGGGTCTCCGTCGACAAGATCGACCACGTGATCCTGGTCGGCGGCTCCACGCGGATGCCGGCCGTCTCCGACCTGGTCAAGGAGCTCACCGGCGGCAAGGAGCCCAACAAGGGCGTGAACCCCGACGAGGTCGTCGCGGTCGGCGCCGCGCTCCAGGCCGGTGTGCTGAAGGGCGAGGTCAAGGACGTCCTGCTGCTCGACGTGACCCCGCTGTCGCTGGGCATCGAGACCAAGGGCGGGGTGATGACCCGGCTCATCGAGCGCAACACCACGATCCCGACCAAGCGGTCGGAGGTGTTCACCACGGCCGACGACAACCAGCCCTCGGTGATGATCCAGGTCTTCCAGGGCGAGCGTCAGATGGCCGCGCAGAACCAGCCGCTGGGCAACTTCGAGCTGACCGGCCTGCCGCCCGCACCGCGGGGCGTGCCGCAGATCGAGGTCACCTTCGACATCGACGCCAACGGCATCGTGCACGTGTCCGCCAAGGACCGCGGCACCGGCCGGGAGCAGTCGATGACGATCACCGGCGGGTCGGCGCTGTCCAAGGACGACATCGACCGGATGGTTCGAGAGGCCGAGCAGTACGCCGAGGAGGACCGCCAGCGTCGCGAGGCGGTCGAGCTGCGCAACCACGCCGACGGCCTGGTGCACCAGACCGAGAAGTTCCTCGGCGACAACGCCGAGAAGATCCCGGCCGAGGTCAGGTCCGAGGTCGAGGCCGACGTCGAGGCGCTGAAGAAGCTGCTCGAGGACGAGGGCTCCGACGGCGACGCGATCAACGCGGCGGTGGCCAAGCTCGGCGAGTCCAGCCAGAAGATGGGTGCCGCGATGTACGCCGCCGGGCAGGCGGACGCCGCGGCCGCCGGCGGCGGTGACACCGGCACCGGCGACAGCGACGAGGACGTCGTGGACGCCGAGATCGTCGACGAGGACCACGACCAGGGTGAGGCCAAGTGACTCAGGGACCTGGCCGACCGCTCCCCGATGGCGGGCCGGTCGGCGTGGACATGACGACGGACCCGGAGGTGGAGGTGGGCGCGGCGGCCGCGGTCGAGGCGCCCACCATCCCGGAGACGGTCGAGCCGGCCGTCGAGCCGGCCACCGAGCCCGCGGCCGACAAGGTCGCCGAGCTCACCGCCGACCTGCAACGGCTCCAGGCGGAGTACCTCAACTACAAGCGGCGAGTCGACCGCGACCGCGACCTGGTGCTGCAGAACGCCAGGTTCTCGGTGCTCGCGGCGCTGCTGCCGGTGCTCGACGACGTCGACCGGGCGCGCGAGCACGGTGAGCTGGTCGGCGGCTTCAAGGCGGTCGCGGAGTCCCTGGAGCGGATCGTGGCCGGTGAGGGGCTGGTGCGGTTCGGCGAGCCCGGTGACGAGTTCGACCCGCGCGTACACGAGGCGCTGATGCACTCCTTGTCGGCCGAGGCCACCACGACCACCTGCGACAAGGTGGTGCAGGCCGGCTACCGGATCGGCGACCGCGTGGTGCGTCCGGCGCTGGTGACCGTGGTCGACCCCGACCCGCACGCGGCCACGGACGTCACCGGGACCGCGGTGGCGGGCTCGGCCGGCGACCAGGCTCGCGAGCAGGGCGGCGACCAGGCCGGGCTGGACGAGTTCCTGGACACCGAGGGCCGGCCACATCTGACCAGCGGCGGAGAGGCCTCCGCCACCGGGTCGCACTGACCGAGAAGCTCACCTGCGGGAGGGAGGGGTGGTGACCAGCACCGACTGGGCGACCAAGGACTTCTACCAGGTCCTGGGCGTGTCGAAGGACGCGTCGCAGGCCGACATCAAGAAGGCCTACCGCAAGCTGGCCCGTGCGAACCACCCGGACTCCCACCCGGGCGACAAGGCGGCCGAGGACCGCTTCAAGGCCGTCGCCGAGGCCTACGACGTGATCGGCGACGAGGAGAAGCGGGCGAAGTACGACGAGCTGCGCACGCTCGGCGCCGGCTTCCCGGGTGGGTTCCCGGGCCAGGGCTTCCCCGGCCAGGGCGGTGGGACGACCTTCGACCTCGGCGACCTGTTCGGCGGCGGGGCGGGCGGCGCCGGAGCCGGCGGCCTGGGCGACCTGTTCGGTGGCGTGTTCGGTGGCGGTGGGCGGCGCAGCCGCACCACCACCACCCGCGCGGCGCGGCGGGGGGCCGACATCGAGACCGAGACCACGATCTCCTTCACCGACGCGGTGGACGGGGTCACCGTCTCGCTGCGGCTCAGCTCCGAGGCGCCCTGTCCGGACTGCTCGGGGACCGGCGCGAAGGCCGGCACGATGCCCAGGGTCTGTCCCGACTGCGAGGGCGCCGGCATGCGGGCCGCGACGGTGGGCGGGGCGTTCACGCTCAACGAGACCTGCCCGACCTGCCGCGGACGCGGGCTGGTCGTGGACGAGCCCTGCCCGGCCTGCCACGGCTCGGGCCGCGGGCTGTCGAACCGGACCGTCTCGGCGCGGATCCCGGCCGGAGTCAAGGACGGTCAGCGGATCCGCCTGAAGGGCAAGGGCGCCAAGGGCGAGCACGCCGGCCCGCCGGGCGACCTCTTCGTGGTCGTGCACGTCGCCCCGCACCGGCTGTTCGGACGCAGCGGGGACAACCTCACCCTCAAGGTCCCGGTCGGCTTCGACGAGGCGGCGCTCGGCGCGGACATCAAGGTGCCCACGCTGGGCGGCGCCCCGGTCACGGTGAAGATCCCGCCGGGCACGCCGAACGGCCGGACGTTCCGGGTGCGTGGCAAGGGCGTCCGGCGACGCGACGGGAGCAGAGGCGACCTGCTGGTCACCGTGGACGTGGCGGTGCCCGCACAGCTGAGCGCCGACGCGCGCGCGGCGGTCGAGGCCTACCGCGACGCCTCCGGCGGCGGCGACCTGCGCAGCCGGCTGTTCGAGGCGGGAGCGGCGCGATGACCGCGCGTGCCGGTGGGCCGGTCCCGCCGGGCCCGGAGACCCCCGTGTACGTGATCAGCGTCGCGGCCGAGCTGACCGGCATGCACCCCCAGACGCTGCGGACCTACGACCGGCTCGGCCTGGTCTCCCCGGGACGCGCCGGAGGCGGGGGCCGGCGCTACTCCTGGCGCGACATCGAGCAGCTGCGCGAGGTGGCCGAGCTGACTGCCGCCGGCATCGGCCTCGAGGGGGTCCGCCGGATCCTTCAGCTGGAGGGCCAGGTCGATGCCCTGCTGGCCCGGGTGCGCGACCTGGAGGACGCGCTCGCCGCCGCCGAGTACGCGCTGGCCCGCACCCGCGACGAGGGCAGCGCGCACAACCTGCCGGCGGTCACGGCGCAGCCCCCGGCGGCGGTGGTGGTATGGCGGCGACGCGGGTCGTGACCCGCGACAACAGCGCAAAGTTGAGCGGAATGGACTCAAGTCTGGGATTGTTCTCCTGGTGGAGCGCGTAGAACCCCCAGAACACCAGCCATGCAAGAGGAACCCCATGGACGCATCGAAGTTCACCACCCGTAGCCAGCAGGCCATCAACGACGCGATCCAGGCCGCCGTCGGTGGCGGCCACAGCCAGGTCGAGGTGGTCCACCTGCTCGCGGCGCTGCTGTCCCAGACCGACGGCATCGTGCACCCGCTGCTGCAGGCCGCCGGCAGCGACCCGGCCGCGGTGGCCTCCGGCGTGCAGGCGGAGCTGCGCAAGCTGCCCTCGGCCTCCGGCAGCACGGTGAGCGCGCCGTCGTACGCCCGCGGCACGCTCCAGGTGCTCACCACGGCCCAGAACGTCGCGGCGGAGATGACCGACGACTACACCTCCACCGAGCACCTCCTCATCGCGGCGGCCACGGTCGACTCCCCGGCCCGCGCGGTGCTCCGCGCCGCCGGAGCGACCGAGGAGACCCTGCGCGCGGCGCTGACCAGCGTGCGCGGGAACCAGCGGGTGACCACCCAGGACCCCGAGTCGACGTTCCAGGCGCTGGAGAAGTACTCCGTCGACCTCACCGCGGCCGCCCGCGAGGGCCGGCTCGACCCGGTCATCGGACGCGACGCCGAGATCCGCCGGGTCATCCAGGTGCTGTCCAGGCGCACCAAGAACAACCCCGTGCTGATCGGCGAGCCCGGCGTCGGCAAGACCGCCGTCGTCGAGGGGCTCGCCCAGCGGGTCGTCGACGGCGACGTACCGGACTCGCTCAAGGGCCGCCGCGTGGTGGCCCTGGACCTGGCCGCCATGGTGGCCGGCGCGAAGTACCGCGGGGAGTTCGAGGAGCGGCTCAAGGCCGTCCTGGAGGAGATCAAGCAGTCCGAGGGCCAGGTGATCACCTTCATCGACGAGCTGCACACGGTGGTCGGCGCCGGCGCGACCGGCGAGGGCGCGATGGACGCCGGCAACATGCTCAAGCCGATGCTGGCCCGCGGCGAGCTGCGGATGATCGGCGCCACGACGCTGGACGAGTACCGCGAGCGCATCGAGAAGGACCCGGCGCTGGAGCGGCGCTTCCAGCAGGTCTACATCGGGGAGCCGTCGGTCGAGGACACCATCCAGATCCTGCGCGGCATCCAGGAGAAGTACGAGGCGCACCACGGCGTGCGCATCACCGACTCCGCGCTGGTGGCCGCCGCCACGCTGTCCGACCGCTACATCAGCGGCCGGCAGCTGCCCGACAAGGCCATCGACCTCGTCGACGAGGCGGCGTCCCGGCTGCGCATGGAGATCGAGTCCTCGCCGGAGGAGATCGACCAGCTCCGCCGTGCCGTGGACCGGCTGAAGATGGAGGAGTTCGCGCTGGAGAAGGAGTCCGACCCCGCGTCCCAGGAGCGGCTGACCCGGCTGCGCGCCGAGCTCGCCGACAAGGCCGAGGAGCTCCGCGGCCTCGAGGCCCGCTGGGAGCGGGAGAAGACCAGCCTGGAGGGCGAGGGCGAGCTGCGCCGTGAGCTCGACCAGCTGCGGATCGAGGCCGAGCGGCTCCAGCGCGAGGGTGATCTCGGCCGGGCCAGCGAGATCCTGTACGGCCGGATCCCCGAGCTGACCAAGCGGCTGCAGGACGTCGAGGAGGCGGAGCGCAGCGATGTCGAGCCGCTGGTCGGCGAGGAGGTCGGCCCGTCGGAGGTGGCCGACGTCGTCGAGTCCTGGACCGGCATCCCGACCGGACGGCTGCTCGAGGGGGAGACCGCCAAGCTGCTGCGCATGGAAGAGGTCATCGGCGAGCGGCTGATCGGGCAGCGCACCGCGGTGCAGGCCGTGTCCGACGCGGTCCGCCGCAGCCGGGCCGGCATCTCCGACCCGAACCGCCCCACCGGCAGCTTCTTGTTCCTCGGCCCCACCGGCGTCGGCAAGACCGAGCTGGCCAGGTCGCTGGCGGACTTCCTGTTCGACGACGAGCGGGCCATGGTCCGCATCGACATGAGCGAGTACTCCGAGAAGCACTCGGTGGCCCGGCTGGTCGGCGCCCCTCCGGGCTACGTCGGCTACGAGGAGGGCGGCCAGCTCACCGAGGCGATCCGCCGCCGCCCGTACTCCGTCGTGCTGCTCGACGAGGTGGAGAAGGCGCACCCGGAGGTCTTCGACATCTTGCTGCAGGTGCTCGACGACGGCCGGCTGACCGACGGCCAGGGCCGCACCGTGGACTTCCGCAACGTCGTGCTGATCCTGACCAGCAACATCGGCTCGCACTACCTGGTCGACCCGACCCTGGACCCGGAGAAGAAGCGCGACGCGGTGATGGCGCTGGTCCGCCAGTCGTTCAAGCCGGAGTTCCTGAACCGGCTCGACGAGGTCGTCGTGTTCGACGCGCTGACCCAGGACGAGCTGAGCCGGATCGTCGACATCCAGGTGGCGCAGCTGGCCAAGCGGCTCGCCGTACGCCGGATCGGTATCGAGGTCACCCCCGCGGCGCACCAGTGGCTGGCGTCCACCGGCTTCGACCCCGCCTACGGAGCCCGTCCGCTGCGCCGGCTGATCCAGACCGCGATCGGCGACCAGCTGGCCAGGAAGCTGCTCGGCGGCGAGGTCGCCGACGGCAGCGACGTCGTCGTCGACGTCGTCGCCGACGGCTCCGGCCTCGAGCTGCGTGCGGCCTGACCCGGCACACTGGTGGCATGAGCGAGCGGAGCGGTTCGCAGGGCACGGCCCGGCCACGTCAGGTGACGATGGCCGCGGTCGTGTCGCTGGCCGCGTCGGTCCTGCTCGTGCTCAGCCTGTTCGACACCCTCGGCGGCGTGCGCTCCGCCGAGATGCGCACCGAGATCGAGAACTTCCTGGCCCGGCCCCCCGGCGACGGGCTGGGCCTCAGCGCCGGCCAGATCGTCGAGATCCTGCGGGTGCTGGTGTTCGTGACCGCGGGAGTGGCGACGGCGGTCGCGGTGCTCTCGGTGTTCGTGCTGCAACGGCACCGCGGGGCGCGGATCGGGTTCACCGTGGCAGCCGGGCTGCTGCTGCTCACCGCGCCGGTGTCCGGGCTGCTGCCGTTCCTGGTCGCGGTCGGCGCCGCCCTGCTGTGGTCCGCGCCGGCCCGGGCCTGGTTCGCCGGACGCCCGTCCGCCGTCGCGGCAGCGTCCCCCCCGCGCCCGGAACCGACGCCCTCCGACCAACCGCGCTCCGACCAAGCGGGCCCGGACCGCCCGCCCTCCGACCAGCCACCCGCGCCGGAGGGCCAGCCCGCGCCCCGGTCGCACCCCGGCTTCGGCGGCCCGGTGCCGCCCGGGCCGCCGGACGCGCCCGCGTACCCGACCGCCGGCTACCCGGCACCTCCCGCCAACCCCTCGACCGCGACCGGCCGGCCGGTCACGGTGACCATCGGCGTCGTGCTGACCTGGCTGGCCACGACGGTGGTCGGCGGTCTGTTCGTCCTCGTCGCCGTCATGCTGGCGGTCGCGGGCGACCAGCTGCTCGACGAGGTCGAGCGGGACCCGACGGTCGCCCGGCTCGACGTGTCGCGCGACCAGCTCACGGCCAGCCTGTGGGTCGGCGTCGCCGTCGTCCTGGTGTGGTGCGCGGCGGCGTTCGCCCTCGCGGTGCTGACGTTCCTGGGCAAGGGCTGGGCGCGGATCCTGCTCACGGTGTCCGGCGGCGTCGCGGCGGTCGGCAGCCTGTTGGCCGGCGTCGTCGGCGTGTTCGTTGCGGTGCTGGTGGTGCCGGCCCTGGTGCTGCTGTACGTCGGGGGCGCGAACGGGTGGTTCGCCCGCCGCCCGCCTCAGCCCTTCCCCCAGCCCCCGTCTCACTCCCAGCCGCCGTACCCACCTCCCCCACCTCCCCCGCCCACTCGTCCAGGGCCCTGGTAGGCCGACCCGGCGCATCTTCCTGGGTGAGGGTGGCCGAGCCGGCGCATCCTCCCGGCCGAGGGCCGCCGACCCGGCGCATCCTCCCGGCCGAGGGCCGCCGAGCCGGCGCATTCTCCCCTTCGGGCGCCTCTCGTCGGGCTGCTGCCCGAGCTACCAGCGGGCCCGGTGCAGCCGGTCGACCGCGTCGCTGAGCACGGCCTCCTCCTTGCAGAACGCCCACCTGACCAGGAAACGCCCCGCCTCCGGGTCGTCGTAGAACACCTGGGCCGGCACCGCGACCACTCCGGCGCGCCGCGGCAGGTCGAGGCAGAACGCCATCGCGTCGGGGACCCCCAGCGAACCGACGTCGGTGGTGACGAAGTAGGTGCCCTCGGGCCGGTACACCTCCACACCCAGCTCCCGCAGCCCCGCGCAGAGCAGGTCGCGACGCGCCTGGAGCCGGCCGGCGAGGGTGGTGAAGAACGACTCCTCGTTGTCCAGGGCGTAGGCGATGGCGGGCTGCAGCGGTGCGGCACTGGAGAACGTCAGCCACTGCTTGGCCGACAGCACGCTGGCCACCAGGTCGGCCGAACCGGTGACCCAGCCCACCTTCCAGCCGGTGAAGGAGAACATCTTGCCGGC
Organism: Nocardioidaceae bacterium; assembly: GCA_044866695.1. Taxonomy (GTDB): domain Bacteria; phylum Actinomycetota; class Actinomycetes; order Propionibacteriales; family Nocardioidaceae; genus JBIOUF01. Next base: position 3,488 of record JBIOUF010000063.1, on the reverse strand, counting down.
GCTGGAGATCGTGACGGTCCGGTCGGCCATGCCCGGCAGCGTGCACAGCGGCACGTGCCGCCGGCCGTCGAAGAGCAGGTGCTCGTACACCTCGTCGGTGACCACGACCAGGTCGTGTTGGACGGCCAGCTCGGCGACGGCGGCCAGCTCGGTTTCGGAGATCACTGCGCCGGTCGGGTTGTGCGGGCTGTTGAGGATCATCAGCCGCGTGCGGTCGGTCATCGCGGCGCGCAGCTCGTCGGGGTCGAGCACGAACCGCTCGCCGTCCCACCGCAGCGCGACGGCCCGGCGGACCCCGCCGGCCATCGCGATGCACGCGACGTAGGAGTCGTAGTAGGGCTCCACCACGAGCACCTCGTCGCCGGGGTCGACCAGCCCGAGCACCGCGGCCGCGATCGCCTCGGTGGCCCCGGCGGTGACCACAACCTGGGAGAAGGGGTCCAGCTCGATGCCGTAGTGCCGGCGCTGGTGGCTCGCCACGGCGGTGCGCAGCTCGGGCACGCCGGGCCCGGGGGCGTACTGGTTGCGCCCCCCGCGCAGCGCCCGCACCGCCGCCTCGACCACCGCCGGCGGTCCGTCGCGGTCGGGGAAGCCTTGGCCGAGGTTGACCGAGCCGGTCTCCACGGCCAGCGCCGACATGGTCGTGAAGATCGTGGTCGGGATGCCGCGCAGGCGGTCCGCCGTACGCCGGCCGAGGACGTCCATGCTGAGCGACTGTATCGACCGCTCACCGCCCGCGGGGCCGGCGCTCTGCGGCGATACTGGCCGGGTGACCGAGCCCACCGTCCTGCCTCCGGCGCCGGCGACCGCCCCGCCGCGGCGCACGGCTGCGCGGCGGGTGGCCTGGTGGACCGGGCTCGGGCTGCTGCTCGGCGGGCTCGCCCTGCTCGGGTACGTGGCCTGGCAGCTCTGGGGGACGAACTACGTCTCGCGACACCGGCAGCAGCAGGCAGTGCAGGAGATCGCACGTGTGTGGCGCGGGGAGGCGGCGGCGACGACCCCGGCCGAGGGGCCGGCCGGCCGGGCGACCGCGCTGGTGCGGGTCCCGAGGTTCGGCGAGGACTACGTGATGCCGGTGTTCCAGGGCACGAGCGAGGAGGCGCTGTCGTCAGGGCTCGGGCACTTCGACGGCTCGGCGGGACCGGGCGAGCCGGGCAACTACGCGCTCGCCGGCCACCGGGTCACCCACGGCGAGCCGCTGCGGGACATGCCCTTGCTGCGACCCGGCGACCGGGTCGTGGTGGACACCCGCGGCTTCCGGTTCGTCTACGAGCTGGACACCGACCCGAACGACCTGGTGGTGTCCTTCCGGGACGGCTGGGTGGTGGAGCCGAGCCCGGTCAACCCCGACCCCGCCGGCGTGGGTCCCGCCCCGGGCCAACGCCGGCTGATCACGCTCACGACGTGCTCGGAGCTGTTCCACACCGACGACCGGATGGTCGCCTTCGGCCACCTGGTGTCCCGGCAGCCCGTCGACCGGTCCTGACCAGGGCCTGCCGCGCAGACCACCCAATGCCGCGCGCCCTCCGGCGCACACTCTGGGCGGCGTCGACGTCGCTCGGGCGCCTCGCCATCACCCGCGCCAGGTTTGACGGCTCGGCCCACCAGGACTGACGGCTCGGCCCGCCAGGACTGACGGCTCGACCCACCAGAATTGACGGCTCGACCCACCAGGACTGACGGCTCGACCCACCAAGATTGACGGCTCGGCATCAGAGGGCGAGATCGGTCTTGGTGAAGGCCGAGAGGTAGGGGAGGCCCTCGGCGTGGATCTTCTCGGCGGCACCGGTGGAACGGTCGACGACGACGGCCACGCCCACCACCTCGGCACCGGCCTCGCGGAGGGCGGCGACGGCGGTGAGGGGCGAGCCGCCGGTGGTGGAGGTGTCCTCGACGACCAGGACGCGGCGGCCTTGCACCGGGGCCCCCTCGATGCGGCGCTGCAGGCCGTGCGCCTTGGCCTCCTTGCGGACCACGAACGCGTCGAGCGCGCGACCCCGCGCGGCGGCGGCGTGCAGCATCGCCGTGGCGACCGGGTCGGCGCCCAGGGTCAGGCCACCGACGGCGTCGTAGGCCAGGTCGGCGGTGAGCGCGAGCATCACCCGGCCGACCAGCGGCGCCGCCTCGCCGTCGAGGGTGACCCTGCGCAGGTCGACGTAGTAGTCCGCCTCGCGACCGGAGGACAGCGTGACGCGGCCAGGTACGACGGCCTTCGCGATGATCTGGTCGAGCAGCCGCTCGCGGTCACGCGTGGAGTCCGTCACGACCACGAGAGTAGGGCCGAGCCGTCGATGTCGGCGGGCCGAGCCGTCGATGTCGGTGGTCAGGTCCTAGGGCGCCGCGCGCTCCCTGCGCCGGTGCCGCCAGTACTCGTAGACCATGGGCAGCACCGAGATGCCGACGATGACCAGGAGCGCCGCCTCCAGGTTGTCGTGGACCACGTCGTTGCCACCGACGGCGTACCCGAGCAGGGTGAGCCCGGTGGCCCACAGCACCGCCCCGACGAACGACCAGGTGAGGAACTTGCGCCGGCTCATCTCGCCGGCGCCCGCGACCACGGTGATGAACGTGCGCACGATCGGCACGAACCGGCCGAGGACCAGCGCCTTGTTGCCGTTGCGCTCGAAGAAGTCGTGGGTCTTGCGGAAGTTCCGCTCGTTGAGGAACCGCCCGTTCCGGTGGAAGATCGCCGGTCCCACCCGCCGGCCGATCTCGTAGCCCACCACGTTGCCGGCGAACGCCGACGCGCTCAGGATCACGCACGCCGCCCCCAGCGAGACGTCGATGTCCCCGCGGTGGATGAACAGCCCCACCGAGAACAGCAGCGAGTCGCCGGGCAGGATCGGGAACAGCAGCCCGCACTCGACGAACACGACGACCACCGCGGCCCAGAACATCTGCTGGCCGAACTGGTCCAGCCACCACTGCGGGTCCATCCAGTCCAGGCCCAGCAGCAGCGGCACCAGCGGCGCTGTGGGCAGGGCGGTCACCCGTGCAGCGTACGGGGACGCTCCTAGGCTTCGGCTGTGGACGAGCCGGGGCGCCGGGCGCCGTACGACCCGATGCCGCACGGACCGGCCGAGGTCGGCGTGGGCCCGTGGCGCGGGCCGTGGCCGGACGGCGACCGGTACGACGCCGAGCTGCTGGCGCACGGGGACCGGCGCAACGTCGTGGACCGCTACCGCTACTGGACGCTCGAGGCGATCGTGGCCGACCTCGACCTGCGCCGCCACGACTTCCATGTCGCGATCGAGAACTGGCAGCACGACTTCAACATCGGCACCGTGGTGCGCACCGCGAACGCCTTCCTGGCCAGCGAGGTCCACATCGTCGGCCGGCGCCGGTGGAACCGCCGGGGCGCGATGGTGACCGACCGCTACCAGCACATCCGGCACCACCCGACCGTCGCCGACCTGGCCGCCCGGCTGCGAACCCTCGACGTGCCGCTGCTGGGCGTGGACAACCTGCCCGGGTCGCAGCCCCTGGAG
>JBIOUF010000062.1:0-4168 GCA_044866695.1 Nocardioidaceae bacterium | reverse complement strand
GCTTCCGCCGCGCCCCGCTGTTCTACTCGACGTACGTCCTGGTCACCGCCGTGTCGGCCGGCATGGTGCTGCTCCCCGGCATCTCCCTGGTCCCCGTGCTCGTCCTGACCCAGGTCCTCAACGCCGTGCTGCTGCTGCCCCTGCTGGTGTTCATGTACGCGCTCTCACGGGATCCCGAGCTCATGGGGGACTTCCGGGTCAGCTCGCGCGCCGCCGCCTCGTACCTGGTCGCCATCGGGCTGATCGGGCTGTGCGTGGCCGCGCTGCTCGTGCTGGGCATCGGGTGACCATCGTCGAAGGGAGCTGGCGATCAGTCAGCTCAGGGTGAAGCTCATCATCGGCTCCTGACGCCCTAGTCGAAGTAGACCGGCTTTCCGGTTTCCGCGGAGGTGTAGATCGCGTCCAGAACCTCGGTGACCACGCAAGCCTGCTTCGCAGTCACATAGGGCTCGGTGTTGTTCGCGATCGCAGTGAGCCAAGAGTCGGCTTCCAGGCCGCCCATGTAGGCGAAGCCGCCGAGGGCCCCGGCCGCGTCGGCGCCGAAGTACGCCGCGCCCACCTCGGGAGCCGTCTTGACAAGATCGCCGCCCTGCACGTTGTTCAAGGTGACCGCGATGTCGGCACTGCCCTTGACCTGGACGGTGTCGGCGCCACCCTCGGTCCCGCACAGGGTCACGCAGGCCTCGCGGGAGTCCTGCACGTTGAGCGCCCAGGCCGCCTCGACGAACATCGACGCGCCGTTCCTGAAGCGGACGAAGCCGAACGCGGAGTCCTCCACGGTGAAGGTCTCGGGGTCCCACGGACCAGCCATGTTGCCCTCGGGCCTGTCGCCGAGCTTGTGGCTGACCACGCCGGTCACCGACTCGACCTCGTAGTTGTCCATGTACCACAGGGTCAGGTCGATCGCATGGCCACCCAGGTCGATAAGCGGACCGCCGCCCTGCTTGGACTTGTCGGTGAACACGCCCCAGATCGGGACGCCACGCCGGCGTACGGCGTGCGCCTTCGCGTGGTAGATCTCGCCCAGCCGGCCCTCGTCGACCACCTTGCGCAGGAACTGGGACTCCTTGCGGAACCGGTACTGGAACCCGACCGACAGCTTGTTCCCGGTGCGCTCGGCGGTCTCGACCATCTTGCGGGCGTCCGCGCCGGTGACGGCCATCGGCTTCTCGCACAGCACGTGCTTGCCGGCCTCCAGCGCTGCGCAGGTGATCTCGCAGTGGCTGACATTCCAGGTGCAGACATGGATCACGTCGATGCTCGGGTCGGCCAGCAGCTCCCTGTAGTCCGTGGTCACGTAGGAGTCAGCCGCCCCGTACGTGTCCTTGGCGGACTGGGCCCGGTCGATCTCGTAGTCGCAGAAGCCGACGAGCTCGCACTTGTCGAGGTGCTGCGAGAGCCCGGCCAGGTGCTTCTGGGTGCCTATGAACCCCAACCCGACGATGCCGATCCTGAGCTTGCTCATGTCTCTCCATAGGTCCGCGGAGAGCGCTTGTCGCCCTCCCTAGGCTCCACATCAAGCGAGAGTAGACCAACTTGTGTCTACTGTCAACATATGTTGGGCATCTTGTCGACGCATCTCAGGGGCCGCCAGTACTAGGGGTCGGCAGCACTGGGGGCAGCACTAGGGGCAGGCTGACTGGTGCCTGGATGCATCGGGCGACCGTTGCGGCACCGCCCTCGACGGTCGCTACGAGGACCCACGAGACCCACTCACCGCGTCAGTATCGCTGCGATAACGTCGTCACTGATCGAAAGTGGATGGCCCGAGAGCCTGATACCGCTGCTCTTGGAGAGGAGTCCCCATGGACCGAGAGCCCACGCCCTCCGCTGACCCTGGCACTGGCCGGGGCCGGCTCCCCGTCACGCTGTTCACCGGCCAGTGGGCCGACCTCCCCTTCGAGGAGATCGCCCGGCGGGCGTCGGAGTGGGGCTACGACGGCCTCGAGATCGCGGCTTCAGGGGACCACCTGGACCTGAAGCGGGCGGACGAGGACGACGACTACGTTCGATCGCGGCGTGAGGTCCTGGACCGGTACGGGCTGACCTGCTTCGCGATCTCCAACCACCTGACCGGTCAGGCGGTCTGCGACGACCCCATCGACTTCCGGACGAGGCGATCGTTCGGCCGTACACCTGGGGTGACGGAAAGCCCGAAGGCGTGCGACGACGGGCCGCCGAAGACATGCAGCGCGCCGCACGGGTGCCGCGCAAGCTCGGGGTGGAGACGGTGGTTGGGTTAACCGGCTCCTCCGCAGTCGGCCTTCGACGCCGCATTCTCCAACCAGTGACGACCAGCCATCAGCGAGCCGGCGATGCGTCCGGACAGGTGTCCGGTGGCCGGGTCGGCCAGCGAGCTCGGAAAGGGTGCTCATGGTCCTGCCGGGGCAGGAGACGCTCCTGGCCTGCTGGTCCGCCCTGACGCAGGTCTCGCCCGGCGCCCGGATGGCCTGGTCTCGCGACACAGCCGCGGCCGTGTTCCCGGCCTGGGCTCCGCTCAACAACGCGGTGCTCCTGGGGCCGGCCGACGGCGCGGCGGCGGCAGCGGCGGCTGGGCGACTGGCGGCGGTGTACGCCGAGGCCGGAGTCACCGGGTGGGCGCTCTGGCTGGCGACCGGCGCGACGACGTTCGACGCGGCCGACACCGTGCGGCACATCGACGGCCTCAGGCGCGACACCACAACGCTGGTGATGCACACGACGCTGCACGACGGGCACCGCCGCCACGACGACGTCGTCAACACGTCGATCGCAACGGCCACCTACGCGTCCGGCACCGCGCCCGTACCCGTGTCCGACCTTGGCGACCCGGACCAGGTCAGGGGCCTGGACGCCTGGGTGCTCGTCGACCACGACGTCGCGGTGGCCGGTGCCTGGAGCTTCCTTCACGGCCGCGACCTCGGGATCTACACCGTCGGCACCCAGCCGGAGTGGCGCCGGCGCGGGCTGGCCCGCACCCTGATGGACCACGTCATCGCCGACGCGCAGAGCCGGGGCGCCGAGACCGCTTCGCTGCAGTCGACCCGCATGGGTCAGCCGCTCTACGAGTCGCTCGGCTTCGAGGCCGCGGGGCGGTATGAGGAGTGGGTGCCACAGTGAGGCTCCCCGCCGCCATGCCAGGGGCATCGCCCGTGTGGGCCCCGTGGGGATCGAACCCACAACCCGCGGATTAAAAGTCCGCTGCTCTGCCAGTTGAGCTAGAGGCCCGTCGTTGATGGTCAGTGGTCGGCGTCGGTCGGCTGTTTGCGCAGGTCAGAGGCGGTTTCTGAACCGCGGGGGAGATTGGATGACCTTCCGCGGCCTCCTTCGAGGCGGCGTCGCTGGTCGTCGCTGGGTAGTGTTTTCTGTGAGTAAAGTGTGAGTGCAGCAGGCCTTCCAGGAGAGGCGGTGGGCATGGCGCGAGCTCCTCTGCGATCGGCACGGCGGGACGGATCCGATGGTATCGGCGCAGCTCTGGGTGGGTCGCTCGCTGCCTGTACCGCGACTACGACGGGGTCACACGGCAGATCGAGCGAGTCGGCATGACCAAGTACGCCGCCGAGTTGAACTTGAAGACGGCGCTCCGCGACCGCGCCCGCGTCGACGGCACGCCGGGTGAGATCGGCTCGGCGACCCGCTTTGAGTACGTCGCCGAGGCGTGGTTCGGGTCCCTGGTCGATCGCGCTCCGTCGACGATGCAGGCCTACCGCTACTGCCTGGACACGCTGGTGCTGCCGGCCCTAGGACAGGTCCGAGTGCGTGAGCTCTCTGTGGGACTCGTCGATCGCCACCTCACCACGGTCAAGACCCAACACGGGCCCGCTCTCGCCAAGCAGACCCGCTCGGTGCTGTCGGGCATCTGCAACCTCGCTTGCCGTCATGACGCGATGGCATCGAACCCGGTCCGCGACACCGGCAAGATCAGCGCCAAACCGAAAAAGCCGCCGACGGCGCTCGGCATGGAGCGTGCGCGGCAGCTGCTGGCCAAACTGCACGAGGACAAGGCTGCGGTCAGCCGAGATCTCCCCGACCTGGTCGCCTACATGCTCGCCACCGGCTGTCGCATCGGCGAGGCATCCGCGCTCACCTGGGCTGACGTCGACCTCGACGGTGGCACCGTCGAGGTACGGGGCACCGTCCTGCGGCTCAAGGGCCAGGGCCTGGTCATCAAGCCCAGCACCAAGTCCGC
>JBIOUF010000061.1:0-4481 GCA_044866695.1 Nocardioidaceae bacterium | reverse complement strand
GGCCCACCCCGGTGGTCGAGGAGCGAGCCCACCCGGTGGTTGAGGAGCGAGCCCACCCGGTGGTTGAGGAGCGAGCCGCTAGGCGAGCGTCTCGAAACCACCGGCGTCTGGCAGGGTCCCAGCCAGGGCTCCGGTGATTGGCTTCGTGACGGGGGTCTCCCGGCGTAGCGCAGTCCACCGCCGACGTTCACCCGTCGTTCACCCGGCCCGGCCTGAGGCTTCACCTGTGCTTCCTACGTTCGAGGCGACAGACCCGTCGCACCCGAGAACGCACAGGAGACACCCTCGTGAAACCCACCACCATCCACCGCGCGCTGGTCCCGCCGGCCGCGGCGCTCGCCCTCGGCCTGGCCCTGACGGCCTGCGGCGCCGGCAACGAGTCCGAGGGGGACTCCGGCTCCGGCGACGGCGGCGGCAGCGAGCTGAGCGGCACCCTCAACGGAGCCGGCGCGTCCTCCCAGGAGGCCGCGATGGGCGCCTGGCGCAGCGCCTTCCAAGGCGAGAACCCCGGCGTCACCGTCAACTACGACCCGGTCGGCTCCGGCGGCGGCCGCGACCAGTTCCTGGCCGGCGGGGTGCTCTTCGCCGGTTCCGACTCGGCCATGGACGACGAGGAGCTGGCCAAGTCGGAGGACACCTGCCAGGGCAGCCAGGCCTTCGAGGTGCCCAGCTACGTGTCGCCCATCGCCGTGGTCTACAACGTCCAAGGCGTCGAGGACCTGAAGCTGGACGCCGCCACGCTGGCCGCCATCTTCGCCGGCAAGGTCACCACCTGGGACGACCCGGCGATCGCCGGGCTGAACCCGGACGCCGACCTGCCGGGAGACAAGATCACCCCGGTGCACCGCTCCGACGACTCCGGCACCACCGACAACTTCACCGACTACCTGCACCAGGCAGCGGCTGACGTGTGGACCTGGGAGCCCGACGGGGTCTGGCCGCTGAAGTCCGGTGAGGGCGCGAACGGCACGTCCGGCGTGGTCGAGGCCGTCACCAACGGCGCCGGCACCATCGGCTACGCCGACCACTCGCAGACCGCCGACCTCAGTGCCGTCCAGGTCGGCGTGGGCGACGCGTTCGTCGAGCCCTCCGCGGACGGTGCCGCCAAGACCCTCGAGGTGTCGCCGCGGGCCGAGGACCGGCCGGAGGGAGACATCGCCGTCGAGGTCGACCGGACCACGACGCAGGAGGGTGCCTACCCGATCATCCTGGTCTCCTATGTGATCGCCTGCCCGACGTATGAGAAGGCGCAGGACGCCGACCTGGTCAAGGCGTTCCTGGGCTACGTCGTCAGCGACGAGGGCCAGCAGGCGTCAGCGGAGGCCGCCGGGTCCGCGCCCCTGCCGAGCTCGCTGGCCGAGGAGGCCGCCACGTCCGTCGAGGCCATCGGGTCGGCCGGCTGACCATCGCCAGCCCACACGTCGTCGGCAGGAGGACCGGTGTCCGCACCAGCAGTCGCCCCACCAGAAGAGGTCAGGGGCGTCGTACGACGCCGGGGCGACGTCGTGTTCGCCGGCCTGGCCAGGGCCGCCGGGATCACCATCCTGGCGGCCCTGGCCGGCGTGGCCCTGTTCCTGACCCTCGAGGGGATGCCCGCGGTCACCGCCTCCTCGGCCGAGCTGGACGGCGCGGCGAACATCGTGGCGTACGTGTGGCCGCTGCTGTTCGGCACGGTGCTGGCGGCGGCGCTCGCCCTGCTGTTCGCGGCTCCGCTGGCGGTCGGGGTGGCGCTGGTCATCTCCCACTACGCCCCGCGCCGCGTCGCGACCCCCCTGGGCTACGTCGTGGACCTGCTCGCCGCCGTCCCCTCGGTCGTCTACGGGCTGTGGGGCAGCCAGTTCCTCGGGCCGTGGGTCGCGCCGGTCTACCAGTGGCTGTACGACCACCTGTCCTGGCTGCCGTTCTTCGCCGGACCGCCGTCGCCGACCGGCCGCACCATCCTCACCGCGGCCCTGGTCCTGGCGATCATGGTGCTGCCGATCATCACCGCGATCTCCCGGGAGGTGTTCGCCCAGACGCCCACGCTGCACCAGGAGGCGGCGCTCGCCCTGGGGGCGACCCGGTGGGAGATGGTCCGGCTGGCGGTGTTCCCCCACTCCCGTTCGGGCGTCACCTCCGCCATGATGCTCGGGCTCGGCCGGGCCCTCGGGGAGACCATGGCCGTGGCCATGGTGCTGTCCGCCACCGGCATCGTGACGTTCAACCTGATCAGCAGCGAGAACCCGTCCACGATCGCGGCCAACATCGCGCTGAAGTTCCCCGAGGCCACCGGCCTCGGCGTGAACGCGCTGGTCTTCAGCGGGCTGGTCCTGTTCGTGGTGACCTTCGCGGTGAACTTCGCCGCACGCGCGGTCGTCGCTCGCGCAGGGGGGCGGTCCAGGTGAGCACCACCGTGCACCGGCCTCCGGGCCGCAAGGGCGACCTGGGCCTGACCCGGGCGCGGCTGCCCGGCTGGGCCCCCGTCCTCGTGGCGGTGGTGGCCGCGTCGGTGGCCGGCATCCTCGCGCTGGCCCTGTCGTGGCGGCTCGCCGGCGCCGTGCTGGTGGCCCTCGCCGTCTACGTCGTCGGCCTGCCGCTGTGGTCCGCCCTGGTCGAGAACACCCGCGCCGCCACCGACCGCCTGGTCACCACGCTGGTCTGGGCCGCCTTCGCCGTCGCCGTCGTGCCCTTGGTCTCGCTGGTCTGGACCGTGCTGTCCAACGGGCTGCCGGCGATCGACGGGGAGTTCCTCACCTTCTCGATGCGAAACGTCGTCGGCGAGGGCGGCGGCATCTACCACGCGATCATGGGGTCCCTCCTGGTCACCCTGGCCGCCACCGTGATCGCGGTCCCGGTCGGCCTGCTCAGCGCCGTCTACCTGGTCGAGTACGGCCAGGGCACCCGCACCGGACGGGTGATCACCTTCCTCGTCGACGTGATGACCGGCATCCCCTCGATCGTCGCCGGCCTGTTCGCCTACGCGCTGTTCGTGCTGTTCTTCGGCGAAGGCGTCCGGATGGGCTTCGGGGGCGCGGTCGCGCTGTCCCTGCTGATGGTCCCGGTAGTGGTCCGCTCGTGCGAGGAGATGCTCAAGCTGGTGCCGGACGACCTGCGCGAGGCGGCGTACGCCCTCGGCGTGCCGAAGTGGCTGACCATCCTCAAGGTGGTGTTGCCGACCGCGCTGGCCGGCATCGTGACCGGCGTCACCCTGGCGATCGCCCGGGTGATGGGCGAGACCGCTCCGCTGCTGGTCATCGCCGGCAAGACCGACTCGCTGAACCTCAACCTGTTCGACGAACGCATGTCCACCCTGCCGGTGTTCATCTACTACTCCTACACCCAGCCCGGCGTCCCCGCCGAGTACGGCCAGGCAAGAGCCTGGGGGGCGGCGCTGGTGCTGATCGTCATCGTGATGGCGCTGAACCTGCTGGCCCGACTGGTGGGGCGGATCTTCGCACCCAAGACCGGACGCTGAGAGCTGAGAGAGACCCCATGGCAAAGAGCATCGACGTCTCGGACCTCGACGTCTACTACGGCGACTTCCTGGCTGTCCAGGGAGTCAGCCTGACCGTCCCCGCGCGCTCGGTGACCGCCTTCATCGGCCCGAGCGGATGCGGCAAGTCGACGGTGCTGCGGACCCTGAACCGGATGCACGAGGTGATCCCGGGCGCTCGTGTCGAGGGCAAGATCGTCATCGACGGACAGGACCTGTACGGCGCCGAGGTGGACCCGGTCGAGGTACGCCGGCAGATCGGCATGGTATTCCAGCGACCGAACCCGTTCCCGACGATGTCGATCGCGGAGAACGTCCTGGCCGGGATCCGGCTCAACAACAAGCGGCTGCAGAAGAGCGAGGCAGACCAGGTCGTCGAGCGGTCGCTGCGTCATGCGAACCTCTGGGAGGAGGTCAAGGACCGGCTTGGCAAGCCCGGGATGGGCCTCTCCGGAGGTCAGCAGCAGCGGCTGTGCATCGCCCGCGCCATTGCGGTCGAGCCGCAGGTGCTGCTGATGGACGAGCCCTGCTCGGCGCTGGACCCGATCTCGACGGCCGCGATCGAGGACCTGATCCACCAGCTCAAGGACGAGTACACGATCGTCATCGTCACCCACAACATGCAGCAGGCCGCCCGCGTCTCGGAGGACACCGCGTTCTTCAACCTCCCCGCGGCCGGCAAGCCGGGCCGCCTGGTCGAGATGAACCCGACCAAGAAGGTGTTCGCCAACCCCGACGAGCCCGCGACGGAGGCGTATATCTCGGGGAGGTTCGGCTGACGACGGCCGAAGCCGTCGTCATCCGGACCGACCCGAGATATGAGCCGGCGAGCCCGAGAAGCCCTGAGAAACAGGGTCGGGAACCCGCGTCATGCCTGCCGGTCGTTGACGTCTCATCCATGTACGGCGCGGGTGGTCATGTCCAGCGGGGGAGGACATGACCCCTTCGTCGTCTTCGTGATCATGTCCCCGGGTTGGCTGAGGCGGGTTGGCTGAGGCGTCCGACCCTC
>JBIOUF010000060.1:0-3170 GCA_044866695.1 Nocardioidaceae bacterium | reverse complement strand
CGCTCGAGGCCCGGCTGCGGGCCCGGATGGGGGAGGTCGAGGAGGCGCTCTTCGACGTGGTGCTCTCCGAGGCGCCGTTCGTCACCGAGGCGGCCAGGCATCTGCTCCAGGCCGGCGGCAAGCGGTTCCGTCCGCTGCTGGTGCTGCTGGCCGCCGAGGTGGCCGACGCCGACGCCGACGGGGTGCTCACGTCGGCCTGCGTGGTCGAGCTGACCCATCTGGCCTCGCTCTACCACGACGACGTCATGGACGAGGCGATGCTGCGCCGGGGCGCCGCCTCGGCCAACGCCAGGTGGGACAACCACGTCGCGATCCTCGCCGGGGACTGGCTGTTCTCGAAGTCATCGGAGCTCACCGCTCGGCTCGGGCCCGAGGCGGTGCGGATCCAGGCGGAGACCTTCTCCCGGCTGGTCGAGGGCCAGATCCTGGAGACTCTCGGCCCGCGCGACGACGACCCGCTCGAGCACTACCTGCGCGTCGTGGAGGGGAAGACCGGGTCGCTCATCGCGACCTCGGCCCGCTACGGGGCGCTGTTCTCCGGGGCCCCCCCGCAGGTCGTCGCGGCGCTGACGGCGTACGGGGAGAAGGTGGGGGTCGCCTTCCAGCTCTCCGACGACATCCTCGACGTGGCCAGCGACGCAGGAGAGTCCGGCAAGACCCCGGGCACCGACCTCCGCGAGGGCGTCGCCACCCTGCCGGTGCTGTTCGCGCTCCGCTCCACCGACCCGGTCGACGCCCGGCTCCGCGACCTGCTTCGCGGCGACCTCACCGACGGCGCCGCCCACTCCGAGGCGCTCGCCCTCCTGCGCTCCCATCCCGCCATGGACCAGGCCCGCGCCTACGTCCTCCGCCTCGCCCGCGAGGCCAGTGCCCAGCTCGACGCCCTCCCCACCGGCCCCGTCCGCGACGCCCTGGCCGCCTTCGCGTCCCTGATTGCCACCCGCACCGCCTAGAGCGCCCCCTCTGACGCCGAGTCGGCGCGAACTCCCCGCGAAACGGGCTCGAGTCGGCGTCAGATGTGACGGCTCGGCGGTTGAGTCGGCGGCGGATGGGACGGCTCGGCGGTTGAGTCGGCGGCGGATGGGACGGCTCGGGGGTCGCGTGACACGTGGCAGCCCCGTCGCGCCGCGATCTGTCGGTCGGGCCCGGCCTGCAGGTCGACGGCGCCGCGCAGCGAGGCGACTCACCGCTACGTCGTCGGATGGATGAATGACAATTCTGAGTTATTGCGTTGCGGAGACCGAGGCTCGCGAGGTCCGAGTATGGGCCCAGAGGCAGGAGCGGTGCTACTGGCATGGGGCCTCATGGCTCGGGGCTTCGCTGCACGGCGGCCCAGGCCTGGTAGCCGCCGATGAGGTCAGTGGCACGGCGCAGTCCGAGGTCGCGGAGGGTGGCCGCCGCCAGGCTGGAGCTGTAGCCCTCGTTGCACACGACGATGAAGCGGATGTCGAGGTTCGCCGCGACCGGGAGCCGGTCCGGGCTGGTGGGGTCCAGGCGCCATTCGAGCACGTTGCGGTCGATGACGAGCGCGCCGGGCAACCGACCGTCGCGGTCGCGCTGCTCGACGGGGCGGATGTCGACCACGACCGCGCCGGCGGACACCTCGCCGGCAAGGTCAGCCGGCTCCACGCGGTCGAGCGTGGCGCGAGCCCGTTCCAGAAGTACGGCGACAGCGGATCGCTCACCCACGGCGGAGCACCACCCACGTGAACCGTTGCTCGACCTGCCGAGGCGTGCGGTGGGTCTCGTGCTCAGCATGCTCGAGGGTGAAGGCCTCGGAGAACAGGCCGGCCAGGTCAGCGGGCTCATAGCGGGCGGTGGGCAGCCCCGAGCACCGGGTGGGCCCATCGGAGGCGAAGGTGCCCATCACCACCGCTCCCCCGGTCGCCACGACCCGAGCGGCGGTCTGGACGTAGGCGGCTTGCTCCCACGGTGCGGTGAGGAAGTGGAAGACGGCACGATCGTGCCAACAGTCGAAGGTCCGGCCCGGCTCCCAGCCGAGGACATCCGCCGTCACGAACCTGACCCGGGCGGCGTCAGGACCGAGTCGGGCCCGGACGACGTCTAGCGCATGAGGCGAGAGGTCGAGGAGCGTGACGTCGGCGCGACCGGCCTTGAGAAGACGGTCGGCAAAGACCGACGCCCCGGCGCCAACATCGACGACCGAGCCTGCGACGTCGGCGACGAGGCGCAGCGAGACCAGCGGGTCGCGCTGGAACCACGACACCTCTTCGGCGCGCCCGGTCCGGTACACGTCCTCCCAGTGCTCGCGGCTCCCGCTGTGGGTGGTTGACACAAGGGCCCTCCTTCGACATCGACTCCACTATCTCGCCGAAACCCGCCGGGCACACCCTGGCCGTCTTGTGGTCGTGTGGCGGTCCGGGGACAGCATCGGGGCCTGGAGCTGCGCAAGCGGTCGCGCAGCCCCGGCCGGTTCTCCTCCATTGACCACCATTCACGATGGGGCAAGAGTGGGCACCGGGATCACGTCGAGTCTCGGAGGAGTGCCGCCATGGCAAGGATCGGACGACGGACGCGCGCGGTCGGCACGGTGTTGGCCCTCGGCTTCGCGATCGGAGGAAGCGCTCTGGCGGCCGGTAGGTCCGACGACGAAACGGCGCTGGCACCCACGCGGCAGCCCGCCAGCAGGTCGATCGAGCGGAAGGTTGACCACCTGCTCTCGCAGATGACCACGCAGGAGAAGCTGCAGCAGGTGCAGCTTCTCTCCGACGGCCAGATCACCGACGCCGACGCCGAGGCGGGCGTGGGATCGGTGTTCAGCCTCGTCGACCCCGAGAGGATCAACCACTTCCAGCACGTCGCGGTCGAGCAGTCCCGACTGCACATCCCGATCCTCTTCGCCTACGACACCATCCACGGCTATCGCACGATCTTCCCGGTGCCGCTCGGTGCCGCGAGCTCCTTCGACCCGGCCGTCGCGCAGGCCGACGCCGTGGTCGGGGCGAAGGAGTCCGCCATCGAGGGCCTCAAGCAGATCTACAGCCCGATGGTCGACGTCTCCCACGAGCCCCGGTGGGGCCGGATCGTCGAGGGTGCGGGCGAGGACCCGTACCTCGGCTCGGTGATGTCGGCCGCCCGCGTCAAGGGTGCTCAGGGCACCGACTACAGCGCCCCGGACAAGGTCGTCGCGAGCGTGAAGCACTACGTCG
>JBIOUF010000059.1:0-16762 GCA_044866695.1 Nocardioidaceae bacterium | reverse complement strand
ATGTCACTGTCCATGGCGATCGCCGGCCTGGTCGGCGCGGCCGACCAGCCGACGGTCGAACCACCCTCCGGCTTCATGGGCGCGCTGTCCGATGCCGCCGAGTGGTTCATCGGGCTCTTCCAGGCCGGCGGCGAGGTCTTCATGGGCCTGGTCACCGGCATCATCCCCACGCTGATCGTCCTGCTCACCGCGGTCAACGCGCTGATCCGCATCATCGGACCACAGCGCATCGAGCACCTCGGCGAGGTCGCCGGACGGCCGGGGATCATCTACTACCCGCTGCGCTACCTCGTGCTGCCCGTGCTGTCGGTGTTCTTCTTGACCAACCCGATGTGCTACACGATGGGCCGGTTCCTGCCCGAGAAGTACAAGCCGGCCTTCTACGACTCCGCCGTCAGCTTCGTGCACCCGATCACCGGGCTGTTCCCGCACGCCAACCCGGGCGAGCTGTTCGTCTACCTCGGCATCGCCGCCGGCATCACCTCGCTCGGCGGGGATCTCGGTGACCTGGCCATCCGCTACCTGCTGGTCGGCATGGTCGTCATCTTGATCCGCGGGATCGTCACCGAGCTCATCACCGCGCGCATGACCGCGCGCCGCGCCGCCCAGGAGGCCTCGGCATGAGCGAGCGGAGCGAGCCAACCAGCCTGGGAGGCGACCACGGGTCAGCGCACCGCGGCGCCGGCGACCACAGCGGCTTCGGCGCCCGAAGGCCTGGCCAGACCACCGTCGCCTCGGCGACCAACGCCGAAACCCGGCAGGAGGCACTGACATGAGCACCGCAACCACCGCTTCGGGCCCCGGGGCCTTCTCCAGGATCCTGGTCACCGTCGGCAGGTCCGTCGGCGGCGTCGTCGGGACCCTCTACCAGGCCGGCCGTGACGCGATCGACTCGGTGATCCGCAACATCTTGCCGTTCATGGCGTTCATCTCCGTCCTGATCGGCATCATCAACGAGACCGGCCTCGGCGACTGGCTGGCGCACCTCATCGCACCGCTGGCGGACAACCTGATCGGCCTGCTCGCGGTGTCGATCGTCTGCTCCCTCCCGGTGCTCTCGCCGGTGCTGGGGCCCGGCGCGGTCATCGCGCAGGTCGTCGGCGTCCTGCTCGGCCAGCACATCGCGTCGGGCGACATCGACCCGCAGTACGCCCTGCCCGCGCTGTTCGCGATCGACCCGCAGGTCGGCTGCGACTTCATCCCCGTGGGACTGGCTCTGGGCGAGGCGGAGCCGCACACTGTCGAGATCGGCGTGCCGGCCGTGCTGACGTCGCGGATGTTCACCGGACCGCTCGCGGTGGTGATCGCCTACTTCGCCAGCTTCGGCATGTACTCCAGCAGCTGAACCGCTAAAAACCATCGCACAGACAAGAAAGGACGAGCCATGCCCGACTACAAGAGCGTGACCATCAAGGCCGGCCGCGGAGGCTGGGGAGGACCGCTGACCATCACTCCCACCGACGACAAGCCGCTGGTCTACTCCGTGACCGGAGGCGGCATCCACCCGGTCGCCGCGCGGATCGCCGAGCTCACCGGCGGCGAGGCGTTCGACGGCTTCAAGAGCTCCGCGCCGTTCGAGAAGATCGCCGTCGCGGTGATCGACTGCGGCGGGACGGCGCGGGTCGGGGTCTACCCGATGAAGAAGGTGCTCACCGTCGACGTCCACGCGACGTCGCCGTCCGGGCCGCTGGCCAACTTCATCACCGAGGAGCTGTTCGTCTCGGGGGTGGGCCTGGACCAGATCGAGTCCACGTGAGCGAGCGGGCGGCGACCCGGGTGGTCTACGAGACCACCGTCAGCGACGTCGGCGAGCAGGTGCCGGCGTTCGTCGACCACGGTGTGCTGATCTTCTTCGGCGACGAGGCGCCCCGCGAGCTGCGCGACATCAGCGTGCTGCACCGGCCGACCGTGACCGAGGACGCCATGCGGGCCGGCGACGTCCTCCAGCTCGGCAGCGCCGAGCTGGAGGTGCTCGCCGCCGGCCCGGTGGTCCGCGACAACATGCTGAACCTCGGTCACTTCGACCTCAAGGCCGACGGCCGGTCGGAGCCCAAGCTGCCCGGCGACGTGTGCGTCGCCGACGCCCCACTGCCACTGCTGGCCCCCGGCGACCAGGTCCGGGTGCTGCGACCCACCACCGACGAGACGGGGAACCGACGATGAGCTACCGGAAGCGACTGCAGGCCAGGGAGGCCGAGGTCGGCAGGCCGCTGCGGGTCGGGCTGGTCGGCGCCGGCCAGATGGGCCAGGGCTTCGCGGCCCAGCTGCTCAAGATGCCCGGCATCGCCCTGTCGGTGGTCTTCGACGTCGACCGCGCTCGCGCAGAGGAGGCGTTCACCCAGGCCGGCGTCAAGCCCTCCTCGGCGACCGACACCGACGCGGCCGTCGGCGCCATCGAGGACGACGAGTCGGTCGTGCTGAGCAACGTCGACGAGGTCGGCGCGCTTCCTCTCGACATCCTGGTCGAGGCCACCGGCGTGCCCGACGTCGGCGCCCGTACGGCGGTAGAGGCCCTGGCCTCGGGCATGGACTACGCGACCCTCAACGTCGAGCAGGACGTGACCGTCGGCCGGTACATGCTGCGGCTCGCCAAGGAGTCCGGCCGGCTCTACTCGGTCTGCCGGGGTGACGAACCGGTGGAGACCAAGATCCTGGTCGACTTCGCCCGGGACCTGAGCTTCGAGGTGGTCTGCGCCGGCAAGGGCAAGAACAACCCCCTGGACCCCTACGCCACCCCGGAGGGGCTGGCGGCGGAGGCCGCCCAGAAGAAGATGAACCCCACGATGCTCACCGAGTTCGTCGACGGGTCGAAGGCCATGATCGAGATGGCCGCGCTGGCCAACACCACCGGCCTGGAGATGAGCAGGCGCGGCATGTACGGGCCGCAGTCGACGGTTCCCACGCTGCACGAGACCTTCCGGCTCCGCGAGGACGGCGGCGTTCTCGACCGGCCCGGCGTCGTCGACTACTGCATCGGGCCGGTCTCGCCCGGCGTCTTCGTGGTGGTTCGCTCCGACGACCCGTACATCGTGCACGAGATGTCCTACCTCTCGATGGGACCGGGCCCGTACTTCTCGCTCTACCGGCCCTACCACCTGGCCTCCATCGAGGCTCCGCTCACCGTGTACGAGATGGCGCTGGACCGTACTCCCAGCCACACCTCGGAGCACTGGACCTCCGAGGTCGGCGCCGAGGCCAAGCGGCCGCTGAAGGCAGGCGAGCTGATCACCGGCATCGGCACCGACACCATCCGGGGTGTCGCCGACAAGGCCGACGACTTCCTGGCCGACAACGGCGTCCCCCTGGGCGTCCTGGCCGGCGCCCGCCTCAGGCGCGACGTCCCGGTCGACCAGATGCTCACCTACGACGACGTCGAGCTGGCCGAGGACTCCCTGATCGTCCAGATGCGGCGCCACCAGGACGCGCTGGCGCGGGGTGAGCAG
Source organism: Nocardioidaceae bacterium (assembly GCA_044866695.1). Lineage (GTDB taxonomy): Bacteria > Actinomycetota > Actinomycetes > Propionibacteriales > Nocardioidaceae > JBIOUF01. The sequence goes on along the minus strand of JBIOUF010000059.1, from coordinate 13,319 downwards.
GCGCCCTCGCTGGCCGAGCTCCGCGAGGCCTTCCGCCGCCGCTGAGCGCCACCGCTGCTCGTGCGACGGGGGCCGTCGCGACGACCGCCCCTGCCGTACTCTCGCGGCGTGGCCGCCGTCCTCCGCCTGCGCACCCAGCCGGTGCGGGCCGCGCTGGTGATGCTGGCCGCGGGCGACGGCCGGCGGGTCGGCCACGACACCAACAAGGTGCTGCTGCCGCTCGCCGGCCGGCGGGTGTTCACCTACCCGGTGCGCTGGGTCGGCTCGCTGCCCGGCATCACCCACGTGGTCGTGGTCATCCGCGAGGTCGACCGCGAGCACGTGGAGGCGACGGTGCGCCGCGAGCTGCCCGGCGTCCAGGTGACCCTGGTGGTCGGCGGGTCGTCCCGGCACGAGTCGGAGTGGCATGCGCTGCAGGCCCTCGGGCCGGCCATCGGGCGTGGCGAGACCGACGTGGTGGTCATCCACGACGCGGCGCGCCCGCTGGCCGGTGCGGCGATGTTCGCCGCGGTGATCGAGGCGGCCTACGCCGACGGCGGGGCGCTGCCCGTGTGCGAGCAGCCCGCGCTGGTCCCCCTGGCCGGCGCAGCTCCCGAGCACCGGCGGACGGTTGCGGTGCAGACGCCCCAGGCGTTCCGCGCCGAGCCGCTGCTGGCGGCGTACACGGCCGCCGCCGCCGACGGGTTCGTCGGCACCGACACCGCCAGCTGCGTCGAGCGATACACCGACCTGGACGTCCGGTGCGTCGCGGGCGAGGCCGCGAACATCAAGATCACCTTCCCCGAGGACCTCTTCCTGGCCGAACGCCTGCTCGCCAAGGCAGGCTGGGACCTGTCGGCGCCGGCACCTGGGAGGGGTGGGCATCGGTGAGCCCCGGGAACGTCGAGCACGCGGACCTGCAGTGCGAGGTCTGCGACCGGGTCACCGAGCACGAGCTGCACTACGCCGGGCGGCTGCTGGAGTCGGTGCGCTGCACTCGCTGCGGGCACCGGTTCGAGATGACCTCGCGGGCGCTGGTCCCGGCGTACCTGCACGACCTGGAGAAGCGCGTGGTCAGCAAGCCCAGACGGATGCTGCGGCGCGCCCGGCAGGACCCCGCCGGCTACCTGCGCGGCCTGCCCCGCTCGGTGATGCGGCAGCCGGCCAAGATGGTCAAGGAGATCCGGGCGTTGTTCGACCGCTCGTGACGCCCGGCGTCCGGGGGTCCGGGGGTCAGTACTCGCGGACGCTGCGGGCCAGCGCGTCCACGCTCTCCAGCACGCTGAGGGAGCCCCGGTCGGACGCGCGGCGCCCGATCGAGGGCGCCTTCACCATCGCCACCGAGGTCCGCTCGCGCAGCCACAGCACGGTCGCGGCGAAGTCCTCGGTCGGCGGGCGCCCCGGGACGCCGACCAGCAGCAGCGGCGAGGTCACGATGCCGAACTGCTCCCGGTCGACGGTGCCGACGGTCCGGTCGTCCTGCACGACCTTGAGGGTGTCGGTGACCGGGCGGTACGCCGCCGACGTACCCGGCTCGCAGGCCATCTGCTCGAGGAACGCCCGGGGCACCAGCGGGCACAGGCAGTCGTGCAGCAGCACCCGCACGGGCGGGGCCGACCAGAGCGCGGCCGGGTCCGCCACCTCCGTCCCCGGCGGCAGTACCGCGCCGGCCCGGCGCCGTTGGTGCCGGTCTCCGGTGACCAGCACGGCCCCGAGCCCGGACAGGGCCGCGACGGCGTGCAGCAGCAGCGGCACCTCGTGGACGGTCTCGAAGGGCAGGTCGCCACGGCCCTCCAACGGGACGACGGCGCGCACCCCGGAGCCGGGCGGGCTGGTCACGTCGACCATCCAACCGGCCGGACACGCACGAGCCCCCGGCGCCAGTGGACAGCCGGGGGCTCGGAGCCGGAGAGCAACCTCCTCAGGAGGCGAGCACCTCGTCGAGCAGCGCCTCGGCCTTGTCCTCGTTGGTGTGCTCGGCGAGCGCGAGCTCCGAGACCAGGATCTGGCGGGCCTTGGCCAGCATCCGCTTCTCGCCGGCCGACAGGCCACGGTCCCGCTCCCGGCGCCACAGGTCGCGGACCACCTCGGCGACCTTCATGACGTCACCGGAGTGCAGCTTCTCCAGGTTGGCCTTGTACCGCCGCGACCAGTTGGTGGGCTCCTCGGCATGCGCCGCGCGCAGGACGTCGAAGACCCGGTCCAGGCCTTCGCGGTCCACCACGTCGCGGACGCCGACGAGGTCCAGGTTGCAGGCCGGCACGCGAACGACCAGGTCCTGCTGGGCCACGATCCGAAGCACCAGGTACTTCTTGGCCTCTCCCTTGATCGTGCGCATCTCGATGTTCTCGATGACTGCGGCCCCGTGGTTCGGGTAAACAACCGTTTCGCCGACGGTAAATGTCATGTGGCAGGTACCCCTTCCTAGGTGACTAGGATAACACGCCCGTTCCTCCCATCCCTGGACTGTTTGCGCAGGTCAGACGGCACATCGGGGCTTGACAGACCGGGTGGGGGTGTGCCTCGGCGGAGCGGCTGCCGGGTGCCCTAGACTCGGGCCGTCCGTGTGACCCGCCCGTCGGCGGCGGCCCCGTGAGGCGTCCGTCGCCCGCCGAGAGGACCCGAGATCGACGTGTTGCTCTCCCGCCGCATGAGACTCCTCGCCGTGACCCTGGTCGCCGCCGCCGCGCCGGCGCTGGCCTCCTGCGGGGTCGGCTTCGACGCGCAGACCAACCAGGTCTACACCCCTTCAGAGGGCTCCAACGACCGCGACGGGTCGGTCTACGTCATCCACGCCCTGGTGGTGTCGCAGCAGGACGGCTCGGGCACCGTGGTGGCCACCCTGGTCAACACCGACGTCGAGGAGCCCGACTCCCTGACCGGCGTCCAAGGCGCCGGCGACGACAGCGACCTGACCGTCGAGCTGGGCGACGCCGACGCCGAGATCCCCCCGGAGGGCAGCCTGGAGCTCGGGGAGACCGGGCACGTCACGGTCTCCGGCGACGCGGTCGTGGCCGGCGACTTCGTGCGGCTGGTGTTCACCTTCGCGAACGGGGAGGCCGCCGAGCTCACCGTGCCCGTCGTCGCGGCCACCGGCGAGTACGAAGGCCTGGACACCTCGGGCAGCCAGGGCGGCTCGGGGGCGTCGCCGAGCGCGAGCCCCACCGAGCCGGCACCGACCGACGAGCCCAGCGAGGAGACCTCCTGATGAGCGACGCGCACTACACCTTGGTCCTGCTCCGGCATGGCGAGAGCGAGTGGAACGCCAAGAACCTGTTCACCGGCTGGGTCGACGTACCCCTCAACGAGAAGGGCCGCGTGGAGGCGGAGCGCGGCGGCCGCCTCATCGCCGAGGCCGACCTGCTGCCCGACGTACTCCACACCTCGGTGCTTCGCCGCGCCATCACCACCGCGCACCTCGCCCTGGACGCCTGCGAGCGGCACTGGATCCCCGTGCGCCGCTCGTGGCGCCTGAACGAGCGGCACTACGGCGCCCTCCAGGGCAAGGACAAGAAGGCCACGATGGAGGAGTTCGGCGAGGAGCAGTTCATGCTCTGGCGCCGTTCCTACGACACCCCGCCGCCCCCGATCGCCGACGACGACCAGTGGTCGCAGGTGGGCGACTCGAGGTACGCCGACCTGCCCGACGAGATCGTCCCGCGCACCGAGTGCCTGGCCGACGTCATCGACCGGATGCTGCCCTACTGGTACGACGCCATCGTCCCGGACCTGCGTACCGGCCGCACCGTCTGCGTGGCGGCCCACGGCAACAGCCTCCGCGCGCTGGTCAAGCACCTGGACGGCATGTCCAAGGAGGCCGTCATCGGCCTGAACATCCCCACCGGGATCCCGCTGGTCTACCGCCTCGACGCGAACCTCCGCCCGACCCTCCGCGGCGGAGAGTACCTCGACCCCGAGGCCGCCGCCGCCGCGATCCAGGCGGTCGCCAACCAGGGCCGCTGAGCGAACCGAACCCACCCCCTTCTTCGCCGAGCCGTCAATCTTGGTGGGTCGAGCCGTCAATCTTGGTGGGTCGACGGGGGCCGGGTCAGGGCGTCAGCGGGCCGGTGAGGAACCGTCGCGCGGGGTCGGCGTCCCCGACGTACCTCACTCTCGGGTCGTCGACCGGGAGCCGGCCCCAGAGCAGCCGGAACAGCACGTCGGACGTGGCCTCCACCCGGTTCCACGCCTCGACCGGCCCGTCGACCACGCGCGGTGCCGGGGAGCCCGGGCGCAGGCCCCAGGACCGCGGCAGGTCGGTCGCCGTCAGGGTGAGCGGAGCCGTCAGGTCGGGGGGCCGGTCCCGGGCGGCCATCCAGGGCAGGAAGACCCGCAGGGCTTCGTCGACGCCGTCGGCGCTCGCGTGGGCGGCGAGGGGATGGGCGACCTTCGCGGCCGCAGCCAGGTCGACGGTGTGCATCGTGGTCTCGTGCCATTGACGGCGGCTCCAGAACCGCACCGTCCCCGTTCCGGTGGCGAAGCTCCAGCAGGAGGCGGCCGGGTCGGCCACCTCGAGCACGGCGTGCAGGTCCTCTGCCTTGCCGGCGTACCACTGCGCGACCGACCTCCCGCGACGCCGGGAGGCCGGCTCGTCGTGCTGCTCGGCGGCCCGGCGGCCGGTCTCGACCACGGTGGCGGCCCAGCCATGCTCGTTGCCGAGGTGCACGGCCAGGTCGTAGACGCGCCAGCCCGGGCAGGTCGGCACCGGAGCCCGGAGGTCCGCCGACGACAGCAGTCTGGTGAACGCCGACGCGGCTGCGGCGAACTCCTCGACGTCGTCGAGCGACGCGTCCGCGGGAGCCCTGGCCTGCACCGGTCCATCGTGTCATCGGGGCAGAACCGGCGACAGCCACGGGGCAGGCCCATCGGCCGGCTTGCAGACGAGTCGTCGCAGGGCCGGCGGCGCGAGGGTCCCGCGCCGAGCGTCCGCGGTGCGCTGGCCGGCGGTCGCCCGAGCGGGCCTGCCAGCGCGCCGCAGCCACGGCGAGGCACTCGACCCACCAGGATCGACGGCTCGACGCACCAGGATTGACGGCTCGGCGCACCAGGATTGACGGCTCGGCGCACCAGGATTGACGGCCCGCTCAGGCGTCCACCGTTCGCTGCCACTCCCCGGTGACCAGGTACACGACCCGACGGGCCAGCGAGACGGAATGGTCGGCGATCCGCTCGTAGTAGCGGCCGAGCAGTGCCACGTCGACGGCGGCCTCGACCCCGTAGGGCCACTCGCCGTCGAACATCATCTGGAACGACGTCTTGCGCAGCCGGTCCATCTCCTCATCGGACCGCTCCAGCTCCCGGGCGGCGTCCACGTCGCGGTCGGCGATGATCTCGGCGGTGTTGCCCACCATGTGCTCGGCGACCGTGGCCATCCTGGCGAAGGTCGGCACCAGCTCGGCGGGTACGGCGTGGTCGGGAAGCCGCAGCCGGGCCACCTTCGCGACATGCACCGACAGGTCGCCCATCCGTTCCAGGTCCGAGACCATGCGCAGGGCCGCCACCAGCATGCGCAGGTCCCCGGCCACCGGCTGCTGCAGGGCGAGCAGCTCGAAGGACCGCTCCTCGATGCGCTCACGGGCCAGGTCGATCGCCACGTCGTCGGAGATCACCGACTCCGCGACCGCGCCGTCGGCGTCCAGCAGGGCGGTCGTCGCGCGGGAGACCGCACGCTGGACCTGACGGGTCATCGCGACCAGCTCGTCGACGATCGCGTCGAGCTGGTCGAAGTAGGCGTCGCGCATGCCCCGACGGTAGGCCGCCGAGGTGAATCCCGGGCGACCGAGCGTGAACGCGCGGTGAACAGTCGTCCACGCCCCCTCGACGCCTGGCTCTCGGACCGGGCCGGGCGCCCCCGATGGCACCTACGATCGAAGGCGTGGACTCCACGACCCAGGCTCTCCTCCTGGCGCTGCTCGGCGCGGTTCTGGGGGCGGGCGTCACGTTCGCGTGGCGGGTCAGCGAGCGCACGATGCACGCGACCGCGACGACAGCGGAGAGCAGTGGGCTGCCACCCGGGATCGCCACGGTGCTCGGGGTGCTGCGGTCCAGCGCGCTGGTCGTGGACGAGAACGACGACGTGCTGTCCGCGTCGGCGCCGGCGTACGCGCTCGGCCTGGTCAGCGGCGGCAGGCTGACCGTCGCGGCGCTCGGAGAGCTGGTCCACGAAGTTCGTCGCGACGGTCAGATCCGCGAGACCGAGCTCACGCTCGACCGCGGGCGCGGCGTTCCCCCCCGGCTGGTGAGCGCGCGGGTGGCGCCGTTGAGCAGTCGGCTGGTGCTAGCGCTGGTGGAGGACCGCACCCGCGAACGGCGGGTGGAGGCGATTCGCCAGGACTTCGTGGTCAACGTGTCCCACGAGCTGAAGACCCCCGTCGGCGCGCTGAACCTGCTCGCCGAGGCGGTCCAGGAGGCCGCGGACGACCCCGAGGCCGTGGCTCGCTTCGCCGGTCGCATGCGGACCGAGTCGGCCCGCCTGTCCACCCTGGTCCAGCAGATCGTCGAGCTCTCCCGCCTGCAGGGCGACGACCCCCTCGAGGCCGCCGTACCGGTGCCCGTCGACGCCGCCGTGAGCCGCGCCCTGGACCGCGTCGCGATCGAGGCCAAGGCCAAGGAGATCGAGCTGGTGCACAGCGGCACCCCCGGGCTGGAGGTGCTCGGGAACGCCGACCAGGTCGTCCTGGCCCTGTCCAACCTGGTGGCCAACGCCGTCACCTACTCGCCGGACCGGAGCAGCGTCGTCGTCGCGGCCCGCCCGGCCGACCCGGGCATGGTCGCGCTGACCGTCACCGACCAGGGGATCGGCATCCCCGCGTCGGAGATCGACCGCATCTTCGAGCGGTTCTACCGGGTGGACCCCGCCCGGCACCGCTCGACCGGGGGTACGGGGCTCGGGCTGTCGATCGTCAAGCACGTCGCGGCCGCCCACGGCGGCGAGGTCTCGGTCTGGTCGGTGGAGGGACAGGGTTCGACGTTCACTCTCACGCTGCCGGGCCGGTCCTCCGCTCCCCACCCTGAGGAGGGCCGTGCCGATGAGGCCGGACGGAGTGGACCTGGAGGGAGTGTGGATCAGTGAGCCGCGTGCTCGTGGTCGAGGACGAGGAGAGCTACAGCGACGCGTTGGCGTACATGCTGGGCAAGGAGGGCTTCGAGGTGGCCGTCGCGACGACCGGTCCGGACGCGCTGCGCGAGCTCGAGCAGGCCGGCGCGGACATCGTGCTGCTCGACCTCATGCTGCCCGGGCTGTCCGGCACCGAGGTGTGCCGCCGGATCCGGCAGACCTCCGCCGTGCCGGTGATCATGGTCACCGCCAAGGACAGCGAGGTGGACAAGGTGGTCGGCCTCGAGCTCGGCGCCGACGACTACGTCACCAAGCCCTACTCCCCTCGTGAGCTGGTGGCCCGGATCCGCGCGGTGCTACGGCGCGGCGGGGACGTCGAGGCGGCGCCCAAGACGTTGGAGGCGGGACCGGTGCGCATGGACGTCGAGCGCCACGTCGTCACGGTCGCCGGCAAGGAGGCCCGGCTGCCGCTGAAGGAGTTCGTGCTGCTGGAGCTGTTCTTGCGCAACCCCGGCCGGGTGCTGACTCGCGGCCAGCTCATCGACCGGGTCTGGGGATCGGACTACGTCGGGGACACCAAGACCCTCGACGTCCACGTCAAGCGCCTGCGCGCCAAGATCGAGCCGGACCCGGCCAACCCCCGCCACCTGGTCACCGTCCGCGGCCTGGGGTACAAGCTCGACACGTGACGGTCCGGCGGCTCCCGGGCGGGAGGTTGCGACGGCTCGGCGGCTCCCGGCAGGGAGGTTGCAACGGGTCGGCGGTTCCAGGCGGGGAGGTTGTGACGGGTCGGGGTCAGGGGAGGGGCGGGGCCGGAGTGTCGCGCTCGAGCCAGCCGCGGAAGGCGGCGAGGTTGCGGGTGGACTCGCCTCGCGCGAGGCGCCACTCCCACTCGCGGCGGATGGAGCTGGCGAAGCCGAGCTCGAGGATGGTGTTGAACGACTCGTCGGCGTAGGTGAGCACCGCGCCGAGCAGCCGGTCGAGCTCGTGGGGGGTGACCGAGGACAGCGGCAGCCGCCCGTCGAGGTAGATGTCGCCGAGAGCGTCCACGGCGAACGCGACGCCGTACAGCCGCAGGTTCCGCTCCAGCAGCCAACGGTAGACCCGTTCGTGGTTCTCGTCGGGTCGCCGGGCGACGAAGGCGTGCACGGCCAGCGCGTGCGGGCCCACGTCGAGCCGGCACGGCGTCTGCAGCTTGCGCTCGCCGGGAAGAACGACCGCGAACTGCCCGTTCCCGAGGCCCTCCCAGTCCAGCCCGCTGTCGGCCAGGGTCGCCTCGACGACGTCCAGCGCCGTGGCCTGCTCGTCGGCGGTCATCGGCCGACCACCGCCTCCTCGCGCCAGCGGCGGGCGGCCGCCGCCTTGCGGTACACCTCGAGGGTGTGCTGCGCGGTCCGCTCCCAGGAGTACTCCGAGGCATGCCGTACGGCGCCGGCGGCGAGCCGGTCGCGGTAGGCCGGCCGGCGCAGCACCCGCTCCAGGACGGCGGCGTACGCGGCGGGGTCGTGGCCCTCGACCAGCAGCCCGGACACGCCGTCGCGCACCACGGTGGTCAGCCCTCCGACGGCCGCCGCGACCACCGGCGTGCCGGCCGCCTGCGCCTCGACCGCGACCAGCCCGAACGACTCGTTGTACGACGGCACCACCACGACCGTCGCCGCCGAGAACCAGGTGGCCAGGTCGGCCTGCGCCAGCGGGGGCACGAACCGCACCACGTCGGCGATCCCCAGCGACGCCGCGAGCTCGACCAGGGCGGTCGGCCGGTCCAGGCCGGTGCCGGACGGCCCGCCGACGACCGGCACGAGCAGCCGGTCGCGCAGGGCGGGGTCGCGGTCGAGCAGCAGGGCGACCGCGCGGAGCAGGATGTCGGGGGCCTTCAGCGGCTGGATCCGGCCGGCGAACAGCGGCACCACCGCGTCGGGCGCGATGCCGAGGCGGGCTCGGGCCCGGGCCTGGCCGATGGGCCGGAACACCTCCAGGTCGACGCCGGGAGGCACCACCTCGACGCGGGTGGGGTCGGCGTCGTACAGGTTCACCAGCTGCTTGGCCTCGACCTCGGTGCTGGCGACCAGCATGTCGGCCGCGTCGACGACCTGCTGCTCCCCGAGCAGCCGCGCAGACGGCTCCGGGACGTCGCCCTCGGCGAGGAAGTCGTTCTTCACCTTGGCCATCGTGTGCATGGTGTGCGCCAGCGGTACCCCCCACCGGTCGCGGACCAGCGCCCCGACCTGCCCGGACAGCCAGTAGTGGGAGTGCACCAGGTCGAACCAGCCGTGCTCGTGGGCCGCCTCGGTGCGCAGCAGGTCGCGGGCGAACGTGCACAGCTGGGCGGGCAGCTCGTCCTTGGCCAGCCCTTCGAACGGCCCGGCATGGACGTGGTGCACCAGCACCCCGGGTGCGACGGGCACCACGTCGGGAAGCCGCGACGACGTAGCACGGGTGAACACCTCGACCGCCAGGCCCTGCTGGGCCAGCCGCCGGGAGAGCTCGAGGACGTAGACGTTCATCCCGCCGGCGTCGCCGGTGCCGGGCTGGTCGAGCGGGGAGGTGTGCAGCGAGATCATCGCCACCCGGTGGACGTCGGCTCCGGCCGGGGTGGCCGGAGCGTCCGCGGAGGGGAACCTCGCGGCGGGTCGTGCGGTGCGGCCGGTCACGTGTGGCATACCTCCAGGCGACAACCATCTGTGAGTGTGTCTCATTCCCGAGAGGGTCATGCCTACGCGCCGGGGCAGACTGTGCCCATGACCACCGCTTCGCAGCCCGGGCGGACCGCCGTCGTCACCGGTGCGAGCAGCGGCATCGGGGCGGCGACGGCGCGCCACCTGGCCCGTGCCGGCTACCACGTGTTCTGCGCAGCCCGCCGCACCGACCGGGTCGAGGGGCTCGCCGAGGACATCGCCGGGACGGCGGTCACCTGTGACGTGACCGACGCCGAGTCCGTGCGCCGGCTCGCGGACGTGGTCGGCGGGACGCTCGACGTGCTGGTCAACGACGCAGGCGGCGCGTTCGGCGACAGCCCGGTCGCCGGTGCCGACCTCGACCAGTGGCGGGCGATGTACGAGGTCAACGTCCTCGGCCTGGTGCGGGTGACCCAGGCCCTCCTCCCCGCGCTCGTCGCGAGCGGCGCCGGCTGCATCGTCAACATCGGGTCGACCGCGGGCATGGTCGCCTACGAGGGCGGGGGCGGCTACACCGCAGCCAAGCACGGCACCCACGTGGTGACCGAGACGCTGCGGCTGGAGCTGTTCGACCAGCCGGTGCGGATCTGCGAGATCGCGCCGGGGATGGTGCGCACCGACGAGTTCGCCACGGTCCGGTACGGCGGGGACGACCAGAAGGCCGACGCCGTGTACGCCGGCGTGGCCGAGCCCCTGGTCGCCGACGACGTCGCCGACGCGGTGGCCTGGGTCGTGACCCGGCCTCGGCACGTCAACATCGACCACCTGGTGATGCGGCCCCGGGCGCAGGCCGCCCAGCACAAGGTGCACCGGGTGTCCTGACCCGGCGTCCGTGCGAGGATCGGCCCGTGCGCACGATCGGCCTCGTCGGGGGCATGAGCTGGGAGAGCTCCGCGGAGTACTACCGGTTGCTGAACCAGGGCGTCGAGAAGCGGCTCGGCGGGTGGCACTCCGCCCATCTGGTGATGGCCTCTGTCGACCTGCAGCAGCTCACCGACCTGCTCTCGGAGGAGCGGCTGGACGACATCGCCGAGATCCTGGTCACCGCGTCGCGCGGGGTCGAGGCCGCGGGGGCGGAGCTGCTGGTGCTGTGCACGACGACCTTCCACCTGGTCGCCGACCAGGTGGCGGCGGCGGTCTCGGTGCCGATGCTGCACCTGGCCGACACCGTCGCGGAGGAGGCGACCCGGCTGGGGCTGTCCACGGTCGCCCTGATCGGCACGTCGTTCACGATGGAGCGGCGGTTCTTCACCGACCGGCTGGCCCGCCATGGCCTGGAGATCGTGTTGCCGGAACCGGCCGACCAGCCGGAGGTCAACCGGATCATCTACGACGAGCTGGTGCACGGGAAGGTGCTGGACCGGTCCCGCCGCACGGTCGTCTCGCTGCTGGACGGGCTGTGGGACCGCGGCGCCCAGGGGGTGGTCCTGGGCTGCACCGAGCTGGAGCTGCTGATCCACCAGGCCGACTGCGAGCTGCCGGTGCTGCCCTGCACCACCCTGCACGTCGAGGCGGCCCTGGAACGCGCCTTCGATGGGTGAGGCCACCCGCACCGACCTGCGCAACGTCGCCATCGTGGCCCACGTCGACCACGGCAAGACCACGCTGGTCGACGCGATGCTCTGGCAGTCCGGCGCGTTCGGCGAACATGCCCACGTCGACGAGCGCGCCATGGACAGCGGCGAGCTCGAGCGGGAGAAGGGCATCACCATCCTGGCCAAGAACACCGCGGTGCGCTACCAGGGGCCGGCCGCGGAGGCGCCGACCACGATCAACATCATCGACACCCCCGGGCACGCCGACTTCGGCGGCGAGGTGGAGCGCGGGCTGTCCATGGTCGACGGCGTCGTGCTGCTGGTCGACGCCAGCGAGGGGCCGCTGCCGCAGACCCGGTTCGTGCTGCGCAAGGCGCTCAACCGAGACCTGCCCGTGGTGCTCGTGGTCAACAAGGTGGACCGGGGCGACGCCCGCATCGCCGAGGTGGTCGAGGAGACCTATGAGCTGTTCATGGACCTCCTGGACGACTCCCACAGCGCCGACGCGCTGGACTTCCCGGTGGTCTACGCCAGCGCCAAGGCCGGCCGGGCGGGCCTGGAGGCGCCCGAGAACGGCGCGATGCCGGACTCTCCCGACCTCGAGCCGCTGTTCCGCACCATCCTCGAGACGATCCCCGCCCCGACGTACCGGCCCGGCGCGCCGTTGCAGGCCCAGGTGACCAACCTCGACGCCAGCCCGTTCCTGGGCCGGCTGGCGCTGCTGAGGGTGCACCAGGGGACGCTGCGCAAGGGCCAGCAGGTGGCCTGGCTGCGCCGCGACGGCTCCGAGCAGCGGGTCCGGGTGACCGAGCTGCTGGTCACCGAGGCGCTGGAGCGCAGGCCCGGGGAGGAGGCCGGGCCGGGCGACATCGTGGCGATCGCCGGCATCGCAGACATCATGATCGGCGAGACCCTCGCCGACCCGGAGCGGCCCGAGCCGCTGCCCCTGATCACCGTGGACGAGCCGGCCATCTCCATGACGATCGGCACCAACACCTCCCCCTTGGCGGGGCGGGTCAAGGGCGCCAAGGTGACCGCCCGGCTGGTCAAGGACCGGCTGGACCGCGAGCTGGTCGGGAACGTGTCCATCCGGCTGCTGCCGACCGAGCGGCCGGACACCTGGGAGGTGCAGGGGCGCGGTGAGCTGGCCCTGGCCATCCTGGTCGAGCAGATGCGCCGGGAGGGGTACGAGCTGACCGTTGGCCGGCCGCAGGTGGTCACCAGGCAGGTGGACGGCGCGCTGCACGAGCCGGTGGAGCGGCTGACCATCGACGTCCCGGAGGAGTACCTCGGCACGGTGACCCAGCTGCTCGCCCAGCGCCGCGGCCGGATGGAGCAGATGGTCAACCACGGGACCGGCTGGGTCCGGCTGGAGTTCCTGGTGCCCAGCCGGGGACTGATCGGCTTCCGCACCGAGTTCCTCACCGACACCAGGGGCACCGGCATCGCCCACCACGTGTTCGAGGGCTACGAGCCCTGGTACGGGGAGATCCGGTCGCGGGCGACCGGGTCGCTGGTCGCGGACCGGTCCGGGGTCGCCACGTCGTACGCGATGACGAACCTCCAGGAGCGCGGGACGCTGTTCGTCGAGCCCGGGACGGAGGTGTACGAGGGCATGGTGGTCGGCGAGAACGCCCGCGACGACGACATGGACGTCAACATCACCAAGGAGAAGAAGCAGACCAACGTCAGGTCCTCCACCGCGGAGACCTTCGAGAAGCTGGTCCCGCCACGCCGACTGTCGCTGGAGCAGAGCCTGGAGTTCTGCCGCGAGGGCGAGTGCGTCGAGGTCACCGCCGCGGCGGTCCGGATCCGCAAGGTCGTGCTCGACGCCCACCGGCGCGCGAAGGTGGCCGCCCGGGCCCGCCGCGGCTGACCCCCCGCCCCTCCCCGGGTGGTTGAGGAGCGAGCTTGCGACCCCCCGGTGGTTGAGGAGCGAGCTTGCGACCCTCCGGTGGTTGAGGAGCGAGCTTGCGAGCGTCTCGAAACCACCGGCGCTTGGGCGCAGTCTCTGCCACGGTGCCGCTGGTTTCGAGACGCCTCCGCTAGCGCTCCGGCTCCTCAACCAGC
>JBIOUF010000058.1:0-6104 GCA_044866695.1 Nocardioidaceae bacterium | reverse complement strand
TTCGCTGAGGCCGGCGTGGACCAGCATGCGCGCCAGCGTCCCTGGCTGGACGCGCAGCTGGTCAGCCTGCCGGGTCAGCGCGGCGTGATCAGCTTCGTCGAGACGCACGGTGATGGCCCTGCTCATGCCCGTATCGTAGCCGCACCGATGCAAAACGATGCAGATCGCATCTCGACCCCTTCGGGGATCCCCGCACTGGTCACGCTCCGCGTGACGACCCCGTACTGGTCACGCTCCGCGTGACGATCCGCTTCCGGTCCCCAACCGGATGCCTGTGTCATGCGGTCTTCGTACTGACTCCGTAGCGCTTGCGTGCCGCCTCGCCGGAGGTGCCGAGCATGCCGCCGATCGCCGCCCAGGACACGCCCGCTTCGCGCGCGGCGGTGACGGCGTCGGCGATGCGTCGCTCGTTGGCGGCGCGTTCGGTGACCGCATCACGCAGCGCGCGTAGCGGCGCGGCGTCGCGCATATCAGCCGGCTCGTGGTCGGCGAAGCGGCGCTCGAGCTCGTCGGCATGCTCAAGGATCTCCTGCAAGCTGCGGGGCATGGTCATCACCTCAAGTGTTTTCTGCGGGCAGTCATCGCGTGGACGATGACCGGGTCCGTGGTCGGTGTCGATGAACCCGAGTTCGATCAGGTGGGCGGAGCGGCTGGGGCCGACGATCGTCACGAATCCTTCGTCGAGGTCCTCGTAGCTGATCGGGTGGTTGAACGCGTGGAGGATGTCGTCGTCAGAGACACCGTGCTTGCGAGCGCTGGCGATGATCAGCGGCTCCACGATCTCCAACACGTTGCGACCGCCGGTTGTGCAACCTAGGTTGCGAAGATCGGTTCGTCGCCCGTCGCCGTCGCCGGTAGCCGGGAACCTTCTCTCGAGCCGGCCACCTATCCTGAGGTGCGCCATGAGCGCGCTGCTTGTCGGGTACGCTCGATGCTCCACCGATCAGCAAGACCTGACGGCCCAACGCGACGGTCTGCTCGATCCCACCGACGCATGGGCCGGCTGCTGTTCAACGTCTTGGCGATGGTCGCTGAGTTCGAGTCCGACCTGATCCGGCTGCGCACCCGCGAGGGCGTGAATGTCGCGAAGGCCAAGGGCGGCTCCGCGGCAAGCAGCCCAAGCTCAACCGGAAACAGGAAGCCCATCTGGTCTCCCTGGTACACAGCGGTGAGGACAGCACTCTCGAGGTCGCCGAGCTGTTCGGCGTCGGCCACTCCACGGTGTACCGAGCCATCGAACGCCAACGGATCGCCGCGAAGGCCAACCTCGCGGAGTCGTCACCACGGCGCTGACCTACTACGGCGCGGTCGTCCCACATCCGACACCCCATTGGGGCCCCGGCGCCTCCGACCTTCCGCTTGGCCTGTGATCTCCGAAAGCGGTTCCGCATCCGAGACGGCCTGATCATCGGTAGAGACGCCCGCCATCGGGCGATGAACCGTCTCGCAGCGGGTTCCCCGTGCGACACGGGGACCGATCCCTTCGCCGGAGACCGGTTGGGCGCTGCTCAGCGCCGGCGGGTCACGAAGACCCCAACACCCGCGCCGACGACCGCGCCCAGTGGGACCAGGTTCCATGCCAGCCCCTGGAACTCCTCGACCCAGCCGCCGCGGCCCTTCAGCGCCGCGTCGATGAGTAGATAGGCAGCCGCGCCGACCGCGAAACCGAGGACAGCGCCGACGAGCACACCGATCAGGGCCCGCGGCGCACTCTGACCGGTGGGATTGTCCATGGGTCGCTCCAATCCGGGTTCGTCGCCGACGCTACCCCTCAGTTCATGTCGTGGCGGCTGGGATCGAGCAGAGGCCTGGCGGAGATCTGGAACGCCGAGGACAGGGAGCACGCCCAGGCCGCGGCGAAGGTGCTCGCGACCGGCGTGGTCATGGCGTTGAAGCTGATCGAGTCGGCACTGACCAGGTGGCGAGCGGTCAACGCGCATCGCCTGCTCGCCCCCGTCCGCGCCAGAGCGAGGTTCGAGACGGGCAAGGTGGTGGAACGACACGGCGCATCAGGAGGTGATGAGCAAGTCGCGTGGCACGCCTATCCACAGGTCTTCAATACTCGCCCACGAGGAGCACGCTCCACCCGTCGGGCCGCTGACCGTCAGAGGCGACCAAGACCGTTGCAGGATCCCGCGCTGGTCACGCTCCGCGTGCCGATCCCGCACTGGTCACGCTCCGCGTGCCGATCGGTCTACGTGACGGCCTTCGGAGGACTACCGGACCCTTTCGCCACGGCTAGCCGGACCCTTTTCACCACAGCTAGGCAGTCAGGAGAGCTCCAGATCGAAGGCGTCGCTGACGGCACGGGCCAGCGCTGGTTCCTGGTCGTCGAACAGCAAGCCGATGGTGTCGCCGACCGCGCTCCTGCGCACCGTGGTGATGTTGTCGCAGCTGACGACGCTGTCGTGGCTCAGCCCGTTGCGTGGCCCCACCAACACTTCGCTGGTGATGCCGCGGATGGTGCTGGTGATCGGTGCGACGGTCACCCAGGTCAAGAGGTGGAGCTTGGACTGCCGGGTCAAGATCAGGGCTGGTCGACGCTTGTCGAGTTGGACTGAGGCGATGGTGCGCATCAGTCCAAGGTGGGATGCGGCAGATCGAGTACGCCGTCCAGGTCAGGGTAGACCGGCTCACCACGTCGAGCGAGTTCGAGGAGCGTGGCCTCCTCATGCCGATACCGCTGTTCTCGCTGGAGGCGAGCGATCTGGCGACGGACAGCCTCGGAACGATTGGCGGCTCGGCCCTCCACGACCTCCGCGTCCAGAGCCGCGAGCTCGTCGTGGTCGAGGCGGATGGCGATTTGAGTGGTCACGTCCCCCACTGTACCGACCGGCGTCAACCAGTCGGTATGCATAGTTTCCACATTCGAGCCAACGACTCGCCGCTGCCGTTGCGGTCGCAACACCTGACGCGCTTGCTGAGGAGTCGGCGCTGCCCCGATGCCCGAGTCGGCGCGTTCCGCGGTCCGACCGGGCACTGCCTTGGAGGTGCGTCATGAGCGCGCTGCTTGTCGGGTACGCCCGATGCTCCACCGATCAACAAGTCTGACTACCAACGCGACGCCCTGCTCAGCCTCAGGTCGAGACGCCCCGCCGGACGGGGAGGACCTCGGCGAGCTCGGCCCGTGAACGCCGCGATGACGCGGTCGAGGTCGTCGCCCGGCTCGAGGAGGAGTCCCCGGTCCCACTGCGCTCGCACGGCAGCCTGTCGCTGAACCGGGCGCTGATGGCGGCCGGGCTCGTCGACCGGGTCCAGGTGACGATCTTCCCGGTGACCAGCGGGCGCACGGGAGACCGGCCGGTGTTCGGTGGCGCGGGCGACTTCGACCTCGAGCTCCTCGAGAGCCGGACGCTCGACGGCCGGACCCAGGAGCTGACCTACCGGCCCACGCCCCACCGACCTGACCCCGTCGCGGGTCTCATCGGGGCGACAGCTCGAAGACCGGGTAGCGCTGGGCCACGGCCGCGATCTCGGCGTCCGACGCCCGTGGGCCGAACGCCAGGTGGGAGCGGACGATCCAGCCGGCCGGCTTCATCGAGCGATAGGCCCTCAGGACCGGCACGGCGTCGGCCGTGTCGACCTCGGTGGCCGTCAGGACCTCCACCGTCTCTCCGCGGCTGAGCGTCACCTGGCCGGCCGCGCGCGCGTTCCGGACCCAGCCGACCTCGCCGTACGGCGAGACGAGCCAGCGGCCCTGGTCGGTCACGAGCGGCACGACCGGTGTGGTGCGGGCGAGTCCGGTGCGGCGGCCGGTCACGGTGAGCAGCCGGATGAACCCTGGGCCGCGTCCCTTGCCGACCATCCGGGCCAGCATCCGGTTCGCCGCGCGCGTCGGCCTCGAGTGTCCGAACGTCGTCATGGTCGCGTCCAGTAGGTGTCGTGGCGCAGCATGAACTCCAGCCGCTCCTCCTCGGTCAACGGGTTCTCCGCCAGACCGGCCAGCGTCTCGAAGTAGTCCTCGCGCGGCGCGCCGGGCGTGAACAGCAGCAGCATCGAGGCGTGGTCGCCCCCGCGGAACCCGTGCAGGCCGCCGTAGGGCACGAAGAAGAAGTTGCCCGGCCGGACCCAGCCGGACACCTCGCCGGCGGTGCCGCGGTAGCGGTCGGGCGGGTACGGGCGGTGCAGGGGGCCGGTCACGACTGCTCGCCTCCCTGCTCGCCGCTGCCGTACGGCCGTGTGATGATCTCCAGCCAGTGCCCGTCCGGGCCCTCCCAGTAGAGGCCGCGGCCGCCGTCCCCGTGGTTGATCTCGCCGGGCCGCCGCCGGAACGGGTCTGCCCAGAACTCGCGTCCCTGGTCGCGGATCCGACCCCAGATCGCGTCGAAGTCGTCCTCGCCGACCAGGAACGCGTAGTGCTGGGGCTGGATCTCGCCGCCGTCCTCGAGGAAGTCCAGCGAGGCCCCGTTGTCCAGCTGGAGCACCGCGAACGGGCCGTACGACGTGGGCTCGGCCAGCCCGAGGACGCCGGCCACGTCGCGCGCGGCCGACCAGATGTCGCGGACGTGGACGAGAGTGTGGTTGAGCTCGACGGTCATCGCGCACCTCCGGAGGGGTCGTGGTCAGCAGCGGCGGGCCGCAGGAACGCGACCACCAGCAATGCGCCGGCGACCAGGGCCACGGCGGCTCCGCCGGTGGCGGCGGCGAAGCCGTCCACCAGGGCCTCGGTCGGGGGCCCACGAAGTCGCGGGTCGCGCTGACGGCCAGGGTGTTGAGGACCGCGGTCCCGACGCTACTGCCGATCTGCATCGCCGTGTTGGCGGTGGCGGCGGCCACCCCGGCCAGCCGCGGCTCGACGCCGCTGGTGGCCACGCCGATCGACGGCGTGAAGACGCAGCCGATGCCCAGGCCGACCAGCACCTCGGCCGGGAGGATCGTGGTCAGGTAGCCGCTGGACGGCGTGAGCTGGGTGAGCAGCGCCAGCCCGGCGGCGGCGACCAGCAGTCCCGGTGCCAGCCGGTGCGTACCGGGCTGTACCCGAGCACGGCCTGGAAGTGGTAGGTCAGCATGAGGAACATCCCGAAGGTCCCGACCACGCTGACCGCCGGGAACCGAAGGCAGGTGCTGCCGCCAATCCCGGCCGCCGCCTGGCAGTCGCGCTGAGATGTCGTGGCGCTCGTCAACCCGGCAGTGATATCGTTTGAGTGATATCGGAGGGTGGTCGTTATGGAACAGATCCTGATCCGCAACCTTCCTGCGGGGACCAAGGCTGCGCTTCGCGCGCGTGCGAAGCAGCGTCACCGGTCGGTCGAGGCGGAGGCGCGCGACGTACTGACCAGGGCTCTGGAGGGCGAGCCAGTCACTATCGTTGACCTTCTGGCCACCGACGAAGGTGCCGGCATCGAGTTCGAGCCCGAGCGCCTGGGCCTGACGGCTCGCTCAGCGCAACTGTGAAGTACCTCTTGGACACCAATGTGGTGTCCGCACTGCGGGTCCGCGGGCGCAACCGGCCCGTGGAGGTGTGGGCAGCGTCGGTTCCCGTCGGTGACCAGTTCGTCTCAGCGTTCACCATCGCGGAGATCGAGCGAGGAGTGACTGCCAGGGAACGATCCGACGCTGAACAAGGAGCAGTCCTGCGTCGCTGGTTCGAGGAGAACGTCTTGCCCACGTTCGCCGACCGGGTGCTGCCGTTCGACCTGTCGGCGGCTCGGAGCCTCGCGGCCTATCGGGTTCTCGAGCACGCACCGTTCGACGACGCGCTCATTGCCGCCGTCGCAGAGTCTGCGCAGATGGCGGTCGTGACGCGGAACACCAAACACTTCGAACCCTTCGGCGTCCCTTACCTCAATCCATGGGACACGACCGCGTCCAGAGACTGAGCCATCCGCCGGCGCTGGGCGTCGATGGCGGCCACGAGCGGGGCACGGAAGTCGCCAAGGCCAAGGGCCGGCTCCGCGGCAAGCAACCCAAGCTCAACCGGAACCAGGAACAGCGCCTCGGCAAAGTCGGCTGGTTGGGCGTGTGACGTGGGGCTTGTGGCTGCTGATGCGGTGTGGCGTGTGTGACTGGTGTGGTCCTTGGGACTTGGATGCAGGTGTCAAGGCCGCCCCGAGCCCAAGGACCAGGGTCGCCGCCCGGTCTTCGTGAGGCGAGGGCCGCCGCGC
>JBIOUF010000057.1:0-4430 GCA_044866695.1 Nocardioidaceae bacterium | reverse complement strand
CACGGTCGGTGTCTCGGCCATCGCCGCGATCACGTCGTCGGTGAAGTCGGCCGGGTGCGGCGAGGTGAACCTGACCCGCTCCAGCCCGTCGACGTCACCGCAGGCCCGCAGCAGCCTGCCGAAGGCCTGCCGGTCCCCGAACCCGACTCCGTAGGAGTTGACGTTCTGTCCCAGGAGGGTGATCTCAATGACGCCCTCCGCGACGAGGGCGCGCACCTCCGCGAGGATGTCGCCCGGTCGGCGGTCCTGCTCCTTGCCGCGCAGGGCGGGCACGATGCAGAACGTGCAGGTGTTGTTGCAGCCGACCGACACCGACACCCACGCGGCGTACGCCGACTCCCGCCTGGTCGGCAGCGTCGAGGGGAACACCTCCAGCGACTCGGCGATCTCCACCTGCGCCTGCTGCTGCACCCGGGCCCGCTCGAGCAGCACCGGCAACGAGGCGATGTTGTGGGTGCCGAAGACCACGTCCACCCACGGCGCCCGGCGGGTGATCTCGGCGCGGTCCTTCTGCGCCAGGCAGCCGCCGACGGCGATCTGCATGCCGGGCGTGCGTGCCTTAACCGGCGCGAGGTGGCCGAGGTTGCCGTAGAGCCGGTTGTCGGCGTTCTCGCGCACCGCGCACGTGTTGAACACGACGACGTCCGCCTGCTGGCCGTCCGGCGCACGCTGGTACCCCGCCTGCTCCAGCAGCCCGGCCAGCCGCTCGGAGTCGTGGGCGTTCATCTGGCAGCCGTAGGTGCGCACCTCGTAGCGTCGGCGGGCGGGCGAGGACGCAGGCGCGGCGGAGTCGGGCACGGCGGCAGTCATGGCGGTCCCAGGGTACGGCGGTCACGGTGGGCCCACCGCAGGCAACGATTGGGTGACATTCACCCGCCCACCCCGTCCCGAAGCGTATGCACGGGTCGGCGACCCGGTTAGGGTCCGGTGCATGACGACGAGTGCCCCCGAGACCCGGGCGGCGATGGGCCAGCCGCTCGTTGTGCTCGACCACGTCGACAAGTGGTTCGGGGAGCTGCACGTGCTCCGCGACATCACGCTCTCGGTCAACCGGGGCGAGGTCGTGGTCGTGATCGGGCCGTCGGGGTCCGGCAAGTCCACGCTGTGCCGGGCGATCAACCGCCTGGAGACGATCGACCGGGGCACCATCACCCTCGACGGCGAGGCGCTGCCCGCCGAGGGCAAGGCGCTGGCCAACCTGCGTGCCGAGGTGGGCATGGTGTTCCAGTCGTTCAACCTGTTCGCCCACAAGACCATCCTGGAGAACGTCACCCTCGGCCCCACCAAGGTGCGCGGCGCCAAGAAGTCCGCGGCCGAGCAGCGCGCCCGCGACCTCCTGGAACGGGTCGGGGTCAAGGAGCAGGCCGCGAAGTACCCCGCCCAGCTCTCCGGTGGCCAGCAGCAGCGGGTCGCGATCGCCAGGGCGCTGGCGATGGAACCCAAGGTGATGCTCTTCGACGAGCCGACGTCGGCGCTCGACCCCGAGATGATCAAGGAGGTGCTCGACGTCATGGTCGAGCTCGCCGAGGGCGGCATGACGATGGTCGTGGTGACCCACGAGATGGGCTTCGCCCGTACCGCCGCCAACCGGGTGGTGTTCATGTCCGACGGCCAGATCGTCGAGGAGAACGACCCCGAGACGTTCTTCACCAGCCCGCAGTCCAACCGGGCCAAGGACTTCCTCGGCAAGATCCTGAAGCACTGACGATTTCCCATGAGAGGCCGCTCGGACGGCCGGAGACGAAGGAGAAACCCATGCGACTGACGAGAACCGGCGCTGTTCTCTCCGCGCTCGGACTCGGGCTCACGATGTCCCTGGCCGCATGCGGCGGGGACGACGACGCGACCACCGAGCCCGCGGACAACCCCTCGTTCCCGGCCGACACCACGATGGCCAGGCTCGCCGAGGCAGGCAAGGTCACCGTCGGAACCAAGTTCGACCAGCCCGGGTTCGGCCTGCTGGGCCTGGAGGACAAGCCCGAGGGTTTCGATGTCGAGATCGCCAAGATCATCGCCGGCGAGCTGGGGATCGCCGAGGACGACATCACCTGGAAGGAGACCCCCTCCGACGTCCGGGAGCAGGTGATCGAGGATGGCGACGTCGACTACGTCGTGGCGACGTACACCATCAACGACGAGCGCAAACAGCGGATCAGCTTCGCGGGCCCCTACTACGAGGCCGGCCAGATGCTGATGGTGAAGTCGGACAACGACACCATCGTGAACCCGGAGGACCTCAAGGCGAACCCCGACCAGCAGGTCTGCTCGGTGACCGGCTCGACTCCGTCGGAGAACATCAAGAAGTACCTCGCCAACCGCAAGCAGCTCACCCTGTTCGACGTCTACGACAAGTGCGCCGACGCGCTGCGCACCGGGCAGGTCGACGTGGTGACCACGGACAACGTCATCCTCCTCGGCTTCGTCTCCGAGTCCGACGGTGAGTTCAAGCTCGTCGGCGAGCAGTTCACCAAGGAGCCCTACGGCATCGGCATCAAGAAGGGCGACGCCAACTTCTGCGAGTTCATCAACGAGACCCTGCAGGACAACGAGGACGCCTACCTCGAGGCCTGGAACAGCACCGCGGGACAGGTCGAGGGCACCGAGGAGCCGACCCTGCCCGAGCCCGACCCTTGCACCTGACCCGACCCGTCGAGGTGGTCCGGGTCTCCTAGCCGGGTCCCGGACCACCCGCGCTGCCCGAAGGGAACCGTCGCATGGACGCGGTGACCGACAACCTCGACCTGTTCTGGTCCGGTTTCCTCCGCTCGCTCGGAATCTGCCTGTGGGGGATGGCCGGGGCGCTGCTGCTCGGCACCCTGATCGCGTCCTTCCGAGTCTCCCCGATCCCGTCGCTGCGGTGGTTCGGCACCGCCTGGGTCACGACGATCCGCAACTGCCCCCTCACCGTGGTCCTCTTCTTCTTCGCCTTCGGGCTCCCGGAGATCGGGATCAACCGGTCGTACTACGTCTTCGGGGTCTCGGCCCTGGTGGTGTACACCTCGGCGTTCGTGTGCGAGGCGCTGCGGTCCGGGATCAACGCGGTGCCCGCGGGCCAGGCCGAGGCCGCGCGAGCGATCGGACTGACGTTCACGCAGTCGCTCGGGCAGGTGATCCTCCCGCAGGCCTTCCGCACCTCGGTCCCCCCGCTGGGCAGCGTGATCATCGCGATGTTCAAGAACTCCGCCGTCGTCGGCGCCTTCGGTGTCGGCGGAGACCTCTACAGCGTGGGCAAGACCCTGACCAGCGCCCAGGGGTACGACCCGGTGCCGGTGCTGACCGGCGTGGCCATCGGCTACCTGTGCATCACCCTGCCGGCGGGCGGCATCCTCGCCTTCCTCGAGCAGAGGCTGGCGATCGCCCGATGAGCAGCCCGCAGACCGTCCTGTACGACGCCCCCGGCCCCCGGGCCAGGCGCCGGGCGGTCATCGGCACGGTCGTGGCCACGCTGGTGCTGCTGGCGCTCGGCGGCCTGGCCGTGAGAAGGCTGGCCGACCAGGGCCAGTTCTCGATGGAGCTGTGGGGGCCGCTCATCGACCCGAGCAACGAGGTGTTCCCCCTGGTCTGGGAGCTGCTCCGCAAGGGGCTGGTGGCCACCCTCGTGGCGGCCGCTCTGGCGATTACCTTCTCCATCGTCTTCGGGACCCTTCTGGGCGTCGCCCGGATGATGCTCGGGGTCGTCCTCCGCGTGCCGGTGGTCGGGTTCATCGAGCTGTTCCGGGGCCTCCCCGTGGTGATCACGATCTTCTACGTGTGGCAGGTGCTCCCGGAGATCGGTATCGACGTCACTCCGCTGCCGGGTGAGAACGGTCTGTGGTTCCTCGTCATCGGGCTGACCCTCTACAACTCGGTGATCATCGCCGAGATCCTCAGGGCCGGGGTCGCCTCGCTGCCCCGCGGTCAGGGCGAGGCCGCCCGGGCGATCGGCATGACCGAGTCCCAGGTGATGCGCATCGTGCTGCTGCCGCAGGCCTTCCGCATCATGCTCCCGGCGCTGATCAGCCAGCTGGTGGTCGTCCTCAAGGACACCTCGCTGGCGGCGATCCTCGGTCTCTACGTCGAGCTGCTCAGGCGCGGCAACCTCATCGCCGCCAACCTGGACAACCCGATCCAGACCCTCTTCGTGGTCGGCCTCATCTTCATCGCCATCAACTACGCGTTGTCACGACTCGCCGTCCTGGTCGAGCGCCGGCTGTCCCGGGCCAAGATCACGCCCGGACCGGACCTGATGGCCGTCGAGGCGGGCATGGGCGGCATGGGGCACCCGGGCGGCGGCGGAGGGGCGTAGCCGCGGGCGGGTGGCCCGTCAGCGGGCGATCTCGGTGGCGCGGCTCTCGCGGATGACCGTGACCTTGATCTGCCCGGGGTAGGTGAGCTTCTCCTCGAACATCTTCGCGATGTCATGGGCCAGCAGCGTCGCCTCGAGGTCGTCG
>JBIOUF010000056.1:0-9317 GCA_044866695.1 Nocardioidaceae bacterium | reverse complement strand
GCAAACGCCTCTCCACACGCGGCCGAGCCGTCGCAAACGCCTCTCCACACGCGGCCGAGCCGTCGCAAACGCCCCCCCACACGCGGCCGAGCCAGTAGCAGCGGTCATCGCCCGGTCGCGCCGACCGACGGTCCACTCGTCTTGTACGCCGGGAGCAAGAGCCGACTCGGCGCCACCCCGCCGGGAGCAAGAGCCGACTCGGCGCCACCCCGCCGGGAGCAAGAGCCGACTCGGCGCCACCCCAGAGAGGGGTCGGTGACGCGCAGTGGGGTCAGAGGGGGGTGGGGGTGGCGGTGACGACGAGGTTCTGCTGGTAGCCGCCGTGGTCGGGGTCGTAGGCGCCGCCGCAGGTGATGATGCGCAGCCGCAGCGGACCCCGGCGGGCGAAGAGCTCGGCCGGGAGCGCCCGACGGTCGTAGCGGTCCACGCGCCGTACGACGAACGTCCGGGTGCTGCTGTCTGAGCCGAGGACTCGCATCCGGTCGCCGGGGCGGACGTCGCGGAGCCTGACCAGGGGACCCAGCCCGAAGCGCACCGAGTCGAGGTGACCGGCGATCACCGCCGAGCCGCGGGCGTGGGGGCCGATCGAGGGCCCGAAGCGGTACCAGCCCAGCACTCGCGGGTCCGCCGGAAGCGCCATCTGGCCCTCGCCGGTGGCGCCGACCGGGCTGACCGGCGCGGAGAACCCGACGGCTGCGATCGCCAGCCCGACAGGGTTGACCGCACGGGCGGCGCGCCGGGTGACGGGCGGGGTGACGGACCCGTCGCGAGGCGGCTCCACGGACCGGGCAGGGACCACCGGCGCCGGCGGCAGCGGCGGCAGGGCGTGCGCCCCCGGAGCGGGTTCCGCCGGCACGACGACCACAGCGGACACAACGAGACCGGCCGCACCCAGCACCCCGGCCAGCAGGCCGGCCAGCAGGCCGGCCGGGACGGCCGGTCTCGTCCCACTCATCGGTGCGTCAGCGTCGCGCGGTGACCGCCTGTCGCCCGGCCGCCAGCAGCACGAGCAGCGACAAGGCGCCGAGGCCGTAGGCCCACAGCGGCGCGCCGGAGGACTCCGGAGCCAGGCCCGCCTCGCCACCGGAGACGCCTGGCGCGGAGTGCAGGCCGTCGATGGTCTGCACGGCGAGGTCGAGGTTGTCGCCCTCGGCGCTCCCCCACGCGTAGACGATCGTGTTGGTGCCCTCGGCCAGGTCGAGGTCGGCGGGGCCGATCGCCACGGTCTCGGTGCCGGCGAGCACGACGTCGGCGGAGTAGGTGCCGGCCGGCACGTCACCGGACGCCTCGTCCGGGTTCGTCAGGTCGCCGAACAGCACCGACCCGTCGGCGCGGACGTCGACCGCGGGCGCGGCGGCGGTGTGCCGCACCGTCAGCCGGGCCTCCCCGGGCGCCGTGGGCGCCGTGTCGTTGACGAAGACGGTCAGCGTCGGCTGCCCGCTTGCGTCGAGGTGCGCCGCCACGGTCGCGTCGACCCCGCCGGGCACCTCGACGCCGGAGGCCTCGACGGCCGGCTGGCCGTTGCCAGGGCCGTCGCCGTCGGCGTACACCTGCAGGTCGTAGCTGCCGGCGGGCAGGGTGAGCGGGTCGCTGAGGGTGCCGGGGGCGAAGTCCGGGAGGATCTCCTCGCCGTTCGCGTAGACGTCGACGGTCAGGCCCGGCACGCCGTGCAGCACCGAGACGGTGGCCTCGTTGCTGGCGGCATCGGCGGGAGCGGGTACGGCGACCGCGGCCAGTGTGGCGGCGGCGGCAGCGGCGAGTCGGGGTCGCATGACGTTGTCCTCTCGGGTGCGACGGACACAGGGCAACCCTGGTTCGCCGCACCCCCGCCATGCGGATGGGTCAGGACGGCGACGTGGCCGCCGCGTCCAGCTCCCGCAGCGTGTCCTCGATCCAGTCGGCGGTGTAGGCGGCGACGTGCGGGAGGTGGTCCAGCCCGCAGTGCTCGGTGGCGCCCTCCTCCGGCGTGAACAGCCGGAGGTCCCTCTTCGCCGCGTTCACCGCCTGCTCGTAGGACTGGTGCGCATAGGCGACGTTGATCTGCCGGTCGTTGGTGCCGTGGGTGATCAGCAGCGGGCAGGTGATCTGCTCGACGACGCCGTTGAGGTTGACCCGCTCGGCCTTGGTGATGAAGGTGTCGAGGTCGGTCTCGCCCCACACCCACAAGACGTGCTCCCAGTAGTGCGGGACCGGGTTCTCACCCTCGCGCTCCAGCCGCTTCCGCTGCACCTCGCCCCAGTTGTGGTTGGCGCCCCAGGCGACCGCGAGCGCGAGCCGCTTCTCGAACGCCGCGGCACGTGGCACGTAGTAGCCGCCGAGCGACCAGCCGACCAGGCCGATCCGGTCGTGCCGCACATCGGACCGCGTCCCCAGGTAGTCCACGATCGCCCTGGCCCACTCCTCGGTCTCCACGCGCGAGGTGAGTCCCTGCAACCGCAGCGCCTCCCCGGACCCGGGGCAGTCCACCTGCAGCACCGAGATGCCGCGGGCAGCCATCTCCAGCGGCCAGCCGGAGGTGTACATGTGCTCCTTGGTCGAGTCCAGCCCGTTCCACATGATCATCACGGGCGCGGGCTCCCCGTCCACCGATGCGTTGGTGAAGAACGCCGGCAGCGTGGTGCCCTCGAACGCGATGCTCACCCGCCGGGTCAGCGGGTCGGCCAGGTCGAAGGACCGCTCCATCAGCTCCAGGCAGTGCTGGTACGTCGGGATCCGGTCGGGCGAGGAGTTGCTGAGCATCCGCTCCGCCTGGCACAGGTAGACCGACGCGCGGAGGTACTTCTGCCCCGCTGTCCGCAGGTGGCCCTCCTTCTCGGCCTCGCGGGCCTGGTCCTCCAGCTGGTCGGCGACCCGCCGCCACGAGGCCATGAACTCCTGCGTGCCCACGTCGGAGCCTTGCGATGCGAGCTCGCGGATGGGCCGGCAGGCCCGGTCGACCTCGTCGATCGTGCCGCCGCTGTTGAGCGTGGCCACCACGCCGAGGTTCCAGATGTAGTTGCCGGGGAAGTACTCGAACATCACTGCCTGCTTTCTGCGCCGACAGGCGCGTTGTCCGCTGCGCCGACAGGCGCGCGACGGAACGGTCGCAGGGCCGGCCAGGGCCAGCCCTCGACGACGGGGTTGGTAAGAGAGCCCAGCCGCTCGACAGTCAGAGTGACAACATCACCGGGCTCGAGCGGAGGCGGCTCCTGGCGGCCGGAGCGGCCCCAGAGCTCGGCGAGGCAGCCGCCTCCACCGGTGGTCCCGGAGGCGAGGATGTCGCCCGGCAGGACCATGCTGTCGCGGGACGCGTAGGCCACCATCGTGGCGAAGGTCCAGCCCATGTTGCAGAGCCGGTCATGGCCGACCTCGACCCCGTTGACCGCCACCGAGCAGGCGAGGTCCAGGAACCCGTCGGGGTCGTGGGCGTGGACGAGCTCGTCCGCGGTGACCAGCCACGGGCCGATGGAGGTGCAGAAGTCCTTCCCCTTGGCCGGTCCGAGCCCGACCTGCATCTCGCGCCTCTGCAGGTCGCGCGCAGACCAGTCGTTGAGTACGACGTACCCGAAGATCGCGCCGGCAGCCTGCTCCTCGGTGAGCGTGGCGCCGCCGTCACCGAGCACGGCTGCCACCTCGAGCTCGAAGTCCAGCGCCCGGCAGCCCGCGGGCCGGCGCACCTCCTCACCAGGGCCGACGACCGCGTGCGGGTTGGTGAAGTAGAACGTCGGCGCGTCGTACCACGCCTCGGGCACGCCGGGCTCCCCTTCGACGCTGCGCCGTACCCCGACCACGTGCTCCTCGAACGTCACGAAGTCCCGCACGCTGGCCGGCGTGAACGGCGCCAGGAGGGTCACCTGCTCCATCGGCACGCCGTCCGCGGCCAGCGCCTCGGCGCCCTCGTCGAGCGCGGCGGGCAGCCCACCGCGGACCAGGTCGTCCACGGTGCGCCCGGCGGGCAGCGCGTGGAAGCCGGCATGGTCCACCACGCCGGCTCGCACGTGGCCCCGCACGACCGCGGTCGCCAGCCTCATCCGTCGCCCACGATCGGGAGGTGCTCGGGGTCGAGGGAGAATCCGGCCGCGTTCGCCTCGACGGCGCCGTGGACCGGTGGCTCGGGAGGCAGCTCCGGTGGTGCGATCGCGTCCGCGATGCGCTTGTGCGACACGTGGGCGGTCAGGCCGCCGTCCACGACCAGCTCTGCGCCGCTCATGTACGCAGACTCGTCGGAGACCAGGAAGACCATCAGGGGCGCCACGTCGTCCACGGTGCCGGTCCGGCCGAGCGGGATCTCCGCGACCGCAGCCTCCCGGAAGGCCGGGCTGGCGTCCTCCATCAGCGGCGTCTCGACCAGCCCCGGCATGACCGCGTTGACGCGGATGCCGCGCGGGCCCAGCTCGAGCGAGGCGGTGCGGGACAGTCCGCGCAGCGCCCACTTGCTGGCGGTGTACGCCGCCGCAACATGGCCGGAGAGCGCCGCCACCGAGCACACGTTGACGATCGACGACCCCCTCGGCATCAGCGGCACCAACGCCTGGATCCCGAGGAGGGGTCCGGTGACGTTGATGTCGAAGGTCCGCCGCCACGTGTCCAGGTCAACATGGGGCAGCCGGTCGCGCCCTGCGACACCGGCGTTGTTGACCAGGGCGTCCACACGGCCGTGCTCGGCGCGCAACGTGTCGGCCAGGCCGGCCCACGCGTCGGCGTCGCGGACGTCGAGGTGACGGTAGGTCACGTCGTGCCCTGCGTACTCCGCCGCGATCACCAGCGCCTTGCCGTCCTCGTCGAGCACGTCGACCGCGACCACCTTCGCCCCGGCAGCGGCGAGGGCGGTCACCTCCGCGGCGCCCTGGCCCCGTGCGCCGCCGGTGACGACCGCGACCTTGCCTGCGAGCCTTCCAGTCAGGTTGACCATGTTGACGCGAGTCAGACGGGAGGAGCGACGAACACGCCCTTGTCCGGGCTGTTGAAGCTCTCCCGGGCGATCAGCTCGCTCATCGGGTCGGCCGTGCCCCACTGGTCCTGGACGTTCGGGTCGCCGATGTCGTACAGGCTGGGGTGCCACTCGTCGGTCTCGAGCCGCTCGAGCTCGGTGGTGTACTCCATCGTGTTGCCGCTCGGGTCGATGAAGTAGGAGAAGGTGTTGTTGCCGGCCAGGTGCCGGCCCGGACCCCACACCTTCTTGATGCCGGCCCGCATGACCCGGCCCGTGCCGCGCATGTACTCGTCCAGGCCCCGCATCTCGAACGAGACATGGTGCACCGACGTGTGCGGGCCGCGTGCGATCGCCAGGCTGTGGTGCCAGTCGTTGCACCGCATGAAGTGCATCATCTCGCCCATGTGCTGGCTCCACAGGCTGTCGCTGAGCTTGAAGCCCAGGTGCTCGACGTACCAGTCCCGGGTGGCGTTCGGGTCGGTCGAGTTCATGACCGCGTGCGAGAGGCGCACCGGGATCGCCTCGCCCTCCTCGATGGGACGGTGCTGGCGGGTCTCCACGCCCGCCGAGACCTCGACGGTGCGCCCGTCGACGTCGAAGAACCGGAAGCCGTACCCGCCGCCGGCGGTCTGCAGCTTGTCGGGCTGGCCGACCAGCTGCACGCCCTCCGAGCCGAGCTTCGCGGCCAGCGTGTCGACGGCCGACTCGCTCTCGGCGCCGAAGGAGACCAGGTCCAGCCGCTTCTCGTCGGCCTGACGAAGACGCACGATGTACTGCTCCGGCGATCCTTCGGCGGCGAGGTACGACAGGTTGCTGTCGGTCCCGATCTCGGCGAGCCCCCAGGTCTCCTTGTAGAACCGCCGCTGCGTGGCGAAGTCGGGGACGGCGAGGTCGACGTGCCGCAGGTGGGTGATGCCGAACTCGTTCAGCTGGCTGTTGCTCATTGTCTCTGCTCCTTCTGGTGGTGGTGCGGCCCTCTCGGGGACAGCGAAGGACGGAGCCACCTGTCGCCTACGACGAGATGGGTCACCTCACGCCTCCTCGCGGACACGGCGCCGGGCCGGCACGACCGGTGGGACCGTCTCGGTGCTCAGCACGACGCGGTTGCGGATGCTGCCGATCCGCTCGATCGACATCTCCACGACGTCGCCGACCTGGATCGGCGGCGGGGTCAGGGACCCTGTGCGGCCCCATGCCTCGGCGAGCGCGCCCGAGGCGCACGTCCCGGACGCGAGCACCTCACCGGCCTTCACCCAGGAGGCGCGTGAGGCGTAGGAGACCATCTGCTCGAACGACCAGCCCATGTGGGCCGAGCGGTCGCCGCCGGTGGGTACGTCGTTGACGCGCACGGTCATCGCCAGGTCGAGGAAGCCGTCGGCGTCACGGCAGTCGTCGAGCTCGTCGGCGGTCACGACCCACGGGCCGATCGTGGTGGCGAAGTCCTTGCCCTTCGACGGGCCGAGCCCGAGCTTCATCTCCCGGCCCTGGACGTCGCGGGCGGACCAGTCGTTCATCACGCAGTAGCCACCGACCGCGCCGCGAGCCTGCTCGGGAGACACGTTGCGGACGTCCTTGCAGACGACCGCGGCGATCTCCAGCTCGTAGTCGAGCCGCTCGGTGTCCGGGGGCATCGCCACGTCGTCGTACGGGCCGGTGACGGCGTGCGGCGCCATGAACAGGAACGACGGGGCGGCGTACCACTCCTCGGGCACCGACGCGTGCCCCTGCATGCCCTTGCCGACGCCCTCCACATGAGCCTCGAAGGTGAGGAAGTCGCGCATCGCCACCGGGTACACCGGCGGTAGCAGCACAACCTCGGAGGGGCGCATGCCGTCGCTCCGCGCGGCGGCGTCGGCGGCGGCCTCACGTTCCTGCGGGGCGGCCGCGAGCAGCCCGACAAGGTCACGCGCACCCGTGTCGTGCAGCCACCAGTCCGGTCCGTCACCGACCACGAGGCCGGTCCGGCGGACCCCCACGGGGTCGCCGGTACGTCGGAAGGCGGCGAGACGCATGGACGCTCAGCCGATCGTCTCGTAGAAGGCCCGCTCGCGTGTGGCGAGCACCGGGATGGCCTGGTCGAGGGCGTACTCGGCGAAGTGGTCCGACGCGCCGTGCGCGGCGTACGCCTCCTCGTCGTCGTAGATCTCGAACAGCCGGTAGACGGTGGGCTCGGCCGGGTCCTGGTAGGCCTGGTAGAACCGGTTGCCGGGCTCCATGCGAGACGGCGGGGTCAGCTTCTCGATGGCGTCGCGGACGACGTCCTCCTGGCCGCGCTGGGCGGTCCAGACGGCGGTGACGACGTAGGCCATGAAGGCTCCTCGGGGGATGTCGGAGGCGTGGCTGGCGCGGTGGCTGTGCCGACACTAGGCCGACCGCGCCGGCAGGGAGAAGGTGTGGGTGCCGATGCCTGGCATCATCGCGAGAGGGGTTCCGGCCGGCCGCACCTGGGGGTTTGCTGTGAGCGAACCCACGGCGCCGCGAGCGCCCCGCGACCACCGCTCGTCCGCGCTCACCCACTCGCTCACCCGGGAGTAGCCCATGGCAGAGTCCCAGACCCGCCGCGTCCTCGTCGTCGGCGGAGGCATCACCGGCGGGGTCCTCTCCCTGGCGCTGGCGCAGCGAGGCGTCGACGTCGTCCTGGTCGAGGTCCGCCAGGAGCTCGGCGGGGTCGGCCACGGGATCACGCTGCAGGGCAACGCGCTGAAGGCGTTCCACGCGGTCGGGGTCTTCGACCGGATCGCCGAGAAGGGCTTCCCCTTCGACAAGCTCCGGATGCGCACCGCCGACGGCCACGTGATCGCCGAGATGCCCACGCCTCCGATGGGGGGCGCCGAGGTGCCGCCCACCATGGGGGCGGTCCGCGCCGACGTCGCGGACATCCTCGCCGACGAGGTGGTCAAGGCCGGCGTCGACGTGCGGCTGGGCACGACCGTCACCTCGGTCGACGACCACGGCGACGGCGTGACCGCGACCTTGTCCGACGGGTCGACCGAGACCGTCGACCTGCTGGTCGGCGCCGACGGCATCCGCTCGCAGGTCCGGGCCATGCTGGGCATCGAGGCCGAGCCGCGGCCGGTCGGCATGGGGATCTGGCGAGTCGTCGCCTCGCGGCCGGCGGAGCTGGACTGCTCCGAGCTGTACTACGGCGGGCCGAAGTACAAGGCCGGCTACACCCCCATCTCCGACGACCTGTGCTACGCGTTCCTCATCGAGGAGAACCTCGACCGCTCCTTCGTCGGCGAGCGCCCCAACGGCGCCGTCCTCAAGGAGCATGGCCAGGGATACGGCGGCATCTGGGGCCGGGTCCGCGACAGCCTCGCCGACGACGCCGTCGTCAACTACCAGTGGATCGAGACGGTGTGCGTCGACGACCCGTGGTACCGCGGCCGCAGCATCGTCATCGGCGACGCCGCCCACGCCTGCCCGCCGCTGATCGCGCAGGGCGCCGCCATGTGCGCCGAGGACGCGGTCGTGCTGGCCGAGATGCTGACCAGCGGCGACGGCGTCGACCAGGTGCTGGCGAAGTTCATGGAGCGCCGGTTCCCCCGGGTGAAGATGGTCCTCGACAACAGCCTGCAGCTCGCCGAGTGGGAGATGCACCCCGACACCCCGGGAGCCGACCCCGGCCGGATCATGGGGCAGACCCTGAACGCCCTGACCCAGCCGGCCTGACCGCCAGACCACGCCGAGTCGGCTCCTCCTCCCAGCCAGACCACGCCGAGTCGGCTCTTGCTCCCGGCCAGACACCGCCGAGTCGGCCCTTCCTCCCCACCAGACACCGCCGAGTCGGCCCTTCCTCCCCACCAGACACCGCCCAGTCGGCTCCTCCTCCCGGCCAAGCACCGCCGAGCCGTCGCTGGTGCACGCCCGACTGGCCCCGAGCCGGCGCTTCTGCGCGGGCAAGGGGCCTGTTTCCCATGGGATCGAGACGTCTTGCGGCTTCCCATGCCATGCGCATCGAGGGAAGTGGCGAAGGATCGAGGGATGCGCAGAAGCGACGGCTCGGCGCCCCCGGCGCGAGCAGAAACGACGGCTCGGCGCCCCCAGCGCGAGCAGAAACGACGGCTCGGCGTCAGCGGCTCACCCGGAGCCAGCAGAGGGTGCAACCCAGCACCGATGCGCACGTCATCACCAGCGCCGGGACGACCGCCGAGTCCTCGCCGCCGAGACCGACGAGCGGGGAGACCAGGGCGCCGAGGGCGAACTGCGCGAAGCCGAGGACCGCGCTGCCCGTGCCGGCCACCGAACGGACCTGTGCCATGGCCAGGGCGGCGGCGTTGCCCATGATCCCGCCGTTGGCCGAGACAGCGACGAAGATCGGCAGCGGGTAGCTCCAGGCGGGTGCCCCGGCCGCCGCGAGAGCCAGGAACCCCGCCACGGCGACCACCTGGACCGACAATGACAC
>JBIOUF010000055.1:0-10599 GCA_044866695.1 Nocardioidaceae bacterium | reverse complement strand
CGGCTCCGCGGCTGCCCGCCGTCAGGGGCAGGCCGTGGCGGCGATGGGGTTCACGGTCCTCGGTTCCGGCCTGCTTCTGGCCGACTACGGTCTGCAGCTGTTCGTCGTGCAGCCGAGTCTCCTTGCGGGCGAGGCCGAGGGGCTGGGGCTGCTGTCCCAGTACAACCCTCACGGCGTGTTCATCGGGCTGGAGAACCTCGGCTATGCGGCCCTCGCCGTGGGGTTCGCCTGCCTCAGCAGCGTGCTGGCCGGCTCCGGCGGCCGGCTCCGAGCCGTCAGCCGGGTGTTCCTCGCCGGCGCGGTCGCCACCTGGGTGGCCCTGGCCTGGCTGACCGTCGCCTACCAGGAGCGCGTGGACTACCGGTTCGAGCTGGCCGCGATCTCCATCTACTGGCTCGTGGCGACCGTGACGGGCACGTTGCTGGCACTGGAGTTCCGTGCCCGAGGGGGGACTTGAACTTTGGCCCCTAGAACGATCGGTCACTGGGGCGGTCGGAGGACCTGTACGTCGACTCCGAGCGTCCGGGCTCCAACGAGCTTCATGTCTGAGGTCACCAGCGGGACCTCGAGGACCTGTGCCAGGACGACGTACGCCGCGTCATAGACCGTGAAGTTGCTCCGCAGGTCAAGGACGGGGCGCATCATGCTCGACAGCGGATAGCGAGTGACGAGGAGCGACCCGAAGTCATCGGCGGCGTCCTCCAGCTGCCGAACCGTCAGCTTGCCGCCGAGAGCGTGGCCCCTCAGCGCGCTCGCTACCTCGTAGTCGATCAGGGAGGGTGCGTGCAGCTCGCTGTCCGCGATCACGGCGAGCAGCTCCGGGTTGGCCGGTTCGTCAACGAGAGCATCGACCATGGCCGACGACTCGATCACGATCATGACGCTTCACGAGTCTTACGGACCTCTGCCACTGTGTCGGCTAGCGACGGACCGCCCCGCCGGTCGCGACGAGCCAGACGCTCAACGATTTCGGCGTTGGTTGGTCGTGCGGCGAGTCGATCCAGCTCGACGCGCAGGTAGGCGCTGAGTGTGAGGCCGCGTTCTGCCGCCCGTGCCTTGAGTGAGTTGAGCGTCGTCTCGGAGACGTCGCGTACTTGAACGAGGGCCATGCGCCCATAGTATGCGTTCCAATGCATAGCATGCACACTGCATGCGGCGTCGGCCTCAGAGTCCACGCGGCGACTCACTTGCGGATGCGGGTCCTCGTGAGCGAGTGATATCATCACCGCGAAAATGATGTCACTCAAGGCCGAGGAGGTGTCGATGGCGGCGATCACGGTGAGGAACCTCTCCGACGAGACGCATCGCGCGCTCAAAGCACGGGCGGCGCGTCACCGGCGCAGCACGGAGGCCGAGGTGCGGGCGATCCTCGAGGCGGCGGTCGCACCGCCAGACCGGGTCCGGCTGGGCTCCCTGCTCGCTGGGATCGGCGGTGAGGCCGGCGGTGTGGAGCTGGACATCGGCCGGGACAAGACTGCGACCGATCCCCCGAGTTTCGGATGATCGTCCTCGACACGAATGTGCTCTCCGAGCCGATGCGTCCGTCTCCGAACATGGCCGTTGTGTCCTGGCTGGACGACCAACCGGTGGAGACCCTCTACGTCACGACGATCACGTTGGCCGAGATGCGGTTCGGCATCGCCGTATTGCCGAAGGGGAAGCGGCGCGACCGGCTCAGCGCGCGCTTGGAGGACGAGGTGTTGGCGGCCTTCGGGGATCGAATCGTCCCGTTCGACGAGCCGGCTAGCGCGGAGTACGCCCGGTTGCGTGCGCGCGCACGCGCCGCGGGTGCAGCAGTGGGGACCATCGACGCCTACATCGCCGCGATCGCCGCAGCTCGCGACTTCTCTGTGGCGACCCGGGACACGGCGCCGTTCGTTGCGATGGGAGCGCGGGTGATCGACCCGTTCGCATCGCAAGAGGAGGGGTGATGTCGCCGGCCAGGTCCAGCCGGCTCACCGGGAGCGCTGGCAGCTGCCGGAACGACTGCCGGGGAAGTAGTCGGCCGAAAGTTCTTCGGCAAGAAGTGTCCGAGGGGGGACTTGAACCCCCACGCCCTTTACGGGCACTAGCACCTCAAGCTAGCGCGTCTGCCTATTCCGCCACCCGGACCGGTGGGCTCGCGAGGCTCTTCCATGGAGCGTCGAAGCGCGGCGCCGACTCTAGCAAACTCCCGCTGCCCACGGCCGGACAAGGCAAAGCCTGGACGCCCGGGACCTTCGGCCAGTGCGCCGGACCGCCCGGCTGCGCTATAAGGGTCGCTAGTGCCGTGTCCGGCGTCCGCCTCGACGCGACGCAGGCGTACGTCGCCTGACGCGGCACCAGCTGCGGGGGCCGCTGTGCACACCGGAGGGAGACGACCAATGGTCGACACCGGCAGGTTGGGGGACGACGAGAAGAGGCTGGCCGAGCTCGGCTACAAGCAGGAGCTGTCGAGGAGCTGGTCAGGGTTCAGCAACTTCGCGATCTCGTTCTCGATCATCTCGATCCTCGCGGGCTGCTTCACCACGTTCGGGCAGGCGTGGAACAACGGCGGACCCATCGCCATCGCCCTCGGGTGGCCGCTGATCTCCGCCTTCATCCTCATCATCGGGTTCTGCCTCTCCGAGCTCGTCTCAGCGTTCCCGACCTCGGGCGGCATCTACTGGTGGGCGACCAAGCTCGGCACCGCCCGCGCCGGCTTCTACACCGGATGGCTCAACCTCATCGGACTGGTCGCCGTGACGGCGTCGGTGAGCTACGGCTGCGCGACCTTCTTCGACCTGACCTTCTCGACGTTCAGCTCGTCGTGGGCGGACGGCTACTCACTCCGGCGGGTCTTCGCGATCTTCGTGGTCGTCCTCGTCCTCGTGACACTGCTCAACATCTTCCGCGCGCACCTCATGGCGATCCTCAACAACATCTCCGTGTGGTGGCACGTGTTCGGGGCCCTCGCAGTGGTGCTCATCCTCGTCTTCCTCCCGGACAAGCACGCCAGCGCGTCGTTCGTCTTCACCGAGCGGATCAACAACTCCGGCTTCTTCGAGGGCAGCGCCGGAAGCGCCGGCTTCTGGTTCTACGTGCTCCCACTGGGCTTCCTGCTGACGCAGTACACGATCACCGGCTTCGACGCCTCGGCCCACCTGTCCGAGGAGACGCACGGCGCCGACCAGAGCGCGGCCAAGGGCGTGTGGAAGTCGATCTTCTACTCCGCGATCGGCGGCTGGGTCCTGCTGCTGGCCTTCCTCTTCGCGGTCCAGGACCCGGAGGGCGTGACCGAGGGCGGCGGCGGTGTCGCCGTCATCTTCGACCAGGCGCTGTCCTCCGGCTGGGCCGGGACGGTCCTGCTCATCGCCAGCGTGGGCCAGTTCTTCTGCTCCATGGCATGCCTGACCAGCTGCTCACGGATGCTCTTCGCGTTCAGCCGGGACGGCGCCGTCCCGGGCTCGGCGCTGTGGACCAAGCTCACCGACAAGCGGGTGCCCCGCAACGGCGT
The DNA here is from genome assembly GCA_044866695.1 of Nocardioidaceae bacterium. Taxonomy (GTDB): domain Bacteria; phylum Actinomycetota; class Actinomycetes; order Propionibacteriales; family Nocardioidaceae; genus JBIOUF01. Next base: position 7,124 of record JBIOUF010000055.1, on the reverse strand, counting down.
GCTCGTCTCCGCCGTCACCGCGATGCTCATCACCCTGCCGGCGCTGGCCGAGGTGAACGTCGGGACGCCCGAGGACCCGATCATCGTCCCGGTGGCGTTCTACGCCGTCGTCTCCGTCACGGTCATCGGCCTCTACCTCGCCTTCCTCATCCCGATCTGGCTGCGCTGGCGGATGGGTGACCGCTTCCAGCCGGGCTCGTGGACGCTCGGCAGCAAGTACAGGTGGATGGCACCCGTCGCGGTCGTCGAGATCGCGATCATCTCCGTCTACTTCATCCTCCCGACGCTTCCACAAGGCGTCCCGGGCAACGACGACTTCTCCTGGAAGTTCGTGAACTACGCGCCGATCCTCACCGGCGGCGTTCTTCTCGCACTGACGGTCTGGTGGTACGTCTCAGCCAGGCACTGGTTCACCGGGCCGAAGCACACGATCGAGCTGCCGGAGGGCGTGGGGTCCGCGGAGGAGCTCGAGCTCGAGGAGTTCGACCAGGGGTTCCTTCCCGGTCCGCACCAGGGACCACATCCGGAGAGCCACGCACCGAACGTCTGACCCACCCAGGAGAAGGACAGGACGGCATGCTCATCGCACGGGTCAAGGGATCGGTGGTCTCGACGGCCAAGGACCCCACCCTCACCGGCAAGAAGCTCCTCCTGGTCCGCGAGGCGGACGTCACCGGCGCCGAGAGCGGTCCGGTGTTCGTGGCGGTGGACGGAGCCGGTGCCGGCACCGGCGAGCTGGTGCTGGTCGTGCGAGGCAGCGCCGCCCGCCACTCGAGCAGCACCGACAACCACCAGCCGACCGACGCCCTGGTCGTCGGCGTGATCGACTCGATGGACGTGGACGGCACGGTCACGTTCCGCAAGAGCTGACCGAGCGATGCCTGCCCTCGGCCGCGACGTCCTCTCCGTCGGCATCGACGTGGGGACCACGACCACCCAGGTGGTCTTCTCCCACCTCGTGCTCCGCGACGTCGCGCGCCCGGGGCAGGTGCCCCGCATCGAGGTGGACGAGAAGTCCGTCGTCCACCGCGGGGCCGTGCACGCCACCCCGCTCACCGCCCCGGACGAGATCGACGCCGCGGCCCTCGCGACGCTCGTCCGCGCCGACTACGCCGAGGCGGGCATCGCACCGGACCGGATCGAGACCGGTGCGGTGATCATCACGGGGGAGGCGGCCCGGGCCCGCAACGCCCAGGCCATCCTCGACGCGCTGGCAGGGCAGGCCGGTGACTTCGTGGTGTCGGTCGCCGGTCCCAACGCCGAGGCGCAGATCGCCGGTCGGGGGGCTGGCGTCGCCCGCTGGTCGGTGGACGGCTACGAGCAGGTCACCAGCGTCGACATCGGCGGCGGCACCTCGAACGCGGCCGTGTTCAACCTCGGGCGACACGTCTCGTCCTCCGCCATGGCGGTCGGGGGGCGTCAGGTGGAGGTCGACGGCAGCGCGACGGTACGCCGCCTGCCGCCGCCCGGCCGGGCCATCGCGGCGGCCGCGGGCATCCCGCTCCGTGAGGGTGAGCGGACGACGATCGAGGTGCTCCGCCGGTTCTGCGAGGTGATGGCCGACCTCGTCGTCGACCTGGCCGAGGGCAAGGCGACCGACATCCAGGGCGTCCAGCTCACGCCGCCGCTGAGGGACGCCGAGCGGTCGACGTCGGTCTTCCTCACCGGCGGCGTCGGGTCCTGCTACTACAGCCGGCCGCCGGTGGACACCCTCGCCGAGGTCACCGCGTACGGGGACGTGGGCCCCCTGCTCGCCGAGTGTCTGCACCGCAACGAGCGGCTGCGACAGCACGTCGTCCGGGAGCCGCCGGAGACCCTCGCCGCGACCGTCCTCGGCGCGGCCGGCCAGACGGTCACCCTCTCCGGGTCGACGATCTGGACCGACCGGCAGCTGCTGCCGCTCACCAACCTGCCGGTCCTGCGCCCCTCCATGCCGGGCCGCGGTGGCGGGCCCGCGTTCGCCGAGGCGGTGCACGACGCCCTGGTGCGCTGGGACCTCCCCGCCGACACCGTCGCCGCCGTCGTCGTGGACCTCCCCTCCGGCCTCGGCTACGGCGGGCTGACCGAGATCGCGCGAGAGATGGTGTCCTACCACGACGAGGCGGGCGGCGGACAACCGCTCGTCCTCGTGATGCAGCAGGACTACGCCCAGGTGCTCGGACAGACCATCCAGTCAGCCCGGCCGGGCCTGCCGCTCGTGGTCATCGACCAGGTCGGGCTGGGGGAGGGCGACTACATCGACATCGGCGAGCCGGTCCTCGACGGGCGCGCCGTGCCCCTGTCCATCAAGACGTTGGTGTTCTATGACTGACCCTGGTGGTGGTGCGCGGTGATCCTCGCCTGCACGCTGTTCGGCGCGCGCTATGAGTTCCGCGACGTCAAGGAGCTGCTCGCCAAGGCGAACGAGGAGAAGTCCGGTGACCGCCTCGCCGGCATCGCCGCCGAGTCGGCGGCCGAGCGGATGGCCGCCAAGCACGTGCTCGCGGAGGTGACGCTGGAGACGCTCCGCGCGAACCCCGCGGTGCCGTACGAGGACGACGAGGTCACCCGGGTCATCGACGACGGCGTCAACGAGACCGTCTACGCCGGGATCAAGGGGTGGACCGTCGGCGACTTGCGCGAGTGGCTGCTCGCCGACACGACGACCGAGGAGATGATGCGCCGGGCCGGCCACGGGCTGACCTCTGAGATGGTCGCCGCGGTCGCCAAGCTCATGAGCAACCTCGACCTCATGGTCGCGGCCAAGAAGATGCGGGTCGTCAAGCACTGCACGAACACCATCGGGATGCCGGGCACGCTCGGCTCCCGCTGCCAGCCGAACCATCCGACCGACTCGGTGGAGGGCATCCGCGCGGAGATCTACGAGGGCCTCTCGTTCGGGTCCGGTGACAGCGTCATCGGCATCAACCCCTCCGACGACTCCCTCGGCAGCGTCGCCCGCCTGCTCGAGATGACCTACGAGGTGATCGCGCGCTGGAGGATCCCCACCCAGAACTGCGTGCTCGCGCACGTCTCCACACAGATGGAGGCGATGCGGGCGGGCGCGCCGGTCGGCCTGGTGTTCCAGAGCATCGCCGGCTCGCAGAAGGGCAACGAGTCATTCGGCATCAGCGTCGGGATGCTCGACGAGGCGCACGCGCTCGCCAAGCGGCACGGCGTCGCGACCGGCCCCAACTACCTGTACTTCGAGACGGGTCAGGGGGCGGAGCTGTCTGCCGACGCGCACCACGGCGCGGACCAGGTGGTCATGGAGGCGCGGTGCTACGGGCTGGCCCGGCGCTACGACCCGTTCCAGCTCAACACGGTGATCGGCTTCATCGGGCCCGAGTACCTCTACGACGCCAGCCAGATCACCCGCGCCGGGCTCGAGGACCACTTCATGGGCAAGCTGCACGGCATCTCGATGGGCGCCGACGTCTGCTACACCAACCACGCCCGCTCGAACCAGAACGAGCTGGAGAACCTCGCCGTACTGCTGGGAGCCGCCGGCGTCAACTACGTCATGGGCGTCCCGATGGGCGACGACTCGATGCTGTCCTACCAGTCGACCAGCTACCACGACGCGCCGAGCCTGCGGCAGCTGCTGGACCTGCGGCCACTGCCCGAGTTCGAGGCCTGGATGGAGGAGCTCGGGCTGCTACGGGACGGCCGCCTCACCGAGAAGGCCGGCGACGCCTCGTTCTTCCTGGGAGGGAGGTGAGGGGCATGGATGGCATGGCCGGCGCGAGCGGAGTGGACGCCGAGGAGGTGCGCGCCATCGTCACCGAGGTTCTTCACGAGCTGCGCAGTGGCCGGGGAGGCGAACCGGCCACGCGGGCAGCCGAGACCTCTCGCGAGCCGGCGCCCGCCCCCCGGGGCGGTGACATCGGCGGTGACATCGACCTGCCGGACCCGACCGCGCCCGAGCGGCGACGCCCCATCGGGGTCGGTCACCCGGCCAACCCGACCGGGCTGTCGAACCTGGTCGCCTCGACGACCGCCCGCATCGGCGTCGGCCGGGCCGGCCCGCGGCCGCGCACGTCGTCGCTGCTGCTGTTCCGGGCCGACCACGCCGTGACCCAGGACGCCATCTTCGGCGAGGTGCCGGCTGCCCTGCTCGACGAGCTCGGCATGTTCACGGTGCAGACCCGGGTCACCGGGAGGGAGGAGTACCTCCTGCGGCCCGACCTCGGGCGGCAGCTGTCCGACGAGGGACGCGCCGAGGTGGACCGCCGCTGCGCCAAGAACCCCCAGGTCCAGCTCGTCGTCGGCGACGGTCTCTCCTGGGCCGCCGTCGCGAACAACCTGCCGAAGATCTACCCGGTCATCGACTCGGGGCTCCGCTCCGCGGGGCTGACGGTCGGCACGCCGTTCTTCGTCCGGTACTGCCGGGTCGGCGTCATGAACGACGTCAACGACGTCGTCGGCGCCGACGTCGTCGTGCTGCTCATCGGCGAGCGGCCCGGCCTCGGCGTCGCCGATGCCCTGTCGGTCTACTCGGGCTGGCGGCCCACGACCGGCAAGACCGACGCGCACCGCGACGTCGTCTGCATGATCACCGACCACGGCGGCACCAACCCCCTCGAGGCCGGCGCCTACGTCGTCGAGCACGTCCGCACCGTGATCGCCAACCAGGCCAGCGGCGTGGAGCTGCGCCTGAAGCAGAGCGGGAGCCGGTGATGGCCGTCCTGGACCCGATCCGGCCGCGGATCCTGGCCACGCGCCTCATCGACCGCGTCGACCCGGGCTACGCCGAGCGGCTGACGCTGCGCCCCGACCAGCACAGCCTCGCGCTCGTCACGTGCGACATCGACGACTGCCTCTACGCCTCCCTCGACGAGGCCACCAAGAAGGCCGACGTCGAGGTGGTCTACGCGCGGTCGTTCTACGCCGGCTCGGCGCACTCCTCCGGCCCGCTCTCCGGGGAGATCATCGGCATGCTGGCCGCGCCCGACCCGGCGGAGGCCCGCGCCGGGCTCGAGGCGTGCGTGGCGTACGCCGAGCGGGTCGCCTACTTCGAGTCGGCCGACGAGGACGGGTCGCTCGCGTTCTTCGCCCACGCCATCTCACGGACCGGGTCGTACCTCAGCGCCGAGGCGGGCGTCGAGCGCGGCACCCCACTCGCCTATCTGATCGCCCCGCCGCTGGAGGCCACCTACGCGCTGGACCGGGCGCTGAAGACCGCGGACGTCGAGCTGGCGGTGTGGTTCGAGCCCCCCTCGGAGACCAACTTCTCCGGCGGCTATCTCGTCGGCGACCAGAGCGCCGTGGTGGCGGCGTGCGCGGCCTTCCGCGAGGGTGTCCTCGAGGTCGCCCGGACGCCGAGGGAGGTGTGACCCGATGACCCATGTCGATGCCGACCTCCGGTCGGTCCAGGAGGCGCGCGACCTGGCGGTCGCCTGCCGAGGGGCGCAGCGCGAGTTCGCGTCGGCCGGCCAGGAGCAGGTCGACCGGATCTGTGCGGCGATGGCGGAGGCGGTGTACCGCGACGCCGCGCGGCTGGGGCGGATGGCGTGCGAGGAGACCGGCTACGGCGTGCCGGCCCACAAGCAGGTGAAGGTCGAGTTCGCGTCCAGGGGCGTCTGGGAGTCGATCCGCGACATCCGCACCGTCGGGGTGCTGCGCCGCGACCCGGAGCGGCGGACCATGGACATCGGCTGGCCGGTGGGGGTGGTCGTCGCGCTCACCCCCTCCACCAACCCGAGCTCCACGGCCGTCTTCAAGGTCCTGGTCTCGGTGAAGGCCCGCAACGGGATCGTCGTCGCCCCGCACCCGTCGGCGACGAGGTGCACGTACGAGGCCGTGCGGCTCATGGCCGAGGCGGGCGAACGCGCCGGCATGCCGCGCGGACTGGTCGCGTGCATGCGCGAGGTCAGCCTGCCGGGGTCCCAGGAGCTCATGCGGCACTACGCCACGTCGCTGATCCTGGCGACCGGAGGCACGCCGATGGTGCGAGCCGCGCACAGCGTCGGCAAGCCGGCCATCGGCGTGGGGCCGGGCAACGTGCCGGTGTGGGTCGACCGGAGCGCCGACCTGCCGGCCGCGGCCGACGCCATCGTGAACAGCAAGGCCTTCGACTGCTCGGTGATCTGCGCGACCGAGCAGTCGGTCGTCGCCGACAGGGTGGTCGCCGACGAGCTGCGCGCGGAGATGCGCCGGCGGGGCGCGCACTGGGTGTCCGCGGAGGAGAAGCGGGCCCTGGAGCGGACGCTGTTCACCTCCGGCGGCGGCATCGACCCGACCGCGGTGGGCAAGACCCCCCAGCAGCTGGCGACGCTCGCCGGCTTCTCCGTCCCCGCGTCCGCGCGGATCCTCGTCGCCGACCTCGACGCGGTCGGCAGGGTCGAGCCGCTGAGCGGGGAGAAGCTCACCACGGTGCTGGGGTTCTACGTCGAGGACGGCTGGCGCAAGGGCTGCGACCGGTGCATCGAGCTGCTGCACTACGGCGGCGACGGGCACTCCCTGGTCATCCACGCCACCGACGAGGACGTCATCCTCGCGTTCGGCATCGAGAAGCCGGCGTTCCGGATCGTGGTCAACACCTGGGGCACGCTCGGCGCCATCGGCGCGACCACGGGCGTCATGCCCTCGATGACGCTGGCACCCGGCGGCGTCGGCGGCTCCGTGGTGAGCGACAACATCACCGTCACCAACCTGCTCAACGTCAAGCGGGTCGCCTACCCGCTGCGCGAGCCGCCGGAGGCGGCGTTCACTCCCGCGCCCGGCGTCGTCGCCGGCGCCGCCCCGCCAGGCTCCCCGGCGGCCGGACCCGTGGTCACGCCCGATCCGCAGGTCGACCGGATCGTGCAGCGAGTGCTCAGCCAGCTGAGGGGTGCCCAGTGATGGGGCGGCCAGTCACGCCGGACCGCTGGGCCCGGCCGCCACCGCCCTGGAGGCTGCGTCCCCCGTCGCCCCGCACCGAACCCACCGAACCCACCCAACCCACCGAACCCACTGAGAGGAGACCCCGGTGCCAGACCCCCAGATGATCGCGCTCGGCATGGTCGAGACGCGAGGACTCGTCGGCAGCATCGAGGCCGCCGACGCCATGGTGAAGGCCGCCAACGTGACGCTCATCGGCAAGGTGGTGATCGGCGGCGGGTACGTGACGGTGATGGTCCGTGGCGACGTCGGCGCGGTGAAGG
>JBIOUF010000054.1:0-2387 GCA_044866695.1 Nocardioidaceae bacterium | reverse complement strand
TGATGCGCGGCATGCTGCAAGGCCCACCCGCCGCGGGCGGGGCCGCGCCCGCCGCCCGGCTTGCCGACGTGTCGGCGCTGGAGTGGCTGGCCTGGTCGCCGCTGGTCGTGCTCACCGTGCTGCTCGGGGTGGCGCCCGGGCTGCTGCTCGGCCCGGTCGCCGACGCGGCCTCGGCGTTCTTCATGGGGCGGTGAGATGACCCCGCAGAGCATCGACTGGGCGGCCGTCACGCCGGTCCTGGTCGTCGCCGGCACCGCCGTGCTGGTGCTGCTGGCGTCGGCCTTCGCGGGGCCGCCGCGCACCATGGCCGCTGCACTGACCCCCTCGGCGCTCACCGTGGCCGGCCTGGTCGCGGCGGCGGTGACCGCGGCTCCGCGCTGGGACGACCCTGCGGCGACCTTCTGCGTGCGGCGGGACCTGGACCGGCCCATGCCGTGCTCGTTCGTGGTCGACCGGCTGACGCTGACGTTCTGGGCGGTCGCGCTGTTCGGCGCGGTGGTGGTCGCGCTGCTGGCCACCGCTCTCGACGGCCGCACCCCAATGGGTGAGTGGTGCTTCCTGCTGCTCTGCTCCACCACCGGGGCCCTGACCCTCGCGGCCTCCCGCGACCTGGTCACGCTGCTCGTGGCTCTGGAGGTGGTGTCGCTGCCGGCGTTCGCGATGGTGGGGCTGCGCCGTGGTGAGCCACGCGCGAGCGAGGCAGCGCTGAAGTTCTTCCTGGTCTCCGTGGTCTCCACGGCGGTCGCGCTGATGGGTGTGGCGTTGCTGTACGGCGCGACCCGGACCGTCTTCCTGGCCGAGGTGGCGGCCTCGCTGGCGACCGGCCTGCCCGGCCCCGTCGAACGCGTCGCCCTGGTCGGCGCTCTGCTGACCGTGGTCGGGCTGGCGTTCAAGGTCGCGGCGGTGCCCTTCCACATGTGGGTGCCGGACACGTACGCCGGGTCGTGGGTGCCCGTGGCGGCGTACCTCTCGGTGGTGTCGAAGTCCGCGGGGTTCGCCGGGCTGGTCCTGCTGCTCGGCGTCGCGCTTCCCGGCCGCGCCGACGTCTGGGCGCCGGTGCTCGGCGTGGTCGCCGCGCTGACCATGACCGTGGGCAACCTCCTGGCGCTGCGGCAGTCGCACGCGGTGCGGCTGCTCGCCTGGTCGTCGGTGGCCCAGGCGGGATACCTGCTCGTGCCCTTCGCCGCCGCTGCGGACGAGGGCACTTCCGCGCTGTCGGCGACGCTGGGCTACCTGGTCGTCTACGCCGTGATGAACCTCGGCGCCTTCGCGGTCGCCGCGCTCGTCGGCACCCGCCACCCGGACCAGCGGCTGGCGGACTACCGCGGCTTGGTCCGCGAGGAGCCGGGGGCCGGCTGGGCGCTGGCGCTGGCGCTGGTCGCGCTGGCCGGGCTGCCGCCCGGAGTCCTCGGCCTGGTTGCGAAGGTCGTGGTCTTCGACGCCGCCGCCGGCCCGGCGACATGGCTGGCTGTGGTCATGGCGGTCAACGTCGCGATCGGCCTGGTGTACTACGCCGGCTGGCTCTTCGAGCTGTTCCGTCCCGCGGCCGAGCCGGGCACGTCGACGTACGACGTCCCCACCGGCCTCGCCGTCGCCATCGGCATCACCGCGACCGCCACCGCCGCCTTCTCCCTCCTCCCCGGCCTGCTCCTCGACCCGGTCATGGCGGTCCTGGCCTGACACCCCAGGGAAACGCCGAGCCGTCGTATCTGCCCCGCGAGAAGGCGCCGAGCCGTCGTATCTGCCCTGCGAGAAGACGGCGAGCCGTCGTTACTGCACCGCCAGCGCGGGTCGAGCCGTCACAAGTGCGCCGCCGGACGAGGCCGAGCCGTCGCTTCTGTCAGCCGGATCGGGTCGTGCGGGGGACCTCTCACAGCGCGGCGGCGTTCCGCGATGCGCCAAGTGCGGGAGGCGTCCGCCTGACAACTCCTATGGGAGCCCACCCGCCGCGGCGGTTCGGAACCGACGGCTCGGGCCCGATTCTGCCGTGCGGATACGACGGCTCGGGCCGGTTTCGCGGGGCACAAGGGACGGCTCGGGCTGGTTTGGCGGTGCAGAAGGGACGGGTCGAGGGCGTACGGCGGGGCGGAAACGACGGCTCGGGCTGGTTTGGCGGTGCAGAAGGGACGGCTCGGCGCCTTCTCGCAGGGCGGATACGACGGCTCGGCGACGGTGCACCGATCCGGCCGGGGGAGCGCGACCGGTCAGGGGGTCGGGAGGTCAGGAGGAGGTCAGGTCGAGGGTGCGGGCCTCGAGGAGGGAGGGTCCGTACCAGGTGAGCAGGCGACCGCTGACCAGCCGGGTCGGAGCGGTCGTGAAGACCTCGGGACCGTCGGTAGGGCAGAAGGGATAGGGCTCGTCGGGCAGCAGCACCACGTCGACGTCGG
>JBIOUF010000053.1:0-7007 GCA_044866695.1 Nocardioidaceae bacterium | reverse complement strand
CAGTACCTCTACCACGAGGACTGGCGCCGGGCCCGCGACGAAGCCAAGTTCGACCGGGTGCTCGCCATGGCGACCGAGCTGCCCCGCGTGCGCCGGCGCCTGGACGCCGAGCTGGCCGCCGACACCGCGGACCGGCGCGTGCTCGCGATGGCGGTGCGGCTGATCGACCTGGGCTGCTTCCGGGTCGGGTCGGCCGGCTACACCGAGGAGAACGGCAGCTACGGGCTGACCACCCTGGAGCGACGGCACGTGCGGCGGGCGGGCACGGGGCACGTGTTCACCTTCGTCGGCAAGTCCGGGGTCGAGCACCGCATCGAGGTCGACGACGCCGAGGTCTCCCGGGTGCTCGCAGAGGTCACCCGGGGCCGGCGCGCGTCGTCCCGGCTCCTGGTGGTCAGGCGGGACCGGCGCTGGGTGCCGGTGTCGGCGGCTGCGGTCAACGACTACCTCGGCGAGCTGTTCCGGGCCGAGGTCACCGCCAAGGACTTCCGCACCTGGCACGGCACCGTCCGCGTCGCCGCCGCCCTCGGCGCGGTCCGGCGGGCCGAGACCCGCAAGCGCCGCGACCGGCAGGTGCGAGAGGCGATCGTCGACGCGGCGGAGTACCTGGGCAACACTCCCGCCGTCGCCCGCTCGGCCTACGTCGACCCCCGCGTCCTCGACCTGTTCGAGGACGGCACCACCATCGCCGCCGCCGTACGCCGGGCCTCCGTCGATCCCCGGCGCCGCCAGGACCAGCTCGACCGCGCCACGGTGCGCCTGCTCACCTGAATCGCGCACCCGACTGTGGTCGAGGAGGGCGAGCCGGAGGCCCCCGGTGGTCGAGGAGGGCGAGGCGGAGGCCCCCGGTGGTTGAGGAGGGCGCCCTTCGAGACGGGCTCCTTCGTCGCCCTCCTCAGGAACCGCGGGGCGAGCCCGTCTCGAAACCACCGTCCTGCGGGTCGAGTCCAGTGTTCGGTGCCGGTGATTTCGAGACGGGTTTCGAGACGGGCTCGCAAGCTCGCCCTCCTCAACCCAAGTCGCAGGCTCGCTCCTCGATCACGGGGGGTGGGTCGCAGGCTCGCTCCTCGATCACCGGGGGTGGGTCGCAGGCGCGTCCTTCAGTCAGCGGTCGACGGTGCCGGCGATGAAGGCCTCCAGCTGCGCACGGCCCTGGTCGTCGGGCATCTGGACGGGCGGGGACTTCATCAGGTACGTCGAGGCCGAGTGGATGGGTCCGCCGACGCCGCGGTCCTTGGCGATCTTGCAGGCCCGGATCGCGTCGATGATGATGCCGGCGCTGTTGGGAGAGTCCCAGACCTCGAGCTTGTACTCCATGTTCAGCGGCACGTCGCCGAAGGCCCGGCCCTCGAGGCGGACGTAGGCCCACTTGCGGTCGTCGAGCCACTGCACGTAGTCCGACGGCCCGATGTGGACGTTCTTCGCGCCGAGGTCGTGGCTGATGTTGGAGGTGACGGCCTGGGTCTTGGACACCTTCTTGGACTCCAGCCGCTCCCGCTCGAGCATGTTCTTGAAGTCCATGTTGCCGCCGACGTTGAGCTGGTAGGTGCGGTCCAGCACGACGCCGCGGTCCTCGAACAGCTTGGCCAGCACCCGGTGGGTGATGGTCGCGCCGACCTGGGACTTGATGTCGTCCCCGACGATCGGCACGCCGGCGTCGGCGAACCTCTGGGCCCACTCGGGGTCGCTGGCGATGAACACCGGCAGCGCGTTGACGAAGCCCACGCCGGCCTCGATGGCGCACCGGGCGTAGAACTTGTCCGCCTCCTCCGAGCCGACCGGGAGGTAGGACACCACGACGTCGGCCCCGGACTCGCGCAGCACCGACACGACGTCGACCGGCTCGGCGTCGGACTCCTCGATGGTGAGCCGGTAGTACTTGCCCAGGCCGTCCAGGGTCGGGCCGCGCTGCACCGTCACCCCGGTGGGCGGGACGTCGGCGATCCGGATGGTGTTGTTCTCCGAGCTGGTGATCGCCTCGGACAGGTCGAAGCCGACCTTCTTGGCGTCGACGTCGAACGCGGCCACGAACTCGACGTCGCCGACGTGGTAGTCGCCGAAGGTGACGTGCATCAGCCCGGGTACGGGGCCGTGCGGGTCGGCGTCCCGGTAGTACTCGACGCCCTGGATCAGGGAGGTCGCACAGTTGCCGACCCCCACGATGGCTACCTTGACCGATCCCATGGGACTCTCCGTTCTTCCTCAGCGACTCGTCGTGCTGTTCGGGGGGTTGACCTCGGCGGCGTGGCCTGGGGCGGCGCCGCCTGCGGCCGCGTGGCTGCCGGGGTGGGAGGCGGCCCGGTCGCGCTCCGCGGCGATCAGCTCTGACAGCCACCGGACCTCGGCCTGCACCGACTCCATGCCGTGCCGGTGCAGCTCGGCGGCGTACATGTCCAGCTCTTGCTGGGTGCGGTTGAGCTGGGCCTGGACCCGGGCCATCCGCTCCTCCAGACGGGCCCGCCGGCCCTCGAGGATCCTCAGCCGGATGGCCAGGTCGGTGCGGCCGAAGAAGGCGAACCGGACGTCGAAGCTGTCGTCCTCCCACGTCGACGGGCCGGCCTCGGCCAGGGCCGAGGTGAACCGGTCGCTGCCGGTCGGGGTGAGCTCGTAGACGATGCGCTGGCGGCGGCTCGCCGGCGTCCTGGCCGACCCCGGCTCGGGGGTCGCGACGTGCTCGCTGATCCAGCCCGCCTTGAGCATCTTCTTCAGGGCGGGGTAGAGCGAGCCGTAGGAGAGCAGCCGCCCCCAGCCCAGGACGCCGCCCAGCTGCTTGCGCAGCTCATAGCCGTGCATCGGCCGCTCGTGCAGCAGGCCGAGCACCGCCAGCTCCAGGGTCTCCCCGCGTCGGGCCACCGACGACCCACCGCCTCTCCGCCGTCCGGGACCGAGCCGGTCCCGCAGGGTCGCTATCGATCATACCTATCGGAATGATATATCGAAAGCCGTGCTCAGCAGTGCGGTGCCACGCCGCGACGTGACCGTCCCGCACGGCCGGCGCCGTCGCGGGCGCACGGAGCGCCCTCCGCCTCCCCGTACGCTCGTCTGCGATCCCCGCCGCACCCGTCCCGAGGACCCATCGTGACCCCAGCGCCCCCGAAGGCCGGACCGGCCGGCGACGACGCGCCGGCGCGCCGGCCCCGCTCCCGCCGCCGTCGCTGGCTGCTCGGCATCGCCCTGACCCTCGGCGGTCTGGTCCTCCTCCTGGTCGGCCTGTTCGCCTACGCCTACGCGACCATCGACGTACCCGACCCCAACGAGGGGTTCTCCGACCAGACCACGTTCGTCTACTACGCCGACGGGAAGACCGAGATCGGCAAGTTCGCCACGCAGGACCGGACCATGGTCACCCTCGACGACGTGCCCCAGCACGTGCAGGACGCCGTCGTGGCCGCCGAGGACCGGACGTTCTGGACCAACCGCGGGATCGACCCCAAGGGCATCCTGCGCGCGGCGTTCAGCAACGTCCGCGGCGAGCCCACGCAGGGCGCCTCGACGATCACCCAGCAGTACGTCAAGGTGCTCTACCTCACCCAGGACCAGAGCTACACCCGCAAGCTGAAGGAGGCGGTGCTGTCGCTGAAGATCCAGCGGCAGATGTCGAAGCAGGAGGTGCTCGAGGGCTACCTGAACACCATCTACTTCGGCCGCGGGGCCTACGGTGTCGAGGCCGCGGCCCAGGCCTACTTCGGCAAGCCGGCCGCCGACCTGACCGTGCGGGAGGGCGCGGTGCTGGCCGCGGTGCTGAACTCGCCCAACGCGCTGGACCCCGCGAACGGCGCCGCGGCGCGGGAGGCGCTCGAGGAGCGGTACGCCTACGTGCTCGACGGCATGGACCAGATGGGCACCCTGCCCGACGGCATCGCCGGGACGCCGGCCGCGACGACTCTCCCGCGGTTCCCGAAGCTGCGGACCCAGAACCAGCTCGGCGGTCAGCGCGGCCACATGCTCAGGCTGGTCCGCGACACGCTGCTCGACGACGGCTACCTCGAGGCAGAGATCTACGGCGGCGGCCTGCGGGTCACCACGACGTTCACCCGCAGGGCGATGGCCGCGGCGCGCGTGGCCGTGGCAGAGCAGGCGCCGGACGGCCTGCCCAGAGGGGAGCGCGGCCTGCACGTCGCGGTGGCGTCGGTGCAGCCCGCCAGCGGCGCGCTGCGCGGCATGTACGCCGGCCAGGACTACCTGGACAGCCAGGTCAACTGGGCGATCTCCGGCGGCGCCGTCGGCTCGACGATGAAGCCCTACGCGCTGGCCACCGGGCTCACCGAGGGCTACGCCCTGACCAGCACCTTCAACGGGAACTCGCCGCTGGACGTGGGCGGCACCGAGTTCAGCAACCAGGGCGAGGGCGGGGGGCTCAGCTACGGCAGCGCGATCAGCCTGCTGGTGGCCACCGAGAAGTCGGTCAACACCGCCTACGTCGACCTGACCGACTCGATGACCGACGGTCCCGAGAAGATCCTGGACACCGCCGTGGCGATGGGCGTCCCCCGCAACGCGCGCGACCTGGAGCCGGTCACCGGCATCGCGCTCGGGTCCGCGATCATCTCCCCGGTCGACATGGCCAACGGCTACGGCACCATCGCCGACGAGGGCCAGGTGAAGGACTGGTACGTCGTGGAGTCCGTCGCCGACAGCGACGGGAGCGTCCTGGACCGGCACCGGACCGACGCCACCCGGGCGATCTCCGCCGACGTGGCGGCCGACACCTCCTACGCGCTCCAGCAGGTCACCGCCGTCGGCACCGGCACCAACGCGAACACCATCGACCGGCCGGTCGCCGGCAAGACCGGCACCGCGACCGACGACGAGGGGCACGTCCGCTCGTCGTGGTTCGTCGGCTACACCCCGCAGCTGTCCACCGCGGTCATGTACGTGCGCGGCAACGGCCAGGAGCCCCTGGACGGGTTCATGCCGACGTTCTACGGCGGCGAGTACCCCGCGCGCACGTGGGCGGCCGTGATGGGCCGGGTCATGGACGGGCTGCCGGTCGAGGACTTCCCGGAGCCGGCGAACCTGGAGCAGACCGCCGAGGGGCATGAGCCGGTGCCGACGTACACGCCCTCACCGCAGACCCAGGCACCCCAGCCCTCGCCGACGCAGCCCTCCCGGCCGCCCGCTCCCTCACCGACCCCCACGCCCACCGAGGAGCCGAGCCCGACGCCGACCCCGACGCCGACGCCCACCCCGACGCCGACCCCGACCCCGACTCCGGGGGACGGCGGGAACGGTGGGGGCGGCAACGGTGGTGGGAACGGTGGGGTCGGCGGCGGTGGTGGCGACCTCGAGCCCGGAGCCGCTGCCGGGCTGCCCCTAGCCCAGGGCCGCGCGGTGCCCCCGGTCCGCGCCCGGCGGGACCCCCGTGCCGCCTGACCGGCCCGGCCCGGTGGTGGCGCCGACGACGGAGGACCCGCTGGTCCGCGTCGCCAGCGAGGCGGTCGGCGGCCCGGTCGGCAGGTGGGCAGCCCCGCACCCGTGGTGGACCCCGGTTCGCGTCGTGCTGGCCGTGGCCTGCGTCGCCTGGGTGCTCGCCTTCGTGCAGAAGGCGCCGTGCGTCGCCGACGGGTGGTCGGGGCCGGCGCGCTACAGCCGGGGCTGCTACTCCGACGTCCCGTTCCTGTACGTCTCGCGCGGGTTCGCCGAGCGGGTGCTGCCTTACACCGACACGGACGGGCGCTACCCAGACCTGGAGTACCCGGTGCTGACCGGCTACTTCGTGTACGCCGCCTCGGCGGCCACCCAGGCGCTGCACGGCTGGCCTGACCTGGCCGAGCGCCGGGCGGCCCCGGCGGACCAGGTGTACGCGGCCCCCGGGGTGGCGCAGGAGCGCCTGGACTTCTTCCTGGTCACCGGCGTGCTGCTGGCGCCGTTCGTGCTGCTGTCGGCGTGGCTGCTGGCCGGCGTCGACCCGCGCCGCCCCTGGGACGCGATGGGGTTCGCAGCCGCGCCGGTGTTGGTGCTGGCCGGACTGGTCAACTGGGACCTGCTCGCGGTCGCCTGCTCCGCCGGCGCGCTGTGGGCGTGGGCGCGGGGCAGGCCGCTCCTCGCCGGAGTGCTGGTCGGGCTCGGCGTCGCCACCAAGCTCTACCCGCTGTTCCTGCTCGGCGCGTTCCTGGTGGTCGCCCTGCGGGAGCGGCGGGTCCCGGACGCGGCGAAGGCCGCCGGCGCGGCAGTCCTGGCGTGGCTGCTGGTGAACCTGCCGGCGGTGGTCGGCGACCTCGCCGGGTGGTCGGAGTTCTGGCGGTTCAACGCCCGCCGGGGCGCCGACTGGGGGTCGCTGTGGCTGCTGGCCCAGGAGCACGGCGTGACCGTCGAGGCGGCCACGATCAACCAGGTGTCGTGGGCGGGGTTCGCGGTGGTGTGCCTCGCGGTGCTCTGGCTGGGCCTGGCCGCGCCCCGCACCCCCAGGGTCGCCCAGCTGGCGTTCCTGGTCACCGCGGGCTTCCTGCTGGTCAACAAGGTGTACTCCCCGCAGTACGTGCTGTGGCTGCTCCCCCTCGCTTCGCTGGCCCGGCCGCGCTGGCGCGACCTGCTCCTCTGGCAGGCCGGCGAGGCGTTCTACTTCGCCGCGATCTGGCTGCACCTGGGCGGTTACACCGCCCCCGCCGTCGACGTCCGCCCCGACGCGGTGTACAGCCTGGCCATCGTGGTGCGGGTGCTCGCGCAGCTCTACCTGGTGGTCATGGTGGTCCGCGACGTGCTCCGACCGGCGCCGGCCGAGGAGCGCGAGCCCCCCATGGTGGTTGAGGAGCGACCCCCCACGGTGGTTGAGGAGCGACCCCCCACGGTGGTTGAGGAGCGAGCCGCTAGGCGAGCGTCTCGAAACCAACGGCGTCTGGCAGAGTCCCAGCCCTCGTGCCGGTGGTTTCGAGACGGGCTCGCAAGCTCGCCCTCCTCAACCACCGGGGGTGGGCTCGCTCCGCGGTTCCCGAGGAGGGCGACGAAGAAGCCCGGCTCGAAGGGCGCCCTCCTCAACCACCGGCCCTTTGGCCGGTGCCTCAGGAGGG
>JBIOUF010000052.1:0-2335 GCA_044866695.1 Nocardioidaceae bacterium | reverse complement strand
CACCGCGTCTACCGCGCCGAGGACCCGCGGGCCAGGGTCCTGCGGCGGACCGCCCGCTCGGTCGGCGCGCCGCGGTTCGAGGTGGCCGAGGCGCTGGAGAAGGCGGCGCTGGAGGAGCTGCGAGCCCGCCGGCCCGACCGGGTGCTGGAGACCAACGTC
Organism: Nocardioidaceae bacterium; assembly: GCA_044866695.1. Classification (GTDB taxonomy): domain Bacteria; phylum Actinomycetota; class Actinomycetes; order Propionibacteriales; family Nocardioidaceae; genus JBIOUF01. The sequence continues at coordinate 2,176 of JBIOUF010000052.1, read as the reverse complement.
GAGTTCTGGGCCGCGATCCTGCTGGACTTCGCCGAGGTCCCGCCGCACATGTTCACCTCGATGTTCACCTGCGCCCGCACCGCCGGCTGGTCCGCCCACATCCTGGAGCAGAAGCGCACCGGCCGGCTGATCCGCCCCTCGGCGCTCTACACCGGCCCGCCCGCCCGCCGCCCCGACGAGGTGGAGGGCTGGTCGGCCGACTGGTCCTGATCCGGGCAGGCAGCGCGGGTCGGCCGGGTTGTGGCCGATAACCGCACGAAGTCCCGATTGGGGCCGACAACTGCAACGACACGCCGACGAACCATGCAGGCATCGGCCACAACCGAGCCTAGGTGGCTGTCCACTCTGTGCACCAGGACTACAGCGGCTTGCCGAAGCAGCGGTTCTGGTCGCTGTCGCGGTAGTAGCCGAAGCTGCCCACCGGCACGTAGCCGGCCGACTCGTAGAGTGCGATGGCCTCCGGCTGCGCGAGCCCGGTCTCCAGCACCATCAGGTCGGACCCCGCGGCACGGGCGGACGCCTCGAGCTGCGCGAGCAGCACCCGGCCGAGCCCGCGGCGCCGGACGTGGCCGGCGACGTACATCCGCTTGACCTCCGCCGACCGCCCGCGGCCGAGCGCCGCCACGTCGGGCCGGCGCCGCCAGCCACCCATCGCGACCGGACGGCCGAGCTCGTAGCCGACGAGGAAGGCGCCGTCGGGCGGCTCGAACGACGACGCGTCCATCGAGGTGCGGTCCGGACCGCCGTACCGCACGACGTACTCGGCCTGCACCGCCTCGGTCAGGCGCACGACATCGGGATGCAGCAGCCCGACGCGCCGCATCGAGACGGTGTCCACGCCGCGTCCCTCCATCCGGTCGCCCCTGCCACCGGTGCCAGAATAGGAGGCCGCCCCGGCCCCTTCCCCCGAGGAACTCCGTCGTGACCGACGTCATCACCATCCCCGACCAGCTCAAGCCGGCCGACGGGCGGTTCGGCTCGGGACCGTCGAAGGTGCGCCCGGCGGCGCTCGCCGCCCTGGCCGAGTCCGGTACGACGCTGCTCGGGACCTCGCACCGCCAGGCCCCGGTACGCAACCTGGTCGGGCGGGTCCGCGACGGGGTCGCCGCGCTGCTCGGCCTCCCGGAGGGGTACGAGGTCGTGCTCGGCAACGGGGGCACCACGGCGTTCTGGGACGTCGCCACGCACGGTCTGGTCCGGGAGCGCAGCCAGCACCTGTCCTTCGGGGAGTTCTCCGCGAAGTTCGCCACCGCCGCCCAGCAGGCACCATGGCTGGCCGAGCCCGTCGTCATCACCAGCGAGCCGGGGACCCGGCCGTCGCCCCTCGCGGAGGCGGGCGTCGACGCCTACGCCTGGGCGCACAACGAGACCAGCACCGGCGTCATGGCGCCCGTGCGGCGGGTGCTCGGCGCGGACGACGGCGCGCTCGTGCTGGTCGACGCCACGTCCGGCGCGGGCGGCCTCCCGGTGGACGTCTCGGAGGCCGACGCGTACTACTTCGCGCCGCAGAAGTCCTTCGCCTCCGACGGCGGCCTCTGGGTCGCGGCGCTCTCCCCCGCCGCACTCGAGCGGGCCGAGGAGATCGCGGCGAGCGACCGGCACATCCCCGCGTTCCTGGACCTCAAGACGGCCATCGACAACTCGCGGCTGAACCAGACCTACAACACCCCGGCGGTGGCGACGCTGTTCTTGTTCGCCGAGCAGCTGGACTGGCTGAACGGGAACGGCGGCCTGGAGTTCGCCCTCGGCCGGACCTCCGACAGCTCCTCACGGCTCTACACCTGGGCGGAGAAGAGCGAGCACGCCACGCCGTACGTCGCCGACCCGGCCGACCGGTCGCTGGTGGTCGGCACCATCGACTTCGCCGACCACGTCGACGCCTCGGCGATCGCCGCGACCCTGCGCGCCAACGGCATCGTCGACACCGAGCCGTACCGCAAGCTCGGCCGCAACCAGCTGCGCATCGCGATGTTCCCTGCGATCGACCCGGCCGACGTCGAGGCGCTGACCTCCTGCATCGACTACGTGGTCGAGCGGCTGCCCCGCGCCGGTTGACCCGCACCATCGCCCCGCTGTTCAGGAGCCGGAGCGGCAGCCGAGGCGTCTCGACTCGGGCTGAGGAGCGAGCTTGCGAGCGTCACGAAGCCAACCAGCGACACCGTGGCGCAGTCCCAGC
>JBIOUF010000051.1:0-15201 GCA_044866695.1 Nocardioidaceae bacterium | reverse complement strand
GTCGTACTGGCGCCCACGCTGGTGGTGCGAGGCTCGAGCTAAGCCTGGATCCACCGCTCTCCGCCTACTGCGCGCCACCATTCGGGCGCGCTGGCGGCGTTGCCGACGCTTGACAGACGGCCCCGGTCTGACGTCGCGCCGGCGCCTTGCCATCACACCCGCCTGGTGACGCTCGCTACGGCGGCCATCGGTGGATCCAGGCTAAGCCCTCACGGCGTACGCCGCCGCAGCGTCGCCGCGCCGAGGCCGAGCGCGGCCAGGATGAACCCGACGACGACCGCGAGGTCGCCCCAGGCCGCAGGGTCCACGCCGGCGAACCCGGTCGCACTGCTGGTGGTCACCGCCGTCACCGCGTCGACGGCGTAGGAGAGCGGCAGCAGGTCGGAGATGGCGGAGAGGACGGTGGGCAGCTGGTCGCGCGCGAGGAAGAGGCCGCACAGCAGGATCTGCGGGATCACCACGGCCGGCATGAACTGCACCGCCTGGAACTCGGTCTGCGCGAACGCCGAGACGAACAGGCCGAGCGCGGCGCCGAGCACCGCCACCGCCACCGACACCATGACCAGCGCCCAGACCGGGCCCGCGACGGCCATGTCGAGGAGCCCGACGCACAGCGCCACCGCGATGCCGCTCTGCAAGGCCGCCATCAGGCCGAACGCGAGCGCGTAGCCGAGCAGCAGGTCGAGCTTTGCCATGGGCATCGCGAGCAGGCGCTCGAGGGTGCCCGACGAGCGTTCTCGCAGGGTGGTGACCGAGGTCACCAGGAACATGACGATGAACGGGATCAGCGCCAGCAGCGCCGGGCCGAGGAAGTCGAACATGCCCGACTGGTCCTTGAACATCCACCACAGCAAGGCGAGGACGGCGGAGGGCATCACCAGCAGCAGGGCGATGGTGCGCGGGTCGTGGCGCAGCTGGGACAGCACCCGGGCCGCGATCGCGAGCGTGATGCGGGGGCTCATGAGGATGCCTCCTCCGGGATCGTGCCCTCCACGAGGGCGAGGAACGCCGACTCCACGTCGGCGGTGTGGGTGCGGTCCAGCAGCCCGGCGGGCGAGTCGTCGGCCAGCAGCCGGCCCTCGCGCATCAGCAGAAGCCGGTCGCAGCGCTCCGCCTCGTCCATGACGTGGCTGGAGACGAACACGGCGGCGCCGGCGTCGGCGATCCGGTGGAACAGTGCCCACAGGTCCCGCCGGAGCACCGGGTCCAGGCCGACCGTGGGCTCGTCCAGCACCAGGACCGACGGGGTGCCCAGCAAGGCCACCGCCAGGCTGACCCGGCTGCGCTGCCCTCCCGAGAGGGTGCTCACCCGCCGGTCGGTGTGTGCGTCCAGCCCGACCGCCGCGAGCGTGGACCTCGCGTCGTCGCGGGACAGCCCGAGCACGGTGGCGAAGAAGCGCAGGTTCTCCGCCACGGTCAGGTCGGCGTAGACGCTGGGGTCCTGGGTCACGTACCCGACCCGGTGGCGTAGCGGCGTGGACCCGGCCGGCTCGCCGAGCACGGTCACGGTCCCGCCGGTCAGCCGCTGCACGCCCACGACCGAGCGCATCAGGCTGCTCTTGCCGCAGCCGCTGGGCCCGAGCAGGCCGGTGACCTGGCCGGCCGGAACCGTGAACGACACCCCGTCCACCGCGCGGGTGGCACCTCGGACGACGACGAGGTCGCGGACCTCGACGCTCGCGACCGTTGAATTCACCATATGTTGAATTGTGCACCGAGCGGCTGCTCCGCGTCAACGGTCGGGGATGCGTTCGAGCAGCCGCCGGCGGGTGTCCGGCCACTCCTCGCGCAGCAGTGAGTAGTACGCCGTGTCGCGCACGGTGCCGTCCATGGCGGGCAGGTGGCGGCGCCGCACCCCTTCGAAGGCTGCACCGAGGCGCTCGATCGCCTGCCGCGACGCGACGTTGCGCGCGTCGGTCTTCAGGCTCACCCGGTGCACCCCCCAGACCTCGAAGGCGTAGCCGAGCAGCAGCAGCTTGCACTCGCTGTTGACCGCGGTGCGTTGCGCCGAGGCGGCGTACCACGTGCTGCCCACCTCGGCGACGGACGGCCACGCGTCCGCGCGGACGGCCGGGCCGCGTCCCGGCGGCCATCGGAACACCTGACAGTCCATGTATCTTGTCGACCCGACAATGCGATCGTCCTCCAGGCGGCGTACCACGAACGGCATCGTGTCGCCCTGAGCGTGCTCGCGCAGGGCGGCGAACACGTACGCGACGGCCTCGTCGACGCCGTCCGGCACCCAGGTGAAGGCGTACGTCGAACGGTCCTCGCCCGCGGCGGCCGCCAGGGCCTCCGCATGCGAGGGCCGCATCGGCTCGCAGGCCACGATGTCGCCGCGCAGCGTGACGGGCGCCAGCATCATGGCTGCCGTGGCCAGGGCCCGGTCAGGTACCGCTGCACGACCGGGCCGACCCAGGCGACCACCTCGTCGTCGGAGGCGTCCGCGAGGGGGCCCAGGCGCACGACGTACCTGCCCAGGAACAGTCCCAGCATCTGAGTGGCCAGCATCGCCCCCCTCCGCTCCGCCTCTCCCGCCGGCAGCAGCTCGCGCAGCGGCCCGACCATGATCCTCAAGAACCCGTCCTCGAGAAGCGAGGTTCCCTGGTGCGGGGTGATCGCGCTGCGCACCAGGGCCTCGATCGGCTGGCGTCGTTCGGGGTCAGACCAGACCGCCAGGACGGCCCTGACCAGTCGCTCACCCGCACCGTCCAGCCCTTCGGCGAATACGCCGGCGAACACCTTGCGCGGGTCGACCGGCACCTCGAGGGCGGCGAGGAACAGGTCGTCCTTGGAGCCGAAGTAATGGTGCACCAGCGACGGGTCCACACCGGCGGCGGAGGCAACCTCGCGGATCGTCGTCGCTCGGTAGCCCTGTGCGGCGAACGACGACCGTGCGGCCGCGAGGATCTGCCCCCTGGTGTCCGGCGTACCCGGGCGGCGGCCGCGGCCGCGGGCGAGGGTGGTCACGAGGGCTCCTGCGCCGGGACGGCGAGGTTCAGCCTGGCGAACGCCAGCGCCTCCACGAGGTCTATCTCGCGCGCGTCGGTGCTGCCGGCGCGGCGGGTGTTCACCTCGACCACGACGTGGCCGTCGAACCCGCTTCCGCCCAGGTGCTCCAGCAGCGCGGCGACCGGCTGGGTGCCGCGGCCCGGCACCAGGTGCTCGTCCTTCGCGCTGCCCGAGCCGTCGGTCAGGTGGACGTGTCGCAGCCGAGACCCGAGCCGGCGCGCCAGGTCGAGCGCGTCAGCGCGTGCGGTCGCCGCGTGCGAGACGTCCAAGGTGGCGTGCCGGTAGTCCAGCTTGGAGGGGTCCCAGTGCGGCAGGTACACCTCGACCTCGCGGCGGGACGCCCGCCAGGGGAACATGTTCTCCACGGCGAACACGATCCCGGTGCGGTCCTCGAGCTCCGCCACGCCTTCGACGAAGTGCCGCGCGTAGTCGCGCTGCCAGCGGAACGGCGGGTGTACGACGACCACGTCCGCGCCCACCTCTGCGGCCATGTCGGCGCTGGCCTCGAGCTTGCCCCACGGCTCGGTGCCCCACACGCGCTGGGTGATCAGCAGGCAGGGCGCGTGCACCGCGCAGACCGGCATGTCCAGGGCCCGGCTGAGCCGCGCCACCGCAGTGACGCTCTGGCTGGTCGCGTCCGGGCCGACCATGACCTCGATCCCGTCGTACCCGAGCCGGCGGGCGATCCCGAAGGCCGCATCGGTGGACTCGGGGTAGACCGACGCCGTGGACAGGCAGACCCGGGGCTCGGCGGCCGGCCCGGCGGTCTCCGGCGGCGGGCGGCTACCCCGTCCACCGATCCCCGCGTGCTCTCCGCCGCCCATCACGCACCAGGCTCCTGGGCGTGTCCCGCAAACCGCGCCCTACTGCACGTCGCCTGGCACGCACGCTGGCAGCGTTGCCGTCGCTCGAGGTGCCGCCAAGCACGACATCGCTCCGGCGCCTTGCCATCGCACGCACCAGAGGGCGCGCGCAACGGGCAGCTTTGCGGGACACGCCCTAGTTGCCGTGGGTCGACGGACCCCGGCCCGGCTTCGGTCCGGCGCCCGGCCAGCGCACGCGCTGGACGACGCTCGCCAGGGCAGACCTTGGCGGCCGGGGCACCGGACATACCGCCAGCGTAGGGGTGCGGCCCGGCGGACGCGGCCGGAACGCCCCGGCCCTCGACGTAGGGTGACCGGCATGGCGGAGGTCGACCTGGTGTTCCCCCGGGTCTGGGTGGAGTTTGCCGACCCCGCCGAGGAGGCCCAGGTCTTCCGCTGCGACCTGACCTGGCTGACCTCGCGCTGGACCTGCATCTTCGGTCGGGGATGCCGGGGCATCTACGCCGACCGGCCCGACGACGGCTGCTGCACGCTGGGCGCGCACTTCGCCGACCAGGCGGACGAGACCCGGGTCGGCCGCCACGTCGCGAGGCTGCGAGCCGAGGACTGGCAGCTGCGCGCCGAGGGGCGCCGTGGTGGCTGGGCGGAGGCCGATGACGACGGCGAGCGCAAGACCCGGGTGTACGACGGGGCGTGCATCTTCCTCAACCGGCCCGGCTTCGCAGGCGGCGCGGGCTGCGCCCTGCACGCCATGGCGCTGCGCACCGGCAGGAGCATCGTGGAGACCAAGCCCGACGTGTGCTGGCAGCTACCGGTCCGGCGCACCTACCGGGAGGTCGACCGGCCCGACGGCACGACGTACACCGAGGTGTCGATCGGGGAGTACGACCGCCGCGGCTGGGGTCCGGGCGGCCACGACCTGGACTGGTACTGCTCGGGCAACACCGAGGCCCACATCGGCTCCGAACCGGTCTACTCCTCCTGCAAGGCCGAGCTCGTCGAGCTCATGGGACCCGCCGGCTACGACGCCCTGGTCATCCACTGCGAGGCGCACCTGCGCAGTCACCCGACCCTGGCCCCCCACCCCGCCGACCCACCCCCCCACCGCTGACCCCCCCCACCCCGCCGAGCCGTCAACTCTTGCGGGTCGAGCCGGCAATCCTGGTGGGTCGAGCCGTCAACTCTTGCGGGTCCAACGGGCGATCCCGGTCGCGTCCCTAGCTCGAGGGACCAGCTCATGCGCTCGCGGTCACACTGTCGCGGCTGGCGGCTCGGCCTCGACCACGGGCCGCTCGCGTGGCACGGTTCCGGCGGAGGTGCCGGTGGTTTTGAGACGGGCTCGCGGGCTCGCCCTCCTCAACCACCGGGGGTTCGTCGCTCGCCCGCCCACCAAGATCAACGCCTCGACCCACCAAGATTGACGGCTCAACGCTCCTGGGGGGCGATCTTCGCGGCGATGTTGTCGGGCATGGGCTCGTAGCGGACGAAGGTGCGGCTGAAGGACGCCGCGCCGTGGGAGAAGGCACGCAGGTCGATCGCGTAGCGGGTGATCTCGATCTCCGGGACCTCTGCGCGGACCAGGGTGCGCTCGTCGCCGAGAGCCTCGGAGCCCAGGACCCGGCCGCGGCGGCCGGAGAGGTCGCCCATGACGGTTCCGACCAGGTCGTCGGGCACCGACACCCGAAGCTCGTCCACGGGCTCGAGCAGCACGGTGCGGGCCGAGGCGGCCGCCTCGCGCAGGGCGAGGGCGCCGGCGGTCTGGAAGGCCATGTCGGAGGAGTCGACGCTGTGCGCCTTGCCGTCGGTGAGGGTGACCCGGATGTCGACGACCGGGTAGCCGGCGGTGACGCCCTTCTCCATCTGGGCGCGGACGCCCTTCTCCACCGACGGGATGAACTGCCGCGGCACCGCGCCGCCCACGACCTTGTCGACGAACTCGAAGCCACCGCCCTCGGGGAGCGGCTCGACGGTGACGTCGCAGACGGCGTACTGCCCGTGCCCGCCGGACTGCTTGACGTGCCGGCCGTGCCCGTGGCCGGTGGAGGCGAACGTCTCGCGCAGCGGCACCCGCAGCTCGACCTGGTCGACGGTGGCGCCGTAGCGGTTCGCCAGCCGGTCGACCAGCACGTCCGCGTGCGCCTCGCCCATGCACCACAGCACGATCTGGTGGGTCTCGGCGTTGTGCTCCACGCGCAGCGTCGGGTCCTCGGCGACCAGCCGCTGCAGTCCCTGGGACAGCTTGTCCTCGTCGGCCTTGGCGCGGGCCTCGACGGCCAGCGGCAGCAGCGGCTCCGGCATGGCCCAGGGCCGCAGGACCAGCGGCTCGTCCTTGTCCGACAAGGTGTCGCCGGTCTCGGCGCGGGAGAGCTTGCCGATCGCGCAGATGTCGCCGGCCACCACGATGTCGACCGGGCGCTGGACCTTCCCCAGCGGCGTGGACAGCACGCCGATCCGCTCGTCCTCGTCGTGGTCCTCGTGGCCGCTCGCCTCGCCGAAGAACGCCGAGAAGTGTCCCGACACGTGCACCGTCGCGTCGGGCCGGATGGTGCCGGAGAAGACCCGGACCAGCGAGACCCGGCCGACGTAGGGGTCGGAGGTGGTCTTGACGACCTCGGCGACCAGGCGTCCGGCGGGGTCGCAGGTGATCGGCGGCGCCTCCTTGCCGGCGGGCGTGAACACCGGTGGCAGCGGGTGCTCCGGCGGCGAGGGGAACCCCGACACCACGAGGTCCAGCAGCTCCTCCGCGCCGACGCCGGTGGTGGAGTCCACCGGGATGACCGGGTAGAAGGTGCCCCGCGCCACGGCTCGCTCGAGGTCCCGCACCAGCAGGTCGCGGTCGACGTCCTCGCCACCGACGTAGCGCTCCATGAGCGACTCGTCCTCGGACTCCTCGATGACCGCCTCGATCAGGGTGCCACGCTGCTCGTCGTGCTCGTGGTCGTCGCTGAGCAGGCCGACCAGCCGGTCGCCCTCGCGGAGGTAGACCGGTACGACGCGGTCGCCGAACGCCGCGCGAGCCTGCTGCACCACGCCGTCGTAGTCGGCCCGGGCGTGGTCCAGCTTGGTGACCACGACGGCGCGGGGCATGCCGACCTCGGCGCACTCCCGCCACAGCATCCGGGTCGGCGCGTCGACGCCCTCGTTGGAGGCGACCACGAACATCGCGCAGTCGACCGCGCGGAGTCCGGCCCGCAGCTCACCGACGAAGTCGGCGTACCCCGGGGTGTCCACCAGGTTGACCTTGACCCCCTCGTGCACGAGCGGCGCGAGGGCGAGCCCCACGGACCGCTGCTGCCGCTGCTCGGCCTCCTCGAAGTCGCACACCGTGGTGCCGTCGACGGTCGAGCCGGCCCTGGACAGCACACCGGCCGAGACCAGGAGGGTCTCGACCAGTGTGGTCTTGCCCGAGCCCGCCGGGCCGACGACGGCCACGTTGCGGATCGCCTCGGGCCGGTCGACGGCGGCTGCCCGCCCTGCCGCCTGGCCGGCTTGGTGGCCCGTGGATCTGCCTGCCACGCGGGTGCCTCCTCAGGGCTCGTGCTCGTGCTCGTGCTCGGCCCAACCCTTCACCCACAAGCTGATCGGCACAAGGGCGGGTCCGGCGAAGCGGCGACAGGGCGGGCTTCGTGGGCCGCCGCCCCAGGGCCCCCGGCGTCGGCGGGCCCGGACCACCGGTGACAATGGCGAGCATGCGCCTGGACCACCTCTCGTACGCCGCCGGTCCCGACGGCCTGGTCAGCACCGCGCACCGGATCGGCGAGCAGCTGGGGGAGCCGTTCCTCGACGGGGGCGTCCACCCGCGCTTCGGCACCCGCAACATGGTGCTCCCGCTGTCCGCCGGCACGTACCTGGAGGTGGTCGCCGCGCTCGACCACCCGGCGTCGGACAAGGTCCCGTTCGGACAGGCGGTCCGGGCCCGGTCCGAGCTCGGCGGGGGCTGGCTCGGCTGGGTGGTGGCGGTCAAGGACATCTCGGAGGTCGAACGGCGGCTCGGCCGGCCGGCCGTGCCGGGCAACCGGTGGCGCCCGGACGGACACGAGCTGCGGTGGCTGCAGATCGGCGTCATGGGGCTGCAGGCGGACCCGCAGCTGCCGTTCTTCGTGCAGTGGGAGGACTACGACGAGCACCCCTCGCGGGGCGCGAGCGGCAACCTGCACCTGGACGCCCTGGAGATCGCCGGTGACCCGAACCAGGTGAGCGCGTGGCTGGGCCGGCCGGTGGAGGGCCCGCTGGAGGACGTGAAGGTGGAGTGGGTGGCGCCCGAGGGGGTGCCCGGCCTGGCCGCCGCGCTGTTCACGACCCGGCACGGGACGGTGCGGATCTGAGCCGCGGCGCCGCGCCACGGGGGACGATCCCGTCGCCGAACATCTGGCGGTCGCCGGCGACCTATGAGCTGGAGAACCGCGCCGTCGACCCCGACGGGCGGATCGAGGCCGCCATGCGAGAGGTCGCGGACTGGGCCGGGCGCGACGTGGTCGACATCGGCTGCGGCGCCGGCTTCCACCTGCCCCGGTTCGCCGCGACGGCCCGGTCGGTGACCGGCGTGGAGCCCCATCCGGGACTCGCGGAGACCGCGCGCCGGCGTACGTCGGGGCTGCCCTCGGTACGGGTCCGGCAGGGCACCGCGCAACGGCTGCCGCTGCCCGACGCGTCTGTCGACGTGGCGCACGCGCGGTGGGCCTACTTCTTCGGCCCCGGCTGCGAGCCGGGCGTCGCCGAGCTGTCCCGGGTGCTGCGCCGGGGCGGCACCGCGTTCGTCGTGGACAACGACCCGACCCGGTCGACGTTCGGCCGGTGGTTCGCCCGCGGGTTCCCCCGGGTCGACGCCCGGGCAGTGGAGCGGTTCTGGACCTTGCGCGGCTGGTCGCGCACCCGCCTCGACGTGGGATGGCGGTTCGGGTCCCGCGCCGACCTCGAGGCCGTGCTGCGCATCGAGCTCGACCCGGCCACCGCCGCGGCGGCGCTGGCCGAGCACGAGGGCCTGGTGGTGGACTACGCCGTCAACCTGTGGTGGCGTCGGGCGTAGCCTGACCCCGCGTGCGCTGCGCCGCACGGCCGCCGGGCCGGCGGGACGGGTCGAAGCTCGGGAGGTGCTGGGTGCTCAGGGAGCCGCTGCTGGTGCTGTCGCGAAGCGAGCGGGTCAAACAGCTCGCGACGTCGCTTCCGGTGTCCAGCGGGATCGTCGCGAGGTACGTGCCGGGCGAGACCACCGCGAGCGCGGTCGACGCCACCCGGACCCTGCTCGGGTCCGGCCGCCAGGTCACGCTGGACTTCCTGGGCGAGGACACCCTCGACGCGACGCAGGCCGGAGCCACCGTCCAGGCCTACCTGGAGGTGCTCGCCGCGATCGGCGACGAGGGCTGGGGCCGGCGGGCCGAGGTGTCGGTCAAGCTGTCCGCGGTGGGGCAGGCGCTGCCCGGCGACGGGGAGCAGGTCGCCCTGGACAACGCGCGCTCCATCTGCCGAGCCGCGCGCAACGCCGGCACGACCGTCACCTTGGACATGGAGGACCACACCACCACGGACTCCACCCTCCGGGTGCTCCAGGAGCTGCGCGAGGACTTCCCGGAGACGGGGGCGGTGCTCCAGGCCTACCTGCGCCGTACCGAGGCCGACTGCCGGGACCTCGCGACCGCCGGCTCGCGGGTCCGCCTGTGCAAGGGCGCCTACAACGAGCCGGAGTCGGTGGCCTTCCAGTCCCGCACCGACGTCGACCTCTCCTACGCCCGGTGCCTCGGCGCGCTGATGGCCGGCGAGGGCTACCCGATGGTGGCCTCTCACGACCCCCGGATCGTCACGCTGGCCGGCCGGCTCGCGGAGGAGACCGGCCGGGCCAAGGACAGCTACGAGTTCCAGATGCTCTACGGGATCCGCCCCGACGAACAGCGCCGGCTGGCCGGTGAGGGGCAGACGATGCGCGTGTACATCCCGTACGGCCAGGAGTGGTACGGCTACCTGATGCGCAGGCTGGCGGAGCGGCCGTCGAACGCGATGTTCTTCCTGCGCTCGCTGATGTCGAAGAAGTAGGAGCTGGCATGGGTGGTCTGGTCGCCGTGGTCGGCGCCGGCGTGATGGGCGAGACGTTGCTGTCCGGCCTGATCCGGGCCGGACGGCAGCCGTCGACCCTGCTCGTGGGGGAGAAGCGTCCGGAGCGGGCCGCCGAGCTGGAGCAGCGGTACGCCGTCGAGGTGGTCGACAACGCCGAGGCGGCGCGCCGCGCGGACACCCTCGCGCTGGTGGTCAAGCCGCAGGACATGTCCGACCTGCTGCACGAGCTGTCCCCCCACGTCCGGCCCGGGCAGGTCGTGGTCTCCCTGGCCGCCGGCATCACCACCTCGTTCATCGAGTCCCGGCTACCGCACGGCGTCGCCGTGGTGCGGGTGATGCCGAACACCCCTGCCCTCGTCGACGAGGGGATGGCCGCGATATCACCCGGCTCGCACTGCGACGAGGAGCACCTGGTCGAGGCCGAGCAGCTGCTGGCGTCGACCGGGAAGGTGCTGCGAGTGCCGGAGAACCAGCAGGACGCGGTCACCGCGATCAGCGGCTCGGGTCCGGCGTACCTGTTCTTCGTCGTCGAGGCGATGATCGAGGCCGGGGTCCACCTGGGCCTGCCGCGCACGACGGCGACGGAGCTGGTCGTGCAGACCGTCGTGGGCTCCGCCAAGCTGCTCCGGGAGACCGGGGAGCATCCCACCGTGCTGCGCGAGCGGGTCACCTCACCGGGGGGCACCACGGCGGCGGCGGTGCGCGAGCTGGAGGACCACAAGGTCCGCGCGGCGTTCCTCACCGCCATGGAGGCGGCCCGCAACCGGTCCCGCGCGCTGGCCGAGCAGGCGTGAGCCGACACCGGCGTACGGCGGGTGCCCTTCGCAGGGACCGGTGCGTCCCTCCGTCCGAAACCCGGCGGTAGGGTCGCTGGCATGACTGGACCGGCCTGCGTGGTCTTCGACCGGTCGCTGTGCGAGTACGACTTCGGCTCCAGCCACCCCATGAACCCGATCCGGGTCGAGCTCACCATGCGGCTGGCCGAGGAGCTCGGCGTCACCGGGGCGGGCGGCCTGGCCGTCGTCCCGGCCCCCATGGGCAGCGACGACCTGGTCGCGACCGTGCACGAGCGGGCCTTCATCGACGCGGTCCGGCGCGCCGGGCTGGACCCGCACGGCGGCGCGGACCATCGTCGCGGCCTCGGCACCGACGACGACCCCACGTTCAAGGGCATGCACGAGGCGGCCGCCCACGTGGTCGGCGCGTCCACCGAGGCGGCGCGACGGGTCTGGGAGGGCGAGGCCCTGCACGCGGCCAGCATCACCGGCGGCCTGCACCACGCGATGGTCGAGCGCGCGTCCGGGTTCTGCGTCTACAACGACGTCGCGGTCGCGATCCGCTGGCTGCTCGCCCACGGCGCCGGCAAGGTGGCGTACGTCGACGTGGACGCCCACCATGGCGACGGCGTCGAGGGCATCTTCTGGAACGACCCCCGCGTGCTGACCATCAGCCTGCACGAGACCGGCCAGATGCTGTTCCCCGGCACGGGGTTCCCCCACGACGTCGGCGGCCGCGACGCCGAGGGGTCGGCGGTCAACGTGGCGCTCCCCCCGGGCACCAGCGACGCCGGCTGGCTGCGCGCCTTCCACGCCGTCGTGCCCGCGCTGGTCAGGGAGTTCGCCCCCGACGTCCTGGTCACCCAGCACGGCTGCGACTCCCATGCCGAGGACCCGCTCACCCACCTCATGCTCACCGTCGACGGGCACCGGGCGTCCTACCTGGCCCTGCACGACCTCGCCCACGAGGTCGCCGGCGGCCGCTGGCTGGTCATGGGTGGCGGGGGGTACGCGCTGGTCGACGTCGTGCCGCGCTCGTGGACCCACCTGCTGGCCATCGTCGGCGGCCACCCCCTGCCGCCGGGCACGGCGGTGCCCGACGCCTGGCGTGAGCACGTGCTGCGCCGTCTCGGCCGCACCGCGCCGATGCGGATGACCGACGGACGCACGCCGGCGTACCGGGACTGGACCGAGGGCTACGACCCCGCCACCTGGCTGGACCGCGCGATCCATGCCACCCGGGAAGCCGTCTTCCCGTTGAACGGGCTGATGCCGTGAATGGCGGCGTCGCGGGCGGTTCTCGTCCCAGAGGGCAGCGGCGCGACGCGAGTGTGCGGCCAGGGGTCGAGTCGGGCGGTGGTCACCTGTTCCGCGGTGCGGTTGGGTGCCCCGGGCGATGGCCTTCCGGGCGGCGGCCAGCGGACGCGGAGGCTATGCCAGCCGAGCGGAGCCGGCCGCGCCCAGCCGTCAGCTCTGGTACGTCGAGCCGGCAGCCGTCACCTGACGCGCCGCGCGCTCGCCGGCGTCGGACGGGAAGTCGGGGGTTCGGGAGCCTTCCCCATGTGTCACATGAGGCTCTATTCTCACCACAGCACATCGTAGGACCCCCGGTGGGGAAGCCGGGGGGCGTGTGTGCGGTGAAAGCGCGGTGTGGCCATGGCCGAGTCGAGCTCCGGAGACATCTCAGGCGTCAAGTTCCTGACCGTGGCTGAGGTCGCGAGCGTCATGCGCGTGTCGAAGATGACCGTCTACCGGCTGGTGCACTCCGGCGAGCTGCCCGCGGTCCGCGTCGGGCGGTCGTTCCGGGTCCCGGAGGACGCCGTGGACGAGTACCTGCGCCGCAGCTTCTTCCAGACCGGCTGACCGAGCCGGACCGAGCCGGACCCAGGGATCCGCCTGAGGTTCGCTGCCCTTCCGCGGGCCGATACGCTGGCCTTCCGAGCCGCCGCGGGGGACGACCGTGCGGCCCCCTCGACTCCGGAAGGTCGCTCTGTTGGGTTCTGTCATCAAGAAGCGTCGCAAGCGCATGGCGAAGAAGAAGCACCGCAAGCTGCTCAAGAAGACCCGCGTCCAGCGGCGCAGGCTCGGCAAGTAGCCCTCTCCAAGCCGCCGAGAGAAGAGGGACGCGTTGGGTCGGATCGTCCTGGTCACCGGGGTCTCCTTGGACGTCGGCCGCCAGGTCGCGCTCCGGATGACCCAGGACCCGCAGGTGGGCCGGGTCATCGGGGTCGACGTGGTGCCGCCCCGTGGTGACCTCGGCAGCGTCCGGTTCGTCCGGGCCGACATCCGCAACCCGGTGATCGCCAAGGTCATCGCCGGCGAGGACGTCGACACGGTCGTGCACGCCGGTGTCGTCGAGTCTGCGGCCGACGTCGGTGGGCGGATGTCGATGAAGGAGCACAACGTCATCGGCACCATGCAGCTGCTCGCGGCGTGCCAGCGGGCTCCCGGCCTGGAGCGGCTGGTGGTGAAGTCCTCCTCGGAGGTGTACGGCGCGTCGAGCCGGGACCCGGCCATGTTCACCGAGGAGCTGACCGCGCGGCACACGCCCAGAGCCGGCTACCCCAAGGACGTGCTGGAGGTGGAGGGCTACGTCCGCGGCTTCTCCCGGCGACGACCCGACGTCACCATCACCACCATCCGGCACGCCAACACCCTCGCCCCGGGACACCGGTCGCCGCTGGCCACCTACCTGCGGCTGCCGGCGATCCCCAAGCCGGCCGGCTTCGACGCCCGCCTCATGCTGCTGCATGCCGACGACCTGGTCGCGGTCCTGCACCACGCCGCCCTCGCCGGAGCCCACGGCACGTTCAACGTCGCCGGCGACGGGTTGCTGCTGCTCTCCCAGGCCATCCGCAGGCTCGGCCGGCCGGTCGTGCCGGTGCCCGGGTTCGCGCTCGGGTCGCTGGGATCCCTGGTCCGCCAGGCCAAGCTGGGCCTGCCCGACTTCTCGCCCGAGCAGATCCGGTTCGTCACCTTCGGCCGGGGCCTGGACACCACCCGGATGCGCACCGACCTCGGCTTCGAGCCGGCCTACACCACCGAGCAGACCCTGGCCGACTTCGCCGCGTCGCTGCCCGAGGGGCCGCTGGCCGGCCGGCATCCGGTGTTCGCGGCGGAGCGGCTCGTGGCCGGCGTTCGGGCCCCGGCGACCGGGCCCCGCGCCACGGACGACCGGCCCCCCGGCGCCGTACCGGCCGTCGCGGGACGGGGGGCCGACCATGGCTGACGCCGAGATCATCCCGCTGGGCACCCGGGGCCGCCCGGGCCGTGGCACGGGCCGGGCCAAGCCGTCCGCCCCGTCACGAGACCTGGCCGACGGTGCAAGCCAGTCCGGCGGGGCCGCGCAGGACGAGCCCGGCCGGCCGCAGCAGCCCGCCGAGCCTGCCGTGGCCGAGGCGGTGCCGCCCGTCCCGGTCCAGCCCGGCAGCGGGCCCGACCCGGGACCCGACCCGGGACGTGACCCGGGGGTCGAGCCGGCCGACGGTCACGACGAGGCCGACGTCGCGGCACCGAGCCGGATCATCGAGGTCGGCCCGGTGACCGACGCGGCCGGTGGCAGCGGCAGCGCTCCCGGGCGCGCGCCGGTGACGTCGGCAGCGCGGTTCATCCCGCTGCCGGAGATCCTCGCCGCGCTCCGCGCCGGGGCGCAGGAGGTCTTCGGCGAGACCTGGGAGCGGGACCTGGCCGAGCTGCTGGCCTTCCTGCGCCGCCGGGTCACCGGCGACTACGCCGTCGACGAGTACGGCCTCGACGTCGAGGTCGCGGACCGCTTCCTGACCGCCTCGATCCGGCCGCTGGCGGAGCGGTGGTTCCGGGTCGACGTACGCGGCGCGGAGAACCTCCCCGCCGAGGGCGGGGCGCTCGTGGTGTCCAACCACTCGGGCACGCTGCCCCTGGACGGCCTGGTCACGACCTACGTCGTCCGCGAGCACACCGGCCGCCACCTCCGCGCGCTCGGTGCCGACCTGGTCTTCCGGCTGCCCTTCGTCGGGGCGGCCGCCCGCAAGGGCGGCGCGACGCTTGCCTGCACCGAGGACGCCCAGCGCATGCTGTCGCGCGGCGAGCTGGTCGGGGTCTGGCCGGAGGGGTTCAAGGGCATCGGCAAGCCGTACTCCGAGCGCTACAAGCTGCAGCGGTTCGGCCGTGGCGGGTTCGTGGCCTCCGCGGTGGCCACCGGCGTGCCGATCGTGCCCTGCTCGGTGGTGGGGGCCGAGGAGATCTACCCCATGATCGGCAACCTTCCCGCCCTGGCCCGGCTGCTGGGCATCCCCTACCTCCCCATCACCCCGTTCTTCCCGCTGCTCGGGCCGCTCGGACTGGTCCCGCTGCCCTCGAAGTGGGTCATCGAGTTCGGCGAGCCGATCCGCACCGACAGCTACGACCCCCAGGCGGCCGACGACCCGATGCTGGTCTTCAACATCACCGACCAGGTGCGCGAGTCGATCCAGCAGAACCTCTACACACTGCTCATGCAGCGCCGGTCGGTCTTCGGCTGACGTGCAAGGCCAGCCCGACGTGCTGGTGGTTTCGAGACGGGC
>JBIOUF010000050.1:0-8116 GCA_044866695.1 Nocardioidaceae bacterium | reverse complement strand
TACGACCTGCGCCGCGACGCCGACCGCGGCCCGCTCCCCCCGCTGCCGGCGCCGCTGGACCTCACCCCGGTCGAGCTGGCCAGGACCGGGCTCGGTGGCCTGCCCATGGCCGCCGCGGGCACCCTGGCCGGAGCCGTGACCGGCCTGGCTGGCCGAGCCGGACGCGTGCTCGGCGCCCCGGTCGAGGCCGCGACCGAGGCGTACGCCTACGCCAGATCCGCGGCACGCGTCCTCGGCGACGACGCGGTCGAGCCGTCGCCCCTGCTGCGCCGGCGCGGGACCAGCCGGCGGTGCGTGACGCTCGCCGTCGACCTGCAGCGGGTCAAGGCGGCCGGGAAGGCCCTCGGCGGGTCGGTCAACGACGTCTACCTGGCCGGGCTGTGCGCCGCCCTGCGGCGCTACCACGAGGAGAAGGGCGTCCCCGTCGCCGCGCTGCCGATGGCCATCCCGGTGAACATCCGCTCCGAGGGGGACGCGGACGCGGGCAACCGGTTCGCCGGCGTACGCCTGGCCGCCCCGGTCGGAGAGACCGACACCCGCGCGGTGGTCCGCCGGATCCGCGAGCAGGTCGTCCGGGGCCGGGCCGAGCCCGCGCTGGACGTCGTGGACCGGGTCGCCGGGCTGCTGGCCGTCCTGCCGGACGCGCTCCTGGAGATGGTGGCGGCCGGGCTCACGTCGGCCGACATCCAGGCCAGCAACCTGCCGAGCTACCCCGAGGCGACCTACCTGGCCGGCAGCCGGATCGTCGAGCAGTACGCCCTCGGCCCGCTGCCGGGCGTCGCCGCCATGGTCGCGATGGTGTCCCGGATGGGCCGGTGCTTCGTCGCGTTCCGCTACGACACCGCCTCGTTCACCGACGACGAGGCGGTGGAGCGGTGCCTCGCCGCAGGCTTCGAGGAGGTGCTCGCCCACGGCGACCGGCCGGGCGAGCCTACGAAGCCCCGCAAGCGGGCGGCCACGCCGGCGGCGGCCGAGCAGGCCTCGCCTCCACCGGGCGCCACCGAGCCGCGGACGGCGAGGCAGCCATGACCCGCAGCCCCACGATGCGCCTCCCCGGGTCGCTGGCCGAGGTGCAGCACAGCCCCGAGGGCCCCCAGGTGGGCGCCTTCTTCGACCTCGACGGCACGCTCGTCGCAGGGTTCACCGCGACCGTGCTGACCATCGAGCGGTTCCGCAACCGCGACATCGGCGTCGGCGAGCTGCTCCGCATGCTGCGCCACGCGCTGGACTACAAGCGCGGCAAGGTCGAGTTCGAGCTGCTGGTCCGCGAGGGCGTGCGGCCGCTGGCCGGCCGGCCAGCGGAGCTCCTCGACCGGCTGGGGGAGGAGCTGTTCCAGGCCAAGATCGCCGACCTGGTCTACCCGGAGATGCGCGAGCTGGTCCGCGCGCACAAGGAGCGGGGTCACACCGTCGTGCTCAGCTCGTCCGCGCTGAGCATCCAGGTCGACCCGGTGGCCCGCTACCTCGGCATCGACCGTGTGCTGTGCAACCGCTTCGTCGTCGACGACGAGGGGCTGCTCACCGGCGGGGTCGTCGAGCCGCTGGTGTGGGCCGGCGGCAAGTCGTCGGCCGTGCAGGAGTACGCCCGGGACCACGGCGTGGACCTGCGGCAGACCTACTTCTACGCCGACGGCGACGAGGACCTCCCGCTGATGTACCACGTCGGCCATCCCCGGCCGACCAACCCCGGCACGCGGATGGCCCGGGTCGCGGACCGCCGGGGCTGGCCGGTCCTGCGGTTCACCAGCCGGAGCTCCTCCGGGCTGCCCGGCCTGGCCAGGACCGCCGCCGGCCTCGGCGCTGCCCTGCCGATCGGCGCGCTCGGCCTGGCCAAGGGCGTGGCCACCCAGGACAAGTGGGCCGGTCTCAACGTCTTCCTGCGCACCTGGCCCCGGCTGGTGCTGGACATGAACGGCGTGAAGCTGCGCGTCGTCGACGAGCACAACGCGCACGTGCGGCGCCCCGCGGTGTTCATCTTCAACCACCGCAACAACATCGACCCGATCATCGCCGCCGCGGTGGTCCGGGAGAGCTTCACCGGGGTGGCCAAGAAGGAGCTGGAGTCCAGCCCGCTGGTCGGCCCGCTGGGCAGGCTGATGGACGTCGCGTTCATCGACCGGGCCGACACGGTCTCCGCGCTGGCCTCCTTGGAGTCGGCCGAGGAGAGCGTGGCGAAGGGGCTGTCGATCCTGATCGCGCCGGAGGGCACCCGCACCGACACCCGGACGGTCGGCCCGTTCAAGAAGGGCGCCTTCCGCATGGCGATGAAGACCCAGATCCCGGTGGTCCCGATCGTGATCCGCAACGCCGAGTACGTCGCCGGCCGCAACGCCACCGTCATCAACCCAGGCGTGGTCGACGTCGCCGTACTCCCGCCGGTCCCGGTCGAGGACTGGACGCCGGCGAACCTCCCGGACCGGATCGCGGAGGTCCGGCAGCTCTACCTGGACACGCTGGCCGACTGGCCGGAGGGCGGGGTGCTCGGTGACTGAGACCCCGACCGAGACTCCGGCCGCGGTCCCGGCCGACGGCCCCGGCGACGCCTCGGCGCCGGACCCCTCCGGGGGCGGTGGCACCGTCTACCTGGCGGTGGTGCGGACGCCGGTGGAGCGGTCGCTGGTCCGTGACTGGGTGGTCCGCCAGGGCGACGGGGGACCGTCGGAGCTGCTGGAGCTGCCCTCCCTGCGGGCGCCGCAGGAGGCGTTCGCCCGGCTGGCGGCACGGCTCGGCGACGACCAGGACGCGCTGCTCGTCCCGGTCCGGGTCATGTGGCTGCCTCGCGAGCGCGACGGACGGCGCCGGGCCACGCTCCCCGACCTGGTGCTGGGCCGCAACCCGTACCAGCCGAACGCGCGCCAGCAGCGCAGGATCGTCGCGGAGGAGCCGGACCGGTGTCCCGTCGTCGAGGGCGACCCCGCGACGGTCGGGCAGCTGCGCGCCCGGTGGGCCGAGACCGCGGACGCCGACCGGCCCGACGACTTCGCCCGCTACGTCACCCGCCGCGCCGAGCTGGCCCTGGAGCGCGCCGACCACCGGATCCTCGGCCAGCAGTACAAGGCGCCGCGGCTGGTGAAGGAGGAGATCCTGGCCTCCACCCGGTTCCGCGAAGGGCTGGCCCGGCTGCAGGCCGAGGTCGGACCCGAGCGGGCCCGCGTCGAGGACGCCGAGAGGATCCTGGACGAGATGGTCACCGGCTGGGGCCGGCTGCTCGTCGACGTGCTGCCGCGGGCGTGGCGGATGATGTTCCGACGCGGCTTCGACCGTGAGATCGACGTCGACCAGGGCCAGGTCACCCGGGTGCGGGCCACCCTGGAGCAGTACCCCGCCGTGGTCCTGTGGTCCCACCGGTCCAACCTGGACCACCCCGTCCTCACCGTCGCGATGCACGAGAACGGGCTGCCCAAGGCACACACCTTCGGCGGGATCAACATGGCCTTCGGGCCGATGGGGCCGATCTTCCGGCGCGCCGGGATGATCTTCATCCGGCGCAACTTCCGCGACGACCCGCTGTACAAGCTGGTGCTGCGGGAGTATGTCGGCTATCTGGTCGAGAAGCGGTTCCTGCTCAGCTGGTCCATCGAGGGCACCCGGTCGCGCACCGGCAAGATGCTGCCGCCCAAGCTGGGCCTGCTCGGGTACGTCGCGGACGCCTACCTCGACGGACGGACCGACGACATCGTCATGCAGCCGGTGTCGATCGCCTTCGACCAGCTGCACGAGGTGTCCGAGTACGCCGCCTACGCGCGTGGCGGCGCGAAGGCACCCGAAGGCGTCGGCTGGCTGGTCCGCTACGTGCGCGCCCAAGGCGAGCGGCACTTCGGCAAGGTCTACGTGCGGTTCCCCGAGCCGGTGTCGATGCGGGCGTTCCTCGGCCAGCCGGGGGGTGAGCTGGCCCACGACGAGAAGGCGCGCCGCCTGGCACTGTCGAAGATGGCCTTCGAGGTCGCCTGGCGGATCAACCAGGCGACGCCGGTGACCCCGGTCGCGCTGGTCACCGCCACCCTGCTCGCCGCTCGGGGGGTAGGCATGACCGTCGAGCAGATCCACCGCGGGCTGCAGGACGCGCTGGACTACCTCGAGGAGATGGAGGTGCCCACGGCCGCTTCGGTGGCCGGGCTGCGCGACCTCGGCGGCATCCTCGGCACGCTCGGCGCGCTGACCTCCGGAGGCCCGGTCACCGTGGTCGACCAGGGACCCGAGACGGTGTGGCTGATCGGACCCGACAAGCAGCTCGAGGCGACGTTCTACCGCAACTCGCTGGTGCACGTCTTCCTCGGCGCCTCCGTGTGCGAGCTGTCGGTGCTGGCCGCTGTCGACGCCTCCGACGACCCGGTCGAGGCGTTCTGGCGGTCGGCGTACCGGCTCCGGGCGCTGCTGAAGTTCGAGTTCTACTTCGAGGACCGCGACGGGTTCCGCGTCCGGATCGCGGCGGAGATGCTGCGCCGGGGCGCCGACTGGGAGGACCGGCTGCGGCGCGGTCGCGCCGAGGCACGCCGGATGATCGCCGGGCACCCTCCGGTCAGCGCGCCGTTCATGCTGCGCCCGTTCCTGGAGTCCTACCTGCTCGTCATGGAGGTGCTCGCGACCGGCGGCTTCGACCCCGACCAGCCGGTCGACCGGTCCACGGTGGTCAAGCGGTCGCTGGCGCTCGGCACGCAGTACCTCGCCCAACACCGCCTGGCCAGCGCCGAGCCGGTGTCCGCGCTGCTGTTCAACACCGGGCTGCAGGTCGCCGAGAGCGAGGGGCTGCTCGGCACCGACCCGGACCGGCAGGAACGGGC
Source organism: Nocardioidaceae bacterium (assembly GCA_044866695.1). Lineage (GTDB taxonomy): Bacteria > Actinomycetota > Actinomycetes > Propionibacteriales > Nocardioidaceae > JBIOUF01. The sequence continues at coordinate 3,335 of JBIOUF010000050.1, read as the reverse complement.
CCGGGCCCTGCACGCCGAGCTGCGCCGGATCGTCCGCCACTCGGAGACGATCGAGCGGATCGCCACCCGCATGACGTTCCGCGGCGGCTGACCCCTGGCGGCACTGCTCTGCCGCGGCTGACCCCTGGCGGCACGGCTCTGCTGCGTGCTGGCGGGGTTGTGGCCGATGCCCGCACGAAGTCCTGCTTGTGGCCCGAGACGGCGGCGACACGCCGCGCGCCGCTGCAGGTATCGGCCACAACCCAGCCGGCCCGCGTGGCCACGTTTCCGAGTCAGCCGGGCGGGGTGGACATGCACTTGGCCAGGTAGAGCTCCTCGCCGATCCGGCCCATCAGCTCCAGCTGGGTCTGCAGGTAGTCGACATGGGTCTCCTCGTCGGCCATGATCCGCTCCAGGAGCACGGCGCTGGTCGAGTCCTGCTTCTCCCGGCACATCACGATGCCGGGCCTGAGCCGGTCGACGACCTCCAGCTCGATGGCCAGGTCGCTCTCGAACATCTCCCGCAGGGTCTGCCCGACCCGGATCGAGAACAGCCGCTGGTAGTTGGGCAGCCCGTCGAGCAGCAGGATCCGGTCGGTGAGCCACTCCGCGTGGTGCATCTCCTCCAAGGACTCCTCGCGGGTGTGCTTGGCCAGCTCGGTGAGCCCCCAGCTGTCCTGCATCTTGGAGTGCAGGAAGTACTGGTTGATCGCGGTCAGCTCGCTGGTCAGCTGCTCGTTGAGCAGCTTGAGGACGTCGGGGTCTCCGGGCATGGGCCTCACCCAATCCTCCGCGGCCAGACCGAGTCAAGCCGGCTCCCTGCCGTAGGGTGACACCGCGCCCGACGACGGACAGGAGCCGGCGTGACCCTCAGGCTCGGCAGCAGAGAGTTCGCCGACGACGTCACGCTGATGATGGCGATCGTGAACCGGACCCCCGACTCCTTCTACGACAGAGGCGCCACCTGGGTCGAGGACGAGGCGTTCGACCGGGTCGCCCAGGTGGTCGACGAGGGCGCGGAGGTCGTCGACATCGGGGGGGTCAAGGCCGGGCCGGGCCCGGAGGTCGACGCGGCGGAGGAGATGCGGCGCGTCGTCGGGTTCGTGGCGCGGGTACGGGCGGCGTACCCCACCCTCGTGATCAGCGTGGACACCTGGCGCGCGGACGTCGCTCGCGCCGTGTGCCAGGAGGGGGCCGACCTGGTCAACGACGCCTGGGGCGGCCACGACCCCGCGCTGGCCGAGGTGGTCGCGCAGCTCGGCGCGGCGCTGGTGTGCACCCACACCGGAGGCGCGGCCCCGCGCAGCCTGCCGGACCGGGTCGAGTACGCCGACGTGATGGCCGACGTCATCGCCTCGACGACCGGCCAGGCCGAACGCGCCGTGCGGCTCGGCGTCGACCCGCGCAGCGTGCTCGTCGACCCGGCGCACGACTTCGGCAAGAACACCTTCCACTCCCTGGAGGTCACCCGCCGCCTGGGCGAGCTGGTCGCGACCGGCTGGCCGGTGCTGGTGTCGCTGTCCAACAAGGACTTCGTGGGGGAGTCGCTCGACCTGCCGGTCGCCGAGCGGCTCGCCGGGACGCTGGCTGCCACCGCGGTGTGCGCGCTGGCCGGTGCCAGGGTGTTCCGTGTGCACGAGGTGGTGCAGACCCGGCAGGTCGTCGACATGGCGCGCAGCATCGCCGGCCTGCGGGCACCCGCTCGCGCGACCCGGGGGCTGACGTGACGAGGCCGGCCGTGGCCACGCTGTCCGCAGAGCTCGACGAAGGGAGCTGGACCGGGTGAGTGACGTCGAAGCCGCCGAAGCCTGGCGCGACCCGACGCTGACGCCGCAGGAGCGCACCGAGGCGCTCGTCGCGGCGCTGACCCCGGACGAGAAGACCGCGATCGCCCTGGGCGACTTCGACGTGGTGGCCTCCCGCGGCGTGCCTCCGCTGCGCTACACCGACGGTCCCAACGGGATCCGCGGTCCGGACACGGTGACGGCCTTCCCGGCCTCGCTGGCGCTGGCCGCCGGGTTCGACGAGGGGCTCGCGGCGGCGTACGGGGGCGCGGTGGCGGAGGAGGCGCGCGACACCGGCTCGAACGTCCTGCTCGGCCCGGCCGTCGACATCGCCCGCACCCCCTTGGGCGGGCGCCTGCCCGAGGCGATGGGCGAGGACCCGTACCTCACCGGGCGGCTCGCGGCCGCGGAGGTCCGGGCCATCCAGCAGCGCCACGTCGTGTCGATGGCCAAGCACTTCATCGGCAACAACTTCGAGACCGGCCGGACCGGTTACGCCACCCCCGACGGCCGTTCCGACGCGGTCAACACCGTGGTCGGCGAGCGCGCGCTGGAGGAGATCTACTACCCGCCGTTCCGGTCCGTCGTGCGCGCCGGAGTCGGCTCGGTGATGGGGTCCTACAACCGGCTGGGCGGCGTGTACGCCTGCCAGAACCCCGACATCCTGCACGTGCTGAAGGACGGTTGGGGCTGGCCGGGCTTCGTGGCACCGGACTACATGCACGCCGTCCGGGACCCGGTCGCGGCCGCCAACGCCGGGCTCGACATCCCGGGTCTGGGCGTCACCGAGGGCCGGACCCAGGAGGACCTCACCTCGGGGCGGATCCCACCCGACCGTCTGGACGACATCGTGCGGCGGGTGCTGTTCACCGTCTTCGACGTGGGGCTGTCTGACCATCCCCTGCCTGAGGACCTTCCGGCGGCTCCGAGCACACCGGAGCACGTCGCGCTGGCCACCCGGATCGCCATCGAGGGCACGGTGCTGCTCGTCAACCGGGACGGCCTCCTGCCCCTGGACGGCGACGCGCTGCGCTCGGTCGCGGTGGTCGGCGCCGCCGGACAGGACGCGCAGTGGGTCATGGCCGGCTCGCCGTGCGTCCGGACGCTCCCCGAGCGCCGGGTCACCGCCGTAGACGGCATCACGGCCCGGGCCGGGGACCGGGTCGCGGTGAGGTTCGCCCAGGGCTCGTACGGCGACGCCGCGCTCCCCGTCGTACCGTCCGAGGTGCTCGCCCCACCGGACGGCACCGGCACGGGCCTGCTCGGGGAGTACTGGGACGGCGCCTCCCCGCAGGGTCCACCGGTGGTCACGCTGCTCGACCCGACGGTGGAGCTCTCCCGCGCCCCGGAGGGAGTCTCCAGCGAGCTGTGGTGCGCCCAGTGGACCGGGACCCTCACCCCGTTCGCCACCGGCCGGCACCGGTTCACCGTGCTGGCCGGCGGCGTCGTCTCGCTCCACGTCGGGGAGACCCTGGTCGCCGCGGGTGAGCGTGAGTTCGGCCAGGAGTTCGGCGGGCCCGCGCTACCGGTGAGCGGCTCGGTCGACCTCCGGGCCGGCGAGCCGGTCCCGGT
>JBIOUF010000049.1:0-31433 GCA_044866695.1 Nocardioidaceae bacterium | reverse complement strand
CGACGTGGTGATGCTCTCGCAGTACTGCGGCGACTACCCCGAAGGCCGCGACGACCGAGTCCAGGTGCTGACCACCCAGGGCGATCCCGTGGTGACGATCCAGGACGACGGCATCGAGGGATCGGTCGCCAGTGAGGGGCTGGTCCAGGTCACCGCCTTCAACGAGGAGGCCGAGGGCGACTACGTGTACGACGCGTCCGAGGGCCGGTTCCTGCGGCTGAGCGCCAGCATGTCCAGGTACGCGATGGGCGGCCCCACTCCCCGCGGCTACCTGTTGTGGGCCGAGGCGGTGAACAAGGCACGCGGGTCGAATCAGGTGCTGGCTGAGTACCCGGTGGAGTGAGCGCGACGAACCATTGACCGGCCGTGATTGTGCACATCGGCGTTAGTAACCGACGAGCAGGAGACCGGTGAAGGGCAGCTTCAATCGATCCGATGCGTACAGCGCCTCGAGCTGACCACGCGTGCGCTGGTATGCCGCGATGGAGGTCGTCGAGCGGTACGTGATCGGCAGCAGCAGCGCCAAGTAGTCCGCGTCGAGGATCAGGGAAGTCCGCACGATGTCGCGATAGTCGGCGTTGTTGGCCGCCCCTCGACCAGCCTCGACCTCGACGGCGATTCGCTCCCGCTCATGGAAGGCATCGATCTCGTAGGAGATCTCTGGCACGCCGTTGTCGCCGAAGAGGACCGGACGGAAGATCTTCGCCGCCTTCGACTTCCCCGACTCGACAGAGAATCCGAGCATCTGTAGGCCGCTACTGAGCTGCCTGAGCACCTCATCGCTCGTCAGGCCCGCGCCAGCCACGGTCGAGATCCGCTCCTCGACCGACGTCACGACATCGAGGAACCCATCGACCCATGCGGCGGCCCGCCTGTTCCGAGGGAAGTACCGCCAGACCGGGTAGGGCACGTGCCGCAGCTTGCCAGAGCATCGGCCGGCGAGCTACTGCTGCGGGTCAGGGCCCGATCTCGATGATCGCCCGCCGAGCGGCATCTCAACCAGCAGCCGCGGCGCCAGCCAGTCGTCAAGCGCGGTGCCGGTGAAGCCCGCGCGGCGTGGGTCTCTCTCCAGCGACGGCCCGTCCGCGACACGGCCACGCCTGTGTCCTCACCAGACTGCTGCTCACGCCCGCCGGATCGCCGCGCGGGCGGTGGCCGCGACGGCGAGGTCGACGCCTGTGTTACCGCTCCAGCCGGCACGGGCCCCGCCACCCAGCTGGTGGAGGACGTCGAGGGTCGGGCTGTGGGCATGACGCGGCGAGAACCGGTCGTGGCCGTTGCGCCACCCGTGCTGGCACGACACGATCCTGAGCGACAGGCGCGGACTTGGGTATCGGTTCGTGTTGCGCGCGCGATCGCCGATCATTGCGGGTCTGATACGGCCGTCCAGGCGGCGGTGTCGGTGGGCAGGTCGTACGGCGGCTGTAGCGCTGCGCTGGCCAGCAGCGGATGGCATGGCAGGGGAATTGGCCGGCTGCTGAAGTTGACGACGCACCGGAAGTCCTGGCCACGGGCGAAGGCGAGCACGCCCTCGGGAGCGGCGAGCCAGGTCAGCGGCTCGTCTCGTAGTGCGGCGAGTTGCCGGCGGCGGGCCAGCGCTGATCGGTAGAGCGTGAGCATGGAGCTCGGGTCGCCTCGTTGCGCCTCGACGGTGAGCGCTCGCCACGTCGGCGGTTGCGGGAGCCAGGTCCGCACGCCGTCGCCGCGGTCAGGCGAGAACGCGAAGGGCGGCCGATGGCCCGCCCAGGGGAGCGGGACCCGGCACCCGTCGCGGCTGGCGACGGCGCCGCCGGAGCGCAGGTACGCCGGGTCCTGCATCACCGACGGGGGCAGGTCCTCCACCTCGGGCAGACCGAGCTCCTCGCCCTGGTACAGGTAGACCCCCCCAGGGAGCGCGAGGGTGAGCAGGATGGCGGCACGGGCCCGCCGGGTGCCCAGCTCGAGGTCGGTGGCCACTGCCTTCTTGGCGCCACGGGACGAGCCTGCGGCGTCGCGGCCGAACCGGGTGAGGTGCCGAACCTCGTCGTGGCTCGACATGGCCCAGGTCGCGGGTGCCCCGATCGGCTCGAGGGCGCGTAGGGTGTTGGTGATGACGCCGCGCAGCTCGTCCGGGTCCCAGTGGGCGTGCACATAGTCGAAGTTGAAGGCGGTGTGCAGCTCGTCGGGGCGCAGGTAGCGGGCCAGCCGGTGTGGCCCGTTGACCACCGCCTCGGCCACGAAGACGCGGTCACCGGGGTAGGAGTCCACGACCGCACGCCAGCCGCGCAGCACGTCGTGCACCGCGTCGACGTCCCAGTGCGGGTTGTCGACCCAGTCCGCGGCGGTGAATCGTGGCTCGTCGCCGTAGTCCGCATCGGGAAGGCCTGGCTTCTTCGCCATGGCCGGTGCAGCGTCGATCCTGAACCCGTCCACGCCCCGGTCCAGCCAGAACCTGAGGATCGCGTCGAACTCCTCGCGTACGTGGCTGCTGTCCCAGTTGAGGTCGGGCTGCTCGCGCGCGAAGGTGTGCAGGTACCACTGACCGGGCGACCCGTCCGGCTCGGTGATGCGGGTCCACGCCGAGTCGCCGAAGGCGCTGATCCAGTTGTTCGGCGGCAGTGCGCCGCCGGCTCCGCGACCGTCTCGGAACAGGTACATGTTCCGGGCGGGTGTGCCGGCGCCGGCGCGTAGGGCTTGGCTGAACCACGGGTGCTCGTGAGATGTGTGGTTGGCGACCAGGTCGATGATGACGCGGAGACCTAGCCGGTGGGCGGTCTCCAGCAGCGCGTCGGCGTCCGCGAGGGTTCCGAACAGTGGGTGGATGTTGCGGTAGTCGGTGACGTCGTACCCGCCGTCGGCAAGTGGCGAGGGGTACCAGGGCGCGACCCAGAGGGCGTCCACGCCGAGGTCGACGAGGTGGGTGAGCCGGGCGCACAGACCGGCGAGGTCGCCCTCACCGTCGCCGTTGCCGTCGGCGAAGCTGCGTGGGTAGACCTCGTAGATGACGGCGGTGCGCCACCACTGGTCCGCTGGGTGCGACATCGCAGACGGCTTCCTGCTCAGCGGCTCTGGTAGAAGCTCGGACGGACCTACCCCTTGACGGCGCCGGCGAGCATGGCCCTGGAGAACTGCTGCTGGAAGATCAGGAAGACGACCACCATCGGGGCCATGATCAGCAGCGAGCCGGCATTGAGGAGGACCACGTCGGTGGAGTACTGCCCGACGAAGTTCAGCAGGGCTCCCGCCATGGTGCGATGGGTCGGCTCGTCGATCAGGACGATGGCATGCAGGAAGTTGTTCCAGGTCCAGATGAACAACAACAGGCACATCGAGGAGATCGCGGGGAGGGCGAGTGGGATCTGGACATGGCGGAACTCGCGCCAGGTGCTGGCGCCGTCGATCGCACTGGCCTCGGAGAGCTCTTTGGGGACAGACAGGAAGTGGGCCCGCATCCAGAACACGGCGAAGGGCAGGAAGATGCCGATCAGCGCCAGGATCAAGCCGAGTCGGCTGTTCAGCAGTCCGTAGTCGCGCATCTGGTAGTAGAGCGGCACGATCGTGGCTTCCTGCGGGAGGGTGAGCCCGAACAGCAGGAGCACGAAGAAGATTCCGCCTCCGGGGATCCGGAGCCTGCCCAGCGCGTAGCCGGCCATGGTGGCGAACAGTGCCACGAAGGGGACGACGCCGGCGACCAGGATGATGCTCGACACCAGGAGCGGGGTGATGTCGGCGACTTTCCACGCGTCGGCGAAGTTGTGCCACTGGGGGTCAGAAGGCCACTGGATTCCGGTCGGCACGGTTCCTTGGGGCTGCAGGGCCGCGGACAGCATCGACACCAAGGGGAAGATCGAGAACAGCACGGTCAGGAGCAGGAGCAGGAGCAGGAGCCCAGGCCAGCGCTCACGAGCGGAGTTCACGTGTCATCCCTCCTCTCTGAAGACCCGCTGCAGGGGCAGGATGACGGCCAGGATGAGGATGGTGAGCAGGACGCCCAACGCACTGGCCAGCCCGATCCGCGACTCTGTGAAGCCGAGCTGGTAGACCAGCACACCAGGCACCATCGAGGCGGTGCCCGGACCGCCTTGGGTGGACATCAAGACGATGTCGAAGCTGGCCAGGGCCGCGATCACCGTGACGGTGACGCAGACGCCGATCTCGTTGCGAAGGCTGGGGAAGGTGACCGCCTTGAAGGTCGAGAAGAAGCCAGCGCCGTCCAGGCGGGCGGCTTCGTACACTGCGGGGTCGATCTTGCCGATGCCGGAGATCAGCAGGATGGTGCAGAACCCCAGCCCGAGCCAGGTGCCGATCATCCCGACCGATGGTAGTGCCCAGGTGAAGTCTCCGAGCCAGGCCCGGGTCCACGACTCCAGCCCGATCGCGCTGAGCAGCTGGTTGACCGCGCCGTTGATGGAGAGCATCCACACCCAGGCGACGGCGGCGGCGGCGCCCGGGATGATCTGCGGCAGGAACAGGGCGGTCCGGGAGGTGGTGACCACGCTCTTCAGCTTGATCTCCTGCAGCAGGGCGGCGATCAGGAGCCCGCCTGTCACTGGGATGAGGGTGAAGAAGATGATCAGGAAGAACGCATGCCAGATCGACGAGAACAGCTCGGGTTCGGTCAGCACGCGCTTGTAGTTGTCGATGCCCACCCACGTCGCCGGCGTGACGCCGTCCCAGTCGTAGAAGGAGTACTGGATCGCGGCCAGCGTCGGGCGGAGCACGAAGACGCCGTACATGAGCAGCGCGGGGAGGGCGAAGAGCCAACCGGCCCACTGCTGGCGCGGTCGCCGGCGGCGGACGGGCTTCCGGCCGCCGGTTTCCGCAATCGCCTCGCTCGCTAGGGTCGAGTCGAGCGTGCTCATTTCAGGTCGTCCTCGTAGGCGGCCTGGATGTTCTTCAGGTAGTCCTCCGGTGAGACCCGGCCTTCGACGAGCTCCTGGGTCTGCGCGATCCAGTCGGCGTTGATGCCGCTGGTTGCGTTGTTGACGAACTGGACCTGCCCGTCGGCGTCGACCAGCGTGCTGAAGCCCTCCTGGACCTGTGCCTTCAACGTGCCCGGCTCGGTGGTAGGTGGCTCCCCGGTGCCGCTCGGCCCGGCGCCGAAGGTGTCGGCGACGATCTGCCGGGCCTCCGGCGAGATCAGGTAGTCGAGGAACGCAGCGGCTGCGTCCTTCTCGTCCGACTTGCTCGGGATCCCGAAGTTGGAGACCGGGTCCGACATCCCCAGGGGTGTGCCTGCGTCACCCTGGGGCGCCAGGACGAAGCCGACCTTGTCGCCCATCTGGTCCTGCAGGGAGGAGGAGTCCCAGCTGCCGGAGAAGTAGAACAGCGACTCGCCCTTCACGAACCGGCCGAGCGCGCCGGTGCTGTCGGTGCCGTTGGTGTCGTCGTTGAAGTACCCGTCGTCAGCCCACCCGGCAACCTTCTCCACCGCGGCCAGGTTCTCGGCAGTGTCGATGGTGGCGTCCGGGACGTCGAAGACCCAGTCGTTGATCGGGTCGCGACCGGACGCGTTGTTCATCATCGTCTGGACGCTGGTGATGACCTGGCCGGTCTGGTTTCCCGCCATGATGGGGGTGACGCCGGCGTCCTTGGCCGCGGCGAGGTCCTCGTCCAGCTCCGCCTCGGTCTTCGGCGGCTCACCGATGCCGACCTTCTTCGCGACGTCGGTGTTGTAGTACAAGCCGGTCAGGACGAAGCCGCTGGCCATCGTGTACTGCGATCCCGAGCCCCGCACGCCGTCGTCGCTGACCCGGTACATCGCGAGCTGGCCCTCGGGCAGCTTGTCCCAGCCGTACTCCGTTGCCCACGGGTCCAGCTTGGTGAGCTGGCCGTTCCCGACGATGTCGGCGAGAGCGTTGATCCGGGCGATGTCCGGGGGGTCGTCCGAGGCGAGCACGCGTGGCGCGTTCTGCGCCTGCACGTCGTCGGGATCGAACCGGGTCTTGACCGTGACATTGGGGAACTTCTTCTGAAAGCCTGCGATCAGAGCGTCGTCGACCGCCTTGAGGCCGGCGCCGTCGTACAGGGTGAGCTCGATGTCCGCGTCGCCGATGTCGGTGCTCACCGACTCCGGCTCCGCGTCCTCGGCGCCGCCGGAGTCGGACCCCGGGGCCGAGCACGCGGCCACAACCGCCAGCGCCGAGAGCGCCACGGACCCTCGGAACAGCTTCCGCCGCGTTGATCGGGTGGTTCCAGCAGCGACCAGGCGAACGGTCATCAAGGCCTCCAGATGAGAGACGCCCCCGGTTGGAAACGTTTCCATGCAACCTGGCACGTCGTGACTCAGCCTGTCAAGAGTCAACACCCCCATGACTGCACGAACGTGTCAGGCGGAGAAGCTGTGGACTGGAAGCGTTTCCATCCGAGGCCTTACCCTGGTGCCGTGAGCCAGGGCAACACTGCGCGTCAGCCGACGGCCGGCCGGCGGGGGCGGCGGCAGCAGAGGCCGAAGCCTGGCCAGGCAAACATGGCTGACATCGCGCTGGTCGCCGGAGTCTCCATGGCGACGACGTCCCGGGCGCTGAACAACTTGCCGGGGGTCGCCCCAGCCACCCGGGAGCGGGTACTGCGGGTCGCCGAGGAGCTGGCGTACGTGGTCTCGCCGGAGGCGGCGTCGCTGTCCGGGGGAACAACCGGCCGGGTCGCCGTCGTGGTGCCGCACATGTCGCGCTGGTTCTTCGGCGAGATGCTGAGCGGGATCGAAGCGGTGTTCAGGCGCGCAGATCTCGACCTGATGCTCTACCACGTCGGCAACCGGGAGAACCGCGAGCAGTTCTTCAGCCAGCTCCCCGCTCGCCGCAAGGTCGACGCGGTCCTGGTCGTCGGGATCCCGGTGACCGAGTCCGAGCAGGAACGTCTCGCACTCATGGGTGTGGAGATCTTCGCTGCGGGCGGGCAGCTCGCGCCCTACCCGCACGTGAGCATCGATGACGTCAAGGCCGGTGCGCAGGCGATGAGCCACCTGTTGCACCTCGGTCACCGACGCATCGCGATGATCGACGCCATCGACCCCAATGCACGCGAGTGGCCCGTAGACGGCCGCGCCCTCGCCTATACCGAAGCGCAGCAGGCGGCCGGCCTCGAGGTCGACCCGGCCCTGTTCGCGAGGGTCCCCTGGGGCCCGGAGCCAGGGGCCGAGGCCATGGCGGACCTGCTCGGCCTGCCTCGGCCACCCACCGCAGTGTTCGCCCACTCCGACGAGATCGCCTTCGGCGCGTTGCGCACGATCCGGCGGGCCGGGCTCAAGGTCCCACACGACATCTCCGTCATCGGCGTGGACAACCATCCCCTGGCCACGGTCCTCGACCTGACCACGATCGGACAAGACGTACTCAAACAGGGACGGCTCGCAGCACAGCTCGTCGTCGACGCGCTGCACAGCGACGCTCCCGTGGCCTCCACGATCCTGCCCACCAGACTCGTTCCCCGAGGCAGCACCGGCCCACCTCCTGCCCGGCCCTCCGAGCGCAGCAGCCGTGGCCACCGATGACCTCCCGCTGCACCGCCGACCCGGCACTCCCGGTCCACCACATCCGTCCGGAGCGCGGCTGGATGAACGACCCGAACGGCGTGGTCCTCTGGCGTGGCCGCTACCACGTCTTCTACCAGTACAACCCGCTGGCCCCCGTGCACGACTCCATCTGCTGGGGCCATGCCAGCAGCGCGAACCTCGTCCGGTGGGACTACGAACCCGTCGCGCTGACCCCAACTCCCGGGGGACCCGACGCTGCCGGCTGCTGGTCCGGCTGCATCGTCGACGAGGGCGAGGTTGCGACGGCGGTCTACACCGGCGCCGCGGCCGGGCCCGAGACGGCGACGATCTGCACCGCGTCCTCGAATGACCAGCGCCTACATGCCTGGGTCAAGAACGAGCTCCCCGTGGCTACTCCACCTCCGGGCCTGTCGTTGCTCGGCTACCGCGATCCGTTCGTGTTCACCTCACACGGAGGCCGGTACGCCGTCGTCGGTGCCGGCGCTGCGCCCGGCGGCAAGCCGATGCTGCTGCTCTACGGGTGCAACAACTTGCGGCATTGGACGTTCTCCGGTGTGCTCCTCGACAGCACCGACCGCCTCGCCCACGACCTAGCCCCGGCAGACGTCTGGGAGTGCCCCCAGCTGGTGCGGATCGGAGACCACTGGGTTCTCGTCGTCTCGATGGTCACCACACCCCATCTGGGCCGCGTCGCCTACCTGGTCGGAGACCTACAGAACGGTGACACCGGCCTACGGTTCGTCTCGCAGGCCGGTGGACTGGTCGACCACGGCCACGACTTCTACGCGCCCGCCGTCCTGCGCACAGGTGAGCGAGTACTGCTCTGGGCCTGGACCTGGGAGGACCGTCCACCCCTTGGAGCGCACAACGCGACCTGGGCAGGGGCCTTGACCATCCCCCGCGAGGTAACGCTCGGCGATGACCTCCGCCTGCGCAGCCGCGTCGTGAACGAGTTCGATGCGCTGCACGGAGAGCAGCGCTCTGCGACTCTCACCGTCGGTGACCGCATGACTCTGCCGGCGGCACCGGTGGACCTCCTCATCGAGATCCGCTCGAAGCCAGACGGGAACGTCACACTCGAGGTCCTCGGCGACCTCCGACTGACGCTGGACCTTCACGAACGCGTCGCCATCCTGATGCGTACCGTCAACGACCGAGCTCGACGCGAATGGGCGACCCGAGGCAGCATCGGCGACCAGGACGGTCCGCCAGAGGTGCGCATCATCATCGACGGCTCCACGGTGGAGCTGTTCGTCGCAGACACGCTGTCCTTCACCGAACGCGTCTACGCGCCCAGGCCAGAGACGCTTGCCGTGACCGCTGCGGACCCGCACACGCAGATCGTCGTCAGCCAACGTCGGCTCTGAGCAGCGAAGGCTGTGCGTCGCGTCGTAGCCGGTCATGGACCTGTCGGGCCGCGCGGCAGGGTGTGAATGGTGCGCGAAGGACCTCGGACCACGACCACGGAGAACCTCCTCACCAGAACTCCGCGACACGCTCGGCGAGGATGATTCGCGCCGCGGCCTCGATCAGCGCGAGATGGGAGAACGCCTGGGGGAAGTTGCCGAGGTGGCGACCGGTGTCGACGTCGAACTCCTCGGCGAACAGCCCGAGTGGCGAGGCGATCCGCAGCAGCCGCTCCATCAGGTCACGGGCCTCCTGCTGCTCGCCGATGATCGCGAGCGCGGACACCAGCCAGAACGAGCAGATGAGGAAGGTCCCCTCCTTGCCGTTCAGGCCGTCGTCGGTCTCGTCGGTGCGGTAGCGCAGCGCGAAGCCATGTTCGGTCAGCTCGTCGGCGATGGCGCGGACGCTCGCGCGGAGCCGGTCGTCGTCGGCGGGCAGGAACCCGAAGATGGCTGCCAGCAGCGTGGACGCGTCCAACGCGTCGGTGTCGTAGTGCTGACGCAGGACGCCTCGCTTGTCGACGCCGTGAGCGAGGATGTCGGCCTTGATCTCGTCGGCGGTGGCCTTCCAGGCAGCGGTGCGGTCGGCGTCGCCTCGGATCTCGGCCAGCTTCGACGCACGGTCCAGGGCGACCCAGCACATGAGCTTGGACGACACGTAGTGCTGGGGCTTGCCCCGAGCCTCCCAGATGCCCTGGTCCGGCTGGCGCCACACGGCGGTCGCGCACTCTGCCTGCGACTCCACGATCGGCCACAGCCGTCGCGGCAGGCGCTCGCTGCGGCGGGTGTGCAGCAGCAGGGAGTCCAGGACCGCGCCGAACACGTCGTTCTGGCGCTGGTCGTACGCCCCGTTGCCAACGCGGACGGGGCGCGCGCCTGCGTAGCCGGACAGGTCGTCGCGGGTCGACTCCGTCAGGTCGCGGCGGCCGTCGATGCCGTACATGATCTGCAGCGCACCGTCCTGGTTCGGCTCGAGGTCGGCGACGAACTGGATGAACTCGTCAGCCTCCCAGTCCAGGTTCAAGAAGTGCAGCGCCTGCAGCGTGAAGGTGCTGTCGCGCATCCAGGCGTAGCGGTAGTCCCAGTTGCGCTCGCCTCCAGGTGTCTCCGGCAGGGAGGTAGTCAGTGCGGCGACGGTGGCCCCTGTGGGCATGTAGGTGAGGCCCTTGATGGCCAGCGCGGACCGCTGAATCGGGTCGCGCCAGCGGTGGTCGGGCATCCGGGCTCGTCCCAGCCACCCCCGCCAGAACCGAGTGGTGGCGTCGATCCGTCGGCCGGCCTCGGCGACGTCGGCGGGTGCCCGGAGCTCCTCGGCCCACGACAGCGCGCTGTAACACTGGTCGCCCGCCGAGAGCACGTGCCGACCACGGACTCGGTTGCCCTCCACGCCGAGCGCGAGATCGGTCCGTAGCCTGATCGTCTGGCCTGCGCCGGTCGCGTCCGCAACGTGCCGGCTGCCCTCGACCAGCGTCCACGCGGCAGGCGTTCGGCCGTAGTCGAAGACCGGTTCACAGATCAGCTCGATCTCGACGTTGCCGTCGAGGCAGGTGACGGTGCGCACCAGCAGGTGGTCGCCGTCGTCATCGGCGGGTGGTCTGGTGTGTGGGGTGATCTCGTCCTCGCGTTCGCGCGGGCCCATGGTCAGCGCGTCGCGGACCACGACCCAGCCCGACGGTGTCTTCCACGTCGTGGTCAGCACGTTGGTGCCTGGTTCGTACACGCGTGCCGTCGGGTGATCGATCCCGAACGGGGCGAGCCGGAAGTAGCCGGCTCCTCGGTCGAGCAGGGTGCCGAACACGCTCGGCGAGTCGAAGCGTGGGACGCAGAGCCAGCCGACGCCGCCGTCCGGTGCGACCAGCGCGCCGGTGTGGCAGTTGGACAAGAACGCGTAGTCCGCGATCGGGGGGAACGGGGAGGGCGCTGCCGCGCTCTGCGGTGTGGCGGCGTTCACGACGCCAGCCAGGGGCCGTGCCAACCGCCGTACTGCTCGGTGAGGCGCTCGGCTTGCGGCGGCCCCCAGGAGCCGGGGGCGTACGGGTGGACCGGCGGCGGCGCGTCGAGCAGCGGCTGCATGACCCGCCAGGTCTCCTCGACACCGTCCTGCCGCGTGAACCGCGTGCTGTCACCGGCCAGGGCGGCGTGGAGGAGGACCTCGTAGGGCGTCGCTCCTTCGCCGCCTTCCTCAGAGAACTCCATGTCCAGGTCGATCCTTCCGACTGCTGAGATGTCCGCTCTTCGAGCGTCGACGATCAGCCTGATGCCGGTGGACGGGTCCAGCTTGACCACGAGCTGGTTCGGTTCGCTATGTGGTCCGAGGAGCCCGAAGCCCAGACGCGGGGGGCGCTTGAACACGAGCCGCAGCTCGGTCTGGGTGACCGGCAGGCGTTTGCCCGTCCGGATGAAGAAGGGGACGCCGGACCACCGCCAGTGGAAGACGGCGATCGCGATGATCGGGAAGAGCTCACCGACGGCTCCCGAACCGAGGAAGAACCTTGCGAGCGCGCCGCCGAGCATGCCCTTCTCCCGGAGGATGGGAAGCACCGTGCCGAGGGCAGTCGTGGTCAGGGCCAGGGCGACGGCCGTGAAAGCGGTCACGTAGCCCACGGCGGTCAGGGCGCCGGTCACCGCGCCGGCGATCACGAGGGAGGACGCCCAGGCGATCACAGCGAGCCGACCCGACCTGTCGAGGATCAGCGCAGGGTCGATCTCGAACCCGGCGAGGAGGAAGACCATGCCCAGGCCCACGTTCGCGATCAGCTCGAGCTCGGGACTGACGTCCAGGCCGAGCACCTCCGGGCCGATCAGGACTCCGCCGAGGATGAGCAGGATCAGCTGCGGGATCCGCTGACCGGGCACCAGGACGGCGAGGATCGGTGCCACGGCCGAGACCGCCGCCACCACGAACAGCGTCTCGAGCCCGGAAAGGACGTCCATCCCTGCTCCCCTCTCAGCCCAGACCCAGGCGGTCGGGGGTGGTGGCGAGCCCTTCGAACCCAACCGCGACATGGACCCCGAGCAGGTCGGCAAGGGCGCTCTGGATGCGGGTGACCTCGGACGCCGCATGGGCAGGCACGTCGGCCTCGAGGTCCTCCGAGGCGGCGACCAGGCGGCGTTTGGCCCAACGAGACCCGACCGTCCACGCCTGCACACCGCCATGCTGGCGAGGTTCACCCAGCTGCGCCACTGTAGGGCGCGGCAACGTCGGCGTTCCCTCGTCAGGGAGGCTCCCAGGTGGCTGCCGCGGGTGACTGACGGGCGGTAGCCTCGTGGGGTGACGTTCGAGCGGATCACTGTGGACCCGGACGTGATGGGCGGCATGCCGACCATCCGGGGTCTGCGCATCCCCGTCGCCACCGTGGTCGCCATGGTCGCCGACGGGCTGACGGCGGCGGAGATCGTCGACGACCTGCCGGACCTGTCGCTCGATGACGTCGCCGAGGCCTTGCGTTATGCCGCCGAGGCCGTGCGTGAGCGTGAGCTCCCGCTCAGCCACAGCGCGTGAGGCTCCTGCTCGACAACAGTCTGTCTCCCAAGCTCGTTGCTCCGCTCATCGAGGCCGGCCACGACGTGGCGCATGTCCGTGACCATCAGATGGCCGGTGCCGACGACGCCTCCGTCCTCGCGCTCGCCGTCGAGTCCGGTCGGGTGGTGGTATCGGCCGACAGCGACTTCGGCACCCTGCTCGCCAGGACGCACGCAATGGCTCCGTCGTTCCTGCTGGTACGTCGGCTCGTGGGCCGCCGCGTATCGGAACTCGCCGCGATCATCATCGACAACCTTCCGGCCGTCGAGGACGACCTGGACGCAGGTGCTGTGGTCGTCCTGGGTGACACCAGCCTGAGGCTCACCCCACGTCGCCTGGTCATGTCCCACGGCGTAGCTTCTCGTTGGGGTACTTGCGGCGCCGCTGCCTCTCCGCCGCCTGACTTGACAAGCACTACTGTCATCCTCGAAGCCTTGGACGGAAGGATGCGAAGCGGTGGTTGACTGGCAGTCGTGCCGGCCTGGGGTGCTGCCAGACCACCTCCTCGAAAAGGTCATTGCTGATGAGATCATCACGGGCGTCGACGACGGGATCCCGCACACGAATGTTCAGCCCGCCAGCCTGGATCTCCGCTTGGGAGGCGTTGCACATCGCATTCGGTGCAGTTTTCTGCCCGGTGATCGCACGGTTCAACAGCGTCTGACGGAGCTTACTACCAACGAGCTTCCCCTCACCGGCGACGGTGGGGTGCTCGAGGTTGGCATCCCTTACATCATCCCCCTCGTCGAGCGGCTGAAGCTGCCCCCGAACATGCGGGCCCGCGCCAATCCGAAAAGCTCGACCGGCCGTGCAGACGTGTTCACGCGCGTGCTCACCGATGCCGGGGCGCGGTTCGACGATGTCAAGCACGGCTATGCCGGCCCCCTGTACGTCGAGGTCGTACCGCTGTCGTTCCCCGTGCGGGTGCGGCGCGGGCTCACGCTCAACCAGCTCCGGCTCAGCGTTGGTGACACCATGCTCACGGATGCCGAGATCCGGAGGCAACATGCCGAGCACGGGCTGCTTTCTCTGCGTGGCAAGCCATTGAGCGCAGGAGAGCTGCAGCTTGCCTCGGGCCTTTTCGTCGGTCTCAACCTGCGGCAGCCCAAATCGCAGGGAATCGGCTGGAAGGCGCGAACACCGGCGCCTTTGCTCGATCTGACTCGGACTCGCCATGCGGAGCCGAAGCGGTTTTGGGACAGAGTCGAACGCGACGAGGGCAACCGCATCATCTTGCAGCCCAACAGTTTCTACCTGCTGATGTCACAACAAGAGATCACGATCCCCCCGCACCTGGCCGGCGAAATGGCCGCCTACGACCCCACCAGCGGTGAACTGCGGACCCATTACGCAGGCTTCTTCGATCCGGGCTTCGGTTACGGCGGTCCTCACGCGAGAGGTGGCTCGACGGCTGCGCTGGAAGTTCGCGCCCACGACGTGCCGTTCATGGTCGAGCACGGCCAGCACGTCTGCAAGCTGACGTACGAGAGAATGATGGAGCCACCGTCGGTGCTGTATGGCAGCAGCGGTTCGACCTCGAACTACCAGGGCCAGACGGAGACGCTCGGAAAGCACTTCAGGGTGGATCCACCACGACTCCCAGAGCCGGGAACCGGCGGCGACGTACCCCTCGACCTGACACAAGGCGCGCCGTGAGCGGCCTCCGGGGCCGTCTCGGTAGTCGCCAACCTCCGCTCGGCCTCGGTCAGCTGACGCCGCAGCCGGGCGATCTCGACCTGGTCGGCGTTGGGACGACCGACCCGCGCACCGGGCGCCGTACCCTCCAAGACGCCCGCGTCACGAAGCCGACGCCACCACTCCGAGATCAGCGAGGAGTACAGGCCCTCGCGGCGCAGGTAGACGCCCCCCTCCCCGTCGGCGCAGGCCGCCTCGCAGGCCTAGACATGCGCTGGCTGCGCGTAGTCGCTCCGGTTTGCGTGGCCGTCTTTGGTTGATGGCCGCAGCGCTCGCTATCCCTACTACGGCGCCGGACCCGAGCGAAGACAAATCACCAAGTCACCACGCCGAACTGCAGATAGCCGGTCATCCGTCGGGAAGGAGTTGGGCGTACAGGGCGCAGTGGTCGCTGAGCATGGTGGCCACGGTGCCGCAGTACTCCCGCTCGGTGCCCGTGCCGTCGTGGGGCGTGATCGTCGGGAATTCCTGGGACTCCACGCGGGGGTTGTAGGTCGAGGCGTACGTGGCGGGGTCACCGACGAGCAGCTTGTCGAGGCCTGTGGTCGCCTTGGCCGGCTCGGTGAAGTCGGTGAAGATGGGTTCGTACTCGCCGGTCAGGTCGGCGGTCGGCATGTCGGCCTCGCCGTTGAAGTCGCCGACGATGAGGGGTGGCACGAGCAGGGTGTGTGGCGCCCAGGCGGCGTTCAGGGTAGCCACCAGGGCGCGGAGGGCGAGCAGCTCCTCGCGTTCGGGTGCCAGACACGGAGGTGGTTTTGGGACGTCGTGCCTGCAGCGGGCGACGGCGTGCTCGTCGATGAGGATCACCTGCTTGCCGGGTTCGGCGCGTAGCTCGAAGACGGCTGCCTGTGGCCCGCGGTACCAGCGACCGGTGATGGGGTCGGTGAACGCGGAGGTCCAATGGCGTCCCTCGTGGTCGGAGGCGTCGGTGGAGTCGATCAGGGCGCACAGCGGCCGCGCCTCGGCCGGCACGGCCTGGCAGGGGAAGCTGGTCCGCAAGTGCGGGCCGACCCGGGTGTGGTTGTCGTGCGAGGCGGCCCGACCGTTGACCAGGGTTGTGGTGTTGCGAAGCCGGTCGGCGTTGTACAGCACGGCCCGGCCCTGGTACAGCACCCCGGGGTCGGGCAGCCCCTCGGTGGTCTCGTCGGCGGCGAGGAACGCGATCCGGTACGGCGCCTTGGTGGCTTGCCGCAGCGCGGTGACCAAGACGAACAGGGCCTCGTAGTCGTAGGGATCCAGCCGGCCGCCCAGGGTGTGGAACTTGCGGGCCGGCACCTCCTGCAGCGCGATCAGGTCCGGGACCGTGGAGGTGTCCGCCAGCCAGGCGGCGATCCGCTGGTACCGGTCACGCCAGGGCAGGTGGAGCCAGCCGTCGGTTTCGTCGTCCTTGGTCCACCACTCCTGCAGCCCCTTGATGTTGAGGTCCAGCAGTGAGATCGCTCGCGGGTCCCGCCCGCATCCCAGGTTCGTCCCGCCGCCGGGGCCGACGCCGACGGCGAACCCGCAGACCGTGGTGTGCCGCCGGGGACCGGGCACGGTGATGTCGAACCCGTGCAGGTCGCCGTACCCGGGGAAGCGGGTGGCGAGCTCGGGCCGCGGCTTGTCGGCGACCCCTGTGGTCCGGGGGGTGCCGTCGACGCTCACCCGCACGGTGACCGGTCCCGCGGTGTCGGGGTCCAGGGCCCACCCCTGCACGCGCAGCCCGTTGCTGGTGACGGTGACCTGGTCGACCTGTCCGACCGGGTCGACCCGGACCGTCACCGACCGGCACCCCAACAGGGTGTCGGCGCCGTCCCCGGTGTTGAGGGCCCACACACACACGTGGTCCCCCGGGAGGGGCGGCACCGTACCCGAGAAGCCGCCACCGGGGCCGTTCGCGGTGACCTGCCCGACCGGGAGCCCCTCGACCTCGACCTCGACGGTGGCCGGGCCCGGGTCGTCGGGGTCCGTGGCGGTGCCGGTGACCGCGAGACCGGCCGGGGTGCGGGTCACCGAGGTGAGCGTCCCGACCGGGTTGCCGGTCGAACAGTCCGGCGGTGGGTTCGACCTCTCGCAGGGGTCGGGGTCGGGGTCTCCCGGCACGGCGGCCGCGGGGAACGCCAACAGCAGGGTGAGGGCCACCGCCAGGCTCGTCGGCCATGCGGAGACCACCACGCGGATTCGCTTCAGACTCACCGCTGCGCCCATGACGTGTCGAGGGCGGATCGCCCGGTCGAGATACATCGAAGTCTCCGTGGTCTGTGCTGATCGGTTCGCGCTGCCTACGTGCGCAGGGTCCTATCGGGCCCTCTCGGAGCGCCATGGTCGCCGTGGCCCGCCCGCGGAGCCGTGGGCAAGGTCCGGGCTCGCGAGGTGGCGGGCGGGGTCATCCCAGCCACTGCCACTGCTGCCACCAGGGCGCCCAGCATGGCCACACCGTGACGCGCCGCCGTTCTTGTCCAGGCAGAGTCCCGTGGCGACCGGGGGCGCGTTGCACGGCCCGGTCCTCGGCGGTCGCAAGACGTACCTGTTCGCGTTCCTCGACGACCACTCCCGACTGGTCACCGGCTACCGGTGGGGCCATAGCGAGGACACCCTGCGATTGGAAGCCGCGCTCCGCGCGGGGCATGCCGCGCGCGGCGTCCCGGGCTGGGTCTACCTGACAACGGCTCGGCGATGGTGCCCTCCCAGCTGCTGCGTGCGCTGGCGGTGCTGGGCATCCGGCTCACCCACTCCGCGCCGGGCCGGCCGCAAGGCCGAGGGAAGTCCGGAACGGTTCTTCGGACCGTGCGTGAGCAGTTCCCGGTCGAGCTGTCCACCCCCGACGCGCTGGCCAGGGTCGAGGGGCTGACCGGGCTGAACGAGACCTGCGCTCGAGCGGCGGGTGAGCGCCGCCGGCACGGTGTCTACCGAGCGCGCTACGCGATGCCCGACGGCAACCGCTACCTCCGGACGCTGGCCACCAAGGTCGACGCTGAGGCGTGGCTCGCGGCCGAGCGGGCGCTGATCGACCGGGACACCTGGTCGCCGCCCGCCGTACGGAAGGCGGTGGCCGAGAAGCGGGAGCAGGAGGCCGCGGTCAACACGATGAGGGCGTACGCCGAGCGCTACCTGTCCGAGCGACCCCTGCGACCGAATACCTCCCACAACTACCGGGCGCTGCTGACATCGCGCATTCTCCCGGTGCTCGGGGACCTGCCGTTGAAGGCGGTGACCCTCGCCGAAGTGAAGGCGTGGCGGGCCGGGATGGATCCGAAGACGATCGCCGCGGCCTACCGCCTGCTCCGTTCGATCCTCCAGGCAGCCGAGGAGGAACTCATCGATCGCGCGCCGGCGAAGATCCGCGGCGCCTCGGCTGCGCGTGGATCCCGCGTCCCCGTCCCCGCGACGCTCGACGAGATCGCAGTGATCACCGACTCGATGCCGGAGCGCCTGAAGCTCTTCATCGTCCTCGCCGCCTTCGTCGGCCTCCGCCAAGGTGAGCTCCTCGAACTGCGTCGCTCGGACGTCGACGGCGGCACCGGACGGATCAGCGTCAGCCGCAAGGTCGACAAGGACGCGGTGCCCGGCGCCGCGGGCGCGTGTCCGAAGTGCGGCCGCGCGATCAGCGCACCCAAGACCGCCAGCGGAGTCCGGACCGTTCATGTCCCACCGCCGTTCCTGCCGACGCTGCAGAAGCACGTGCGAGAGCACGCGGCCGATGGCGCCTCCGGTCTGCTCTTCCCCGGCGACCGCTCTGACCACATGAGCGTTCGGTATCTCATGGACCGCTTCCGGCCTTCTCGAGCGAAGGCGGGCCGCCCAGACCTGACGATCCATCACCTCCGCCACACGGCGCTGACGCTCGCCGGCCAGCACGGCGCTACCGCCGCCGAGCTCCAGGCCCGCGCCGGCCATGCCTCGCAGGCCGCGATGACGATCTATCAGCACGCCACCCTTGACCGGGACAAGCGGCTGGCCGATCAGATCGGCGAGACGTACGAGACCTGGCGGGCCGGGCGCGGACAGTGATCAACCTTGGCAATATCGGGAGTGTGAACTACAGTTGACAGCGATGAAGGTCGTTACGACTGACGTCTACGACAAGTGGCTTCGAAGGCTCAAGCGCAAGGATCCGCGTACAGCAGCGCGCATCCAGATGCGCGTCGACCGGCTGATCACTGGGAACCCAGGAGACGCTGAGCCGATCGGCGGCGGGCTCTCGGAGCTACGGATTCATCACGGCCCGGGCTACCGGGTCTACTACTGGCAGAGGGGTGACCTGCTGCTGATCCTGCTTTGCGGGGGCGACAAGGCCAGCCAACGCAGGAACATCGAGAAGGCGCACGAGATCGCGAAGGAGTGGGAGAACGGTGGCAAAGACTGAGTTCAAGCCCTATGACTCGGCGGCGTACCTGACTTCGCTTGACGACATCGGCTACTACCTCGAAGCCGTCCTCGAGGAGGCGGGTGACGACCCTGCTTTCATCACACACGCCCTCGGCGTGATCGCTCGCGCTCAGAACTTCAGCGACCTCGCCCGAAAGGTCGGCATGAGCCGCGAAGGGCTCTACAAGGCGCTGTCCAACGACGGCAACCCGAGCTTCGCCACGATCTACAAGGTGACGCGTGCCCTCGGACTGAAGATGGAGTTCCACGCCGTCGCGTGACTTACCTCAAGGTCCAGGGGGCCGACTGGCCAGATGCGGCCGTGCCAGAGCCAGGGGACGTAGGTGCCTACGAGGTACTTGATGAATCGCTCGGCACCGTCGACGTAGGTGTGGACAGTATCCGGAACTTTGTCTGATTCGACGAGACCGCGCTCGTAGTCGCCGAGGGCGACACGCATGGCCTGTTCGATCTTGATGACGCAGCTAGCCCGATCGAACAACACGAGGGGCTTGTCTAGTCCTACTCCGCTACTTCTTGGCGACGAACTTGGCGCCAGCGCCAACAGCCACTGCCACTGCCACCATCGTTCCGCCGACGACCACCTTCTGCCCGGCCTCAACCCCGGCCGTCTTCAGTTGCTCAGGATCCCGCAAGGCCTCGCGCCACGGGGTGGCGCTGAGCACTTCGCGGTTGGGCTCGATGCCCAGCGGAGCATGGAACTCGTCGAGGAGCGCGGCGGTCGAGTTGAGCGAGTCGACAATGGAGCGCGCTGCTCTCGCATGGATGTTCTCGTTGGCGATTCCCCCAGCAGTGTCAATGCGGTCCATCAGCCGTTCCGTGCTGTCCAGGACCGCACCGCGCCGCTGATGAAGCGACTCGAGAACGCCCTAGCGGTGGCCTTCAATGTCGAGGCGCACCCCGCCGATGGTGGGGATGACCCAGACCCGGCAGAACGTCGCGTGCATGTCCTTGATCTTCGAGCGGCTACTCGCCTGCAAGAAGGTCCGCTGCCACTCCACCAGCCAGTCGCCGAGAGTGCGCGTAGCGTCCTTGACCGGAGCACCGGCCTTGGCCCGGCCGCGGGCGGCCTGAGCCTTGGCCTTGGCTTCCGTCTGCGTCCCGACGTAGAAGCAGTGCTTCTTGCCACCGTCACCGTTGCCGCGAAGCGGTTGTCCCTGCGCTTCGCCATTCGTGCAGCCATGTCTTGACCTCCGTGTGTGAGCCGCTTGTGCCCTACGTACGGCTTCGGAGGCTTTCGTGGTGAAGCGAGTAGTCAACTGAGTAGTCAGACACTTTCGGACTGGCCTTCGCCGCTACCACCGCGAATCAGAGAAGGCCGTCTGACCTGCGGTTTCTTGGGTGGAGCCAAGGGGACTCGAACCCCCAACCCCCTGCTTGCAAAGCAGGTGCGCTACCAGTTGCGCCATGGCCCCAGGGTGCGGCCGGTGGCCGCGGGGACGCGGTCAGCGGGGCTTCTTGACCGCGTCGGTGGCCTCGGCCCAGAGCTGCTTCTCGTGCTGGGCGTCTTGCATCTTGCGGGCCGCGATGACCGCCGCGGCGGCGCCTACGGCGACCAGGAGGAGCTTCTTCACAGCGGGCGGGTCCCTTCGGGCGGGCTGGCGGCTCGGGTCGAGGGTGGGCCTAACAGGACTTGAACCTGTGACCTCTTCCTTATCAGGGAAGCGCTCTAACCGTCTGAGCTATAGGCCCGTGTGAGGTCGGCCAGACCTCAGTCCGGCCGACCAGGAAGGCTACCGTACGGCGCGGAGGCCGCCCAAACGCAGGCGGCGAGCCCGTCGAGCCGGGCAGTCCTTGGCGGGGGCGAGCAGAGCGCCCGGGCGCCTTGGTTTCGAGGCTCGCTCCGCGGTTCCTGAGGAGGGCGACGAAGGAGCCCGTCTCGAAGGGCGCACCTCGACCGGCGGCGCAGGCTCGCACCTCAACCAGCGGCGGCGGGTCGGCTGGGCGGCGAGTCGGCCGGGCGAAGCGGAGGCAGGCGTGGGTCGAGGAGCGCGTTCGGGAGTCAGGTGGGTGGGTGGGGTGCGTCGAGCTCACTTCGTTCGCCCGTCATCCTCCGCCCAGATCATCTCCAGGCCGCCGAGGAGGGAGGCGGCGAGGTTGTACAAGAACGCGGTCAGGGTGCTGATCACCGTGATCAAGATGACGTCGACGACGGCGACGACCATGGTGAACCCGAGGACCCGGCTCATGCCCAGGTAGTCCTGGATGTCCCAGTTGCTCGCGGAGTCGGTGCCCACCACGTCGGTGACGGTGTTGTTGATCGACTCCCACACGCCGGCCGCGCCGAGGACCCCCCACACGACGGCGACCGCGACGACGGTGACGATGCCGAAGGCGATGGACAGCAGTAACGAGGTCTTCATCACCGACCACGGGTCGATGTGCACGAGCCGGAGCCGGGCCTTGCGGGTGCGGCGGCCCGGCCGGGCCGCGGCGGAGGGCTGCGTGGCCGGCCGCGCGGCCGGGGCGCCGGGGCCGCCGACCGCCGGAGCCCGGGTGGGCCCGGCGCTGGACACGGCGGCGGACACCCGCTCGCTGATCGGGCGGCGGGGCTCGGTGGGCGAGCCCGGCGGCGGTGCCGGGCCCGGCGGCGTCGCAGCCCGGGTCGCCTGGCCCGGCGAGTCGGTACGTCGGTCGGCCATCAGGTCTCCTCGGTCTCCCCGTCGGCGGCGGCACCACCCACCGCGTCGGCAGCGTCTTCTGCTGCGTCCTCTGCTGGGTCCTCTGCTGGGTCGGCGGGCACGCTGTCGTCGATTGTCGCATCCCCAGCCCGGGCGGCCCGCCGCTCGACGTCGGCCTCGACCTGGCGCTCGACGCTGCGTGCGGCGCTGACCACCGGGTCCCCCGGTCCCACCGCGACGAAACGCACCCCCATGGTGTCCCGGCCGGTGGGGCGCAGCGTGTCGTCGATCGCGCTGCGGGTGACCTGGCCGGACTGCCGGATCACCAGCACCTCGTCGCCCTCGACGACGATGAACCCGCCCACCAGGCCGCCCCGGTCGTCGTCGGCCTTCATCGCCTTGATGCCCAGCCCCCCGCGGGACTGCAGGCGGTAGTCGGAGATCCGGCTCCGCTTGGCGTAGCCGGCGTCGGTGATCGTGAACACGTACTGCGTGGACGGGGAGTCCTCGGCCTGCTCCTGGGCCGCCTGCTCCGCGGTGATCACCGACATCGACAGCAGCGCGTCGCCGGGACGGAACTTCATCCCGGTCACCCCCGACGTCGCCCGGCCCATCGGCCGCAGCTGGGTGTCGTCGGCGCGGAACCGGATCGCCTGTCCCTTCCGCGAGACCAGCAGGATGTCGTCGTCGGGACCGCACAGCTCCGCGCCGATCAGCTCGTCGCCGTCGGCCTCGGGGTCGGAGTCGCGGAAGTTGATCGCGATCACCCCGGCCTGCCGCGGGCTGTTGTAGTCGCCGAGCCGGGTCTTCTTCACCAGCCCCGCGCGCGTCGCGAGGACCAGGTACGGCGCCTGGTCGTAGTCGCGGATGGCGAGCACCTGCGCGATCCGCTCGTCGGGCAGGAAGCTCAGCAGCCCCGCCACGTGGCTGCCCTTGGCGTCCCGCGACGCCTCGGGCAGGTTGTAGGCCTTGGTCCGGTAGACCCGGCCGGCCGTGGTGAAGAACAGCAGCCAGTGGTGGTTGCTGGTGGCCATCAGGTGCTCGACGACGTCGTCGCCGCGCAGCGTCGCGCCCCGCACCCCCTTGCCGCCGCGCCGCTGGGTCCGGTAGAGGTCCGCGCGGGTGCGCTTTGCGTAGCCGCCCCGGGTGATCGTGACCACGACGTCCTCGTCGGGGATCAGGTCCTCCATGGACAGGTCCCCGTCGGCGGCGACCAGCTGGGAGCGCCGCTCGTCGCCGTACTTGTCCACGATCGCGGCGAGCTCCTCGGACACGATGGTCCGCTGCCGCTCCGGGCTGGCCAGGATGTCCTGGAGGTCGGCGATGAGCGTCTCGAGCCGGGCCAGCTCGTCGATGATCTTCTGCCGCTCCAGCGCGGCCAGCCGGCGCAGCTGCATGTTGAGGATCGCGTTGGCCTGCAGCTCGTCGATGTCGAGCAGCCGGATCAGGCCCTCCCGCGCCTCCTCGACGTCGGGGCTGCGCCGGATCAGCCCGATCACCTCGTCGAGGGCGTCCAGCGCCTTGACCAGCCCGCGGTAGACGTGCGCGTCCTCCTGGGCCTTGCGCAGCTGGAAGCGGGTACGCCGCTGGATGACCTCGATCTGGTGGGCCACCCAGTGCGACACGAACTGGTCCAGGGTCAGCGTCCGCGGGACGCCGTCGACCAGGGCCAGCATGTTCGCGGCGAAGTTGGTCTGCAGCTCGGTGTGCTTGAACAGGTTGTTGAGCACCACCCGGGCCACCGCGTCACGCTTGAGGACGACGATCAGCCGCTGGCCGGTGCGCGCGGAGGTGTTGTCCTGGACGTCGGCGATGCCCTGCACCCTGCCGGAGTCGGCGAGCTCGGCGATCTTCATGGCCAGGTTGTCGGGGTTGACCTGGTAGGGCAGCTCGGTGATCACCAGGACGGTGCGGCCCTTGGCGTCCTCGTCGACGTCGACGACGGCCCGCATCGTGATCGAGCCCCGGCCGGTGCGGTAGGCCTGCTCGATGCCCTGGCGGCCGACGATCAGCCCCCGGGTGGGGAAGTCCGGGGCCTGGACCCGCTCCAGCAGGGCCTCCAGCAGCTCCTCCCGGGTCGCCTCGGGGTGCGCCAGCGCCCACTGGGCGCCTGCGGCCACCTCGCGCAGGTTGTGCGGGGGGATGTTGGTGGCCATCCCCACCGCGATCCCGGCCGAGCCGTTGACCAGCAGGTTCGGGAACCGGGCGGGCAGGATGGACGGTTCCTGGGACCGGCCGTCGTAGTTCGGGGTGAAGTCGACGGTGTCGGACTCGATGTCGCGGACCATTTCCATGGCCAACGGCGCCATCTTGCACTCGGTGTAGCGCATCGCGGCGGCCGGGTCGTTGCCCGGGGAGCCGAAGTTGCCCTGCCCGTCGACCAGCGGGGCGCGCATCACCCACGGCTGCGCCAGCCGCACCAGGGTGTCGTAGATCGCGGTGTCGCCGTGCGGGTGGTACTGGCCCATCACGTCGCCGACCACGCGCGAGCACTTGGAGTGACCGCGGTCGGGGCGGTAGCCGCCGTCGTACATCGCATAGAGGACCCGGCGGTGCACGGGCTTGAGGCCGTCGCGTACGTCGGGCAGGGCGCGGCCGACGATCACCGTCATCGCGTAGTCGATGTAGGACCGCTGCATCTCCACCTGCAGCTCGACCGGCTCGATGCGGCCGTGGGCAGTGTGCTCGGATGGGGTATCGGTCACGTGGTGCCACCTTCGCGTCGGTCCGCGCCCGGTTTCGAGGCTCGCTCCGCTCGCACCTCGACCACCGGCGCGGAAGCTAGATGTCGAGGAAGCGGACGTCCTTGGCGTTGCGCTGGATGAACGAGCGGCGCTGCTCCACGTCCTCGCCCATCAGCACCGAGAACATCTCGTCGGCCTGCAGGGCGTCCTCCAGGGTCACCTGGAGAAGCAGCCGGTTGTCGGGGTCCATCGTGGTGTCCCACAGCTCGTCGGCGTTCATCTCGCCCAGGCCCTTGTAGCGCTGGATCGCGTTCTCCTTCGGCAGCTTCTTGCCGGCGGCGAGCCCGGCGTCCCTCAGCGCGTCGCGCTCGGCGTCGGAGTAGACGAACTCGTGCTCGTGGGGCTTGTTCCAACGCAGCCGGTACAGCGGCGGCTGGGCCAGGTAGACGTAGCCGTGCTCGATGAGCGGCTTCATGAACCGGAACAGCAACGTGAGCAGCAGGGTCCGGATATGGTGCCCGTCGACGTCGGCGTCGGCCATCATCACGATCTTGTGGTAGCGGAGCTTGTCGATGTCGAACTCCTCGTGGATGCCCGTGCCCAA
This sequence comes from Nocardioidaceae bacterium, assembly GCA_044866695.1. Lineage (GTDB taxonomy): Bacteria > Actinomycetota > Actinomycetes > Propionibacteriales > Nocardioidaceae > JBIOUF01. The sequence continues at coordinate 7,058 of JBIOUF010000049.1, read as the reverse complement.
GGCCGAGATGATCGCCTGCACCTCGTTGTTGGCCAGCACCTTGTCGATGCGGGCCTTCTCCACGTTGAGGATCTTCCCGCGGATCGGCAGGATCGCCTGGATCCGCGGGTTCCGGCCGCCCTTCGCCGAGCCGCCGGCCGAGTCACCCTCCACGACGAAGATCTCGCACTCCTCGGGGACGGTCGACTGGCAGTCGGCCAGCTTCCCGGGCAGGCCGCCGCCGCCGAGCAGCCCCTTGCGGGACCGGGCCAGGTCCCGGGCCTTGCGCGCGGCGAGCCGGGCCTGGGCGGCGGCCATCGCCTTGCGGACGATGTCCTTGCCCTCGGCGGGGTTCTGCTCCAGCCACGCGCCGAGGTGGTCGTTGACCACCCGTTGCACGAACCCCTTGGCCTCGGTGTTGCCGAGCTTGGTCTTGGTCTGTCCCTCGAACTGCGGCTCCGCCAGCTTGACCGAGATGATCGCGGTGAGGCCTTCGCGGATGTCGTCGCCGGAGACCCGGTCCTCCCGCTTCTTGATCAGCCCCCAGTCCTCGCCGGCGCTGTTCACCAGAGTGGTCAGCGCGGCCCGGAAGCCCTCCTCGTGGGTGCCGCCCTCGTGGGTGTTGATCGTGTTGGCGAAGGTGTGCACCGACTCGACGAAGCTGGTGTTCCACTGCATCGCCAGCTCCAGGCTCATCCCGGAGCCCTCGCCGTTCTCCTGCTGGGCCTCGAAGCTGATGATGCTGGGATGGGCCGGGTCGCGGCGCCGGTTGAGGTGCTCGACGTAGTCGACCAGGCCGCGGTCGTACCGGAACGACCTTTCCAGCGCCCCTCCCTCGCCGGCGTGCGCGTCGTCGGACCGGTCGCGGCCGATGTCTGGGTCCACCATCGCGTCCTCGACCGCGGCGACGATCTCCTCGACCTGAGGCCGCCTGTCGCGCACCACGATCTGCAGGCCCTTGTTGAGGAAGGCCATCTCGCGGAACCGGTTGGCGATGGTCTCGAAGCTGTACCTGGTGGTCTCGAAGATCTCCTCGCTGGCCCAGAACCGGGTGGTCGTCCCGGTCTCGTCGGTCGGCTCGTGGCGGACCAGCTCGCCGGTCGGTACGCCGTAGGAGAAGGCCTGGGTCCACCGGTAGCCGTCGCGCCGGACCTCGACCTCGAGGCGCTGGCTCAGCGCGTTGACCACCGAGACCCCCACGCCGTGCAGCCCGCCGGACACCTTGTAGCCGGCGCCGCCGAACTTGCCGCCGGCGTGCAGCACGGTGAGCACGACCGTGACCGCGGGGATCTGCTCGACCGGGTGTACGTCGACGGGGATGCCCCGGCCGTTGTCGACCACCTCGACCCCGCCGTCCTCGAGCAGCGTGACCACGATGCGGTCGCAGTAGCCGGCCAGCGCCTCGTCGACGGAGTTGTCGACGACCTCCCAGACCAGGTGGTGCAGGCCGCGCTCGCCGGTGGTGCCGATGTACATCCCGGGCCGCTTGCGGACCGCCTCGAGGCCCTCGAGCACCTGGATCGCGGAGGCGTCGTAGGCCCCGGCGGAGTGCCCTGCGGAGGGCCCTGCGGAGGGCTGGTCGTAGGCCTCGGAGGAGGTCGCGGGGGAGCTGCCGGGGAGGATCTCGGGCAGCTCCCCGGAGGGGGCGAGGCCGGGCTGGTCGGCGCTGCGGTCGTCGGCCACGAAGTACCTCGGCTCAGGACGGGAACATGACGAAGGCCGCCCCTGGGGCGCGCGCGAGCGACGCGCAAAGGTGGGGGACGACCCGGTGGCCAGTCTACCGCGCACGGCCGGGAACGACGGCTTCCCGGCCGCCGGAGTGGACGACCCCGCGCCGGAACGGGCCCTCTCGCGCCTTGGGAGGGGCCCTGCGCGGTTCGGCGGCGCCTCGACGAATCCCCCTACCGGGCGGCAACCCGCCGCAGCCTTCCCGGGCCGGCTCGTTCGGCTCGGCGTGGACCCGGACTCAGCCGTAGGTGTCGCGTGGGCCGCGGCCGTCGCGCACCGAGCGGCGGCCGCGCTTCCACGAGGGCGCGTGCGGCCCCCGGACGTCGATCACGGCCACCGTCTGGTCGCCGAGCTCGGCGTTGAGCCGTCTCAGCACCGTGGTGGCCAGCAGCCGCATCTGGGTGGCCCACGCCGTGGAGTCGGTGGACACCACGAGCCTGCCGCCGCCGGCGCGCTGCTCGAACGACTCCGGGCGCACGTGCTGGGCGACCTCGCGACCGACCAGCGCGTCCCAGCGGGTGAACACCCCGTGCACGCGCACGTCGGTCGACCAGCCCTGCTCGGAGACCAGCCGCTCGATGGTGGCGTCCAACGGCTGCGGGTCCCGGTCGTCGGGATGGGCGCCGCTGGCCGGACCCGGCGTGGGCCGCCGGGCCGGAGCGCGCCGCCGCGGACCCTTCCGCGGGCCGCTGGCCAGCGACCGGGCCACGCTACGGGCCAGGTCGAGTCCCTCGTCGTCATGAGGGTCGGGAACGGCGCCCTCAGGCTCGGGCGCGCCGTCCCGGTCGCCGGCCGGGCCCGGTGGCCTGTCGTCGGTCACGCGGCGCTCACCCTTCCGTCCGCGACCAGGTACCGGGAGCCGCGCAGCGTCTCCGGGACGTCGGCGGGCACCGCCGCGGTGACCAGCAGCTGCTCGGCGTCGCCGACCAGGTCGGCCAGCCGGTCCCGCCGTCCGGTGTCCAGCTCGGCGAACACGTCGTCGAGAACCAGCACCGGGTCGTCGCCATCGGCCCGCAGCAGGTCGTAGGACGCCAGCCGCAGCGCGAGCGCGAACGACCAGGACTCCCCGTGCGAGGCGTACCCGCGCACCGGCAGCGTGCCCAGCGACAGCGCCAGCTCGTCGCGATGCGGGCCGACCAGGGTGACCCCGCGGTCCAGCTCCTCGCCACGGCGCCGCTGCAGCTCGGCGAGCAGCGCGGTGAGTACGCCGGCTTCGGGGTCGGCCGGGTCCGGCAGGGGGAACGACGGCTGGTACCGCATGGCCGCCTGGTCCGGGTCGGCGTCCTTCGCGACCGCCGCGTAGGCGAGCGCGACGTAGGGCCCCAGCTCGGCGACCAGTGCCGCGCGGGCGGCCACCAGCTCGGCGCCGGCCCGGGCGAGCTGGTGGTCCCAGACGTCCAGGGTGCTGGCCACGTGGTCGTCGTGGCGGTGCCTGGCGCGGTTCTGCCGGGCCGAGCGGAGCAGGGCGTTGCGCTGGCGCAGGGCCCGGTCGTAGTCGCCGCGGACGCCGGCCAGCCGGGGAGTGCGCTGCACCAGCAGGTCGTCGAGGAACCGGCGCCGCTCGCTGGGGTCGCCCTTGACCAGCGACAGGTCGTCCGGGGCGAACAGCACGGTGCGGACCACCCCCAGCACGTCGCGCGTGCGGGGCACCGCGGAGCGGTTCAGCCGGGCCCGGTTGGCCGCGCCCGGGTTGATCTCCACCTCGACCAGCGCCTGCCGGTCTCCGCGGACGACGGCCGCGCGGACCACCGCCCGCGCGGCGCCCTGGCGGACCAGGGCGGCGTCGCCGGCCACCCGGTGGCTGCCCAGCCGGGCCAGGTAGTCGACCGCCTCGACGATGTTGGTCTTCCCCATGCCGTTGCGCCCGAGCAGCACCACGACCCCCGAGGTCCAGGACAGCTCGAGAGCCTCGTAGGACCGGAAGTCGTGCAGGCTCAGGTGCGCGACGTGCACGGAGGACCCACCTCGGGCTAGGACTCGCCGTGGGTGTTCTCGGCGGCCGGCCGGCCGGTGTCCGCGGTGGTGGGCGGAGTGCCCGAGGTGTCGGCCGTGGTCGGCGGGGCGGGGGTGCGGACGGCGTGCCCGCCGAACTGGTTGCGCATCGCGGCGATCGCCTTCATCGCCGGGCTGTCGTCCTGCCGGGAGGCGAACCGGGCGAACAGCGACCCCGCGATGATGTTCATCGGGACGGCGTGCTCGATCGCGGCCTCGACGGTCCACCGGCCCTCGCCGGAGTCCTCGGCGTACCCGCGGATCTTCGCCAGCTCGTCGTCCTCGTCCAGGGCGGCGACCAGCAGGTCCAGCAGCCAGGACCGGATCACCGTGCCCTCGCGCCAGGACCGGAACACCTCGGTGACGTTGTCGACCGAGTCGACCGCGCGCAGCAGTTCCCAGCCCTCGGCGTAGGCCTGCATGATGGCGTACTCGATGCCGTTGTGGACCATCTTGGAGAAGTGGCCGGCGCCGACGCCGCCGGCGTGCACCCAGCCGAACTCCCCCTCCGGCTTCAGCGCGTCGAAGATCGGCTGGACGGTCTCGACGTGTGCGCGGTCGCCGCCGGCCATCAACGCGTAGCCGTTCTCGAGGCCCCACACGCCGCCGGACACCCCGCAGTCCAGGAAGCCGATGCCGCGCTCCCCCAGCAGCTCGGCGTTGCGCAGGTCGTCGGTCCACCGGGAGTTGCCTCCGTCGATGACGACGTCCCCCTCCGCCAGGAGGTCGGCCAGCTCACGGACCGTCGCGCGGGTGGGCTCACCGGCGGGCACCATGACCCAGACCACCGCGGGGCTGGGCAGCGCGTCGACCATGGCCTTCAGGCTGTCCGCGTCGCGTACGTCGGGGTTGCGGTCGAACCCGACGACGGTGTGGCCGGCGCGGCGCAGCCGCTCGCGCATGTTGCCACCCATCTTCCCCAGTCCCACCAGGCCGATCTCCACGCGGGGTTCTCCTCTCGAGAGTGGTCGGGTCCGGTCCGCCAGGTCTTGCGCCGGGGGTCAGCCGAGCAGCCTCCGGGGCATCAGCAGGTACCGGAAGTCGTCGTCCGGCTCCGCGTCCAGGTCCGCCGCCCCGCTGATCACGGCGGGCTTGGTCGGCTGGGTGAACGCCAGCTCGACGACGGGCTGCGCCAGCGCGGTGAGCCCGTCGAGCAGGAACTGCGGGTTGAAGCCGGTGGTCAGCTCCTCGCCCTTGACCTGGGCCTCCAGCTGTTCGGTGGCCAGCGCCTCGTCGCCGCTCCCGGCGTCCAGGGTGAGGGTCCCGTCGGCGAAGGCGACCTGGACCGCGGTGTTGCGCTCGGCGACCAGCGAGACGCGCTTCACCGCATCGACCAGGGCCACCCGGTCGACCCGGGCCACCGTGGTGTGAGCGGTCGGGAACAGGCTGCGCACCTTGGGGAACTCCCCGTCCAGGAGCCGGGTGGTGGTCCGGCGGATCCCGTCGCCGACCCGGCCCTCGAAGCCGATGATCCCCTCGCCGGCCCCCGACCCGGCCAGCGCGATGGTGACCTCGGTGCCGGAGGTGAGCGACCGGGCCGTGTCGGCGAGCACCCGTGCCGGGACCAGCGCCGCCGCGTGGGCGTCGGTGGTGCCGGGGTCCCAGGTGAGCTCACGCAGGGACAGCCGGAACCGGTCGGTGGCCAGCAGGGCGATGTTGCTGCCCTCGATCTCGATCCGGACGCCGGTCAGCACCGGCAGCATGTCGTCGCGCCCCGCGGCGGTGACCGCCTGGGCGACCGCCGCGGCGAAGAGGTCGCTGCGCACCGTGCCGGTCGCGGCCGGCATGTCGGGGAGCGTCGGGTACTCGTCGGTCGGCATCGTCTGCAGGCTGAACCGCGCGGCGCCGCAGGTCACTGTGATCATCGCGCCGGCGATCGAGACCTCCACCGGTCGGGGCGGGAGGCTGCGGCAGATGTCGGCGAGCAGCCGTCCCGACACCAGCGCGCGACCCTCGTCCTCCACGACGGCGCCGACCGTGGCGCGGGCGGAGGTCTCGTAGTCGAAGGTCGACAGCACCAGCCCGTCGGCGCCGGCGGTCTCGACCAGCAGCCCGGCGAGCACGGGCACGCTGGGCCGGACCGGCAGGCCGCGTGCGGCCCACGCCACGGCGTCGGCCAGGACGTCGCGTTCGACCCGGAACTTCACGTGTGGTCGCCTCCTGGCTGGGCGGTCGCGGAGCCGTCCGCGACGAGGTCTCGACGAGGGTCGGGGGAACAGTGGGCGGGTGAGCATCCTGTCACGGACGCCTCCGCTCCGGCAGGTCCGGGCGTCCGGTGGCCCCGTGTCCACAGCGGCCGGGCCGGGCAGAGGTTGCGGGTGGAGGGGAGTCGAAGGGTTCTCGTCACCGTCGTAGCAGCTGTGGATCGTGTGGACCAGCGGTGTCGCCGCAGGTCAACGGGCTGGTGGCCGGTGCGGGGCCCTGTGGACGGCACGCGGGCGGCCCGGGCCGCGCTGTGGGGGGACGGTGCCTGCTGCCCGGCGTCCCCCTGCCGGTCCACAGCCCTCGCCCCGGTCGGGCGCGCTGCGTGCACAGCGTCGTCCCCAGGGCCGGGACCGGCGACGCGGGTCACGCCTGGCGAGCCTGCTGCTTGATCTGGTTGGTGAGCTCGGTGACCTGGGTGAAGGTGCTGCGCCGCTCGGCCATCTGGACCCGGATCTTCTTGTCGGCGTGCATGACCGTGGTGTGGTCGCGGCCGCCGAACTGCTGGCCGATCTTGGGCAGCGACAGCTCGGTGAGCTCCCGGCACAGGTACATCGCGATCTGCCGCGCGGTGACCAGCGCCCTGGACCGGTTGGGGCCGCAGATCTCGTCGATGGAGATGCCGAAGTACGACGCGGTCTGGGCGATGATCAGGCTGGCCGAGATCTCGGGCTCCCCGCCCTCGGGGATCAGGTCCTTGAGCACGATCTCGGCCAAGGTGACGTCGACGGGCTGGCGGTTCACGCTGGCGAACGCGGTGACCCGGATCAGCGCTCCTTCGAGCTCGCGGATGTTGGTCTGGATTTTGCTGGCGATGAACTCCAGCACCTCCGGGGAGGTGGTCATCCGCTCCGTCGCGGCCTTCTTGCGCAGGATCGCGATCCGGGTCTCCAGGTCCGGCGGCTGGACGTCGGTGATCAGCCCCCACTCGAAGCGGTTGCGCAGCCGGTCCTCCAGGGCCTCGAGGCGTTTGGGAGCCCGGTCGGAGGTGATCACGATCTGCTTGCTGGCGTTGTGCAGGGTGTTGAACGTGTGGAAGAACTCCTCCTGGGTCTGGATCTTGCCCTCCAGGAACTGGATGTCGTCGATCAGCAGCACGTCCACGTCGCGGTAGCGCCGCTGGAACATCGGGGCCTTGTCGTCGCGGATGGCGTTGA
>JBIOUF010000048.1:0-65116 GCA_044866695.1 Nocardioidaceae bacterium | reverse complement strand
CGTCGCTCTGGCCGTGGATGACCTGGCGCTGCAGGTTGGACTCGTCCACCTCGTCGAACTCGGCGATGCCGAGGGTGCCGACGCCGGCCGCGGCCAGGTAGAGCAGTGCCGGGGAGCCGAGGCCGCCTGCGCCGATGACCAGGACCCGGGCGTTCTTGAGCCGCTTCTGCCCGGTCATCCCGACGTCGGGGATGATCAGGTGCCGGCTGTACCGGCGAACCTCCTCGATGGTCAGCTCGGGTGCGGGCTCGACCAGCGGGGGCAGGGACACGACCTTCTCCTCGGGACTCGGGGCGCAGACGCTCGGCGTACGCAGGGCTCTACATGCGCACCGGCTCCCATGTTCCCCGGCCGCGCCTGGCAGCCCCTGTCCGTTCCGGGATGCGGACGGGCATCTCGGCTCGCGGACGTCCCGGTCGGCGCCCGGCGCCCCGGGCCGCCGGCCGCTACCGGGGAGTAGGCTGCCTCCACGCGGCCCCGGGGGGCCCGCACGGAAGCCACGGCGAGCTGGGAGACCCGAGCAGTGACAACCACGCACGACCAACGCCCTCGCGGGGGACGGATGCCGCGCAAGGAGCGCCGCGCGCAGCTGTTGGACTCGGCGCTCGAGGTGTTCGTGGCGCAGGGCTACCACGCCGCCGCCATGGACGACATCGCGGACCGGGCCGGGGTGAGCAAGCCGGTGCTGTACCAGCACTTCCCCGGCAAGCTCGACCTGTACCTCGCGCTGCTCGAGCAGGCCGCCGACCAGATCATCTCGGCGACCCGCGACGCGCTGGCCTCGACCCAGGACAACGAGCAGCGCGTCGAGGCCACCATGCAGGTCTTCTACGACTACATCGCCCGTGACGAGGGCGCGTTCCGCCTGGTCTTCGAGTCCGACCTGACCAACGAGCCGGCGGTCCGGGAGCAGGTGGACCGGGTCACCGCCATCTGCGCCGACGAGATCACCGCGGTCATCGAGGCCGACACCGGCCTGCCCGACGAGGCCGCCCGGCTCGTCGCGGTGTCGCTGGTAGGCATGGCCCAGGTCAGCGCGCGGTTCTGGCTCCAGGCGGGTGGAGAGATCCCCCGGCAGGAGGCGGCCAGCCTGGTCTCGGGACTGGCGTGGCGCGGGGTCAGCCGGTTCCCGCTCACCGACGAGCCGACCTACTGACTGCGCACCGACCCACCGCGCCTCGGGTTTGTCATACTCAGGCGCCCGACCGAGCCGATTGAGGAGGCCCGCGCCCATGGAGGTCAAGATCGGCGTGCAGCACGCCACCCGCGAGCTGTCGATCGACACGACGCTGTCGGCCGCGGAGCTCGAGGCCGAGGTGAGCAAGGCGCTGTCCGGCGACTCGGCCGTGCTCGCCCTCACCGACGCCAAGGGCCGCCGGCTCCTGGTGCCCACCGACAAGCTCGCGTACGTCGAGGTCGGCTCGCCCGCCGCCGGCCAGGTGGGCTTCCGGTCCTGACCGGCGGAACGGGAGAGCCTGCGAGGCGGCTCCGCCGGTCACGACCGGAAGAGCCGGCGCAGCCGGCTGCCCGGCGAGCCGGCGGAACCTCGCCTTCGGCGCGAAGCGCCCTCCAGGGAGGTTGCGCCGGCTCGCCGGCCCTGCGGGCTTCGCCCACATCGCCGGCTCGGCCCACCAAACTTGACGGCTCGGCCCACCAACATTGACGGCTCGGGAGGTGGGGGGAGGGAGGCCGCTCGGCTCAGGCGTCCAGACCGAGGGTGGCCATGCGGGCGCTGTGGTTCTCGGTGAGCCGGGTGAACAGCCGGCCGATCGCGGCCAGGTCGAGGCCCGGCCGGTCCACGCCGCCGGCCAGCAGTGCGCTGAGCGCGTCGCGCTCGGCAGCCACCCGCTGTGCCTGGGACAGCGCCTCGCCCATCAGCCGGCGCCCCCAGAGCGCCAGCCGCCCGGCCACCCGGGGCTCCTCGGCGATGGCCCGGCCCACCCGGTCCACGGCGAACGCGGACTGGCCCGCGTCCTGCAGGCTCTCCACGATCAGGGCCCGGGTGTCGACGTCGAGGAACGCCGCGATCTCGCGGTAGAAGTCGGCGGCCAGCCCGTCGCCGACATACGCCTTGACCAGCCCCTCGAGCCAGTCCGAGGGCGCCGTCCGGGCGTGGAAGGCGTCGAAGGGCCCGACGAACGGCTGCATCGCGGCCATCGGGTCGGCGCCGAGGTCGACGATCCGGTCGTGCAGGCCCTGGTAGTGGCCGAGCTCGGTGGCCGCCATCTGGGCCAGCGCCGCCTTGTCCGCGACGGTGGGCGCCATCTTCGCGTCCTCGGCGAGCCGCTCGAACGCCGCGATCTCGCCGTAGGCGATGACGCCGAGCAGGTCCACGACGGCGGCGCGGTACGTCGGGTCCTGCAGGGCCAGGGACTGCCCGGCCGTGGCCGGGCCGGCCGAGCCGACCGACGCCCCGGCAGGAGGCGGAGCGGACGCCGCCTGCGGCGGTTCGGTCATGCGCGCAGCCTACCGATAGGATCGAAGGGTCCTACCATGACGACGAAGGCAAGGCTCTGACCACATTCCGAGACTTCGGGGTGCTCCCCGACATCGCCGACGCCCTCGAGCGCGCCGGCATCACCACCCCCTTCCCGATCCAGGAGATGACGCTGCCGGTGGCCCTGATGGGCACCGACCTCATCGGCCAGGCCCGCACCGGCACCGGCAAGACGCTGGCGTTCGGCATCCCGCTGTTGCAGCGCACCGTGGCACCCCACGACCCCGACTTCGCCGACCTCGCCGCGCCCGGCAGGCCGCAGGCGCTCGTCGTCGCGCCGACCCGCGAGCTCGCGGTCCAGGTGGCCGGCGACCTGCGGCTGGCCGCCCAGGACCGCGGCAACCGCGTGCTGACCGTGTACGGCGGGGTGCCGTACGAGCCGCAGCTGGACGCCCTCGCGACCGGCGTCGACGTGGTGGTCGGGACGCCCGGCCGGCTGCTCGACCTGGCCACCCGGGGCAGCCTGGACCTGGCGCACGTGAAGGTCCTGGTCCTCGACGAGGCCGACGAGATGCTCGACCTCGGGTTCCTGCCGGACGTGGAGCGGCTGCTCGCCCGCACGCCGGAGACCCGGCAGACGATGCTGTTCTCGGCCACGATGCCCGGCGCGATCGTGTCGCTGGCGCGCACGCACATGCGGCACCCGGTCAACATCCGCGCCGAGGCGGCGTCGGAGCAGCAGACCGTCCCCGCCACGGCGCAGTTCATCTACCAGGTGCACGACCTGGACAAGGTCGAGATCCTGGCCCGGATCCTCCAGGCGGAGAACTCCGGCCTGACCATCGTGTTCACCCGCACCAAGCGCCAGGCGCAGCGGGTCGCCGACGAGCTCGCCGACCGCGGCTTCGCGGCCAGCCCGCTGCACGGCGACATGGTCCAGGTGGCCCGCGAGAAGGCCATGAAGCGGTTCCGCGAGGGCAAGGTCCGGGTGCTGGTGGCCACCGACGTCGCGGCCCGCGGGATCGACGTCCAAGACGTCACCCACGTCGTCAACTACAGCTGCCCCGAGGACGACAACACCTATGTGCACCGCATCGGCCGCACCGGGCGCGCCGGGGCCTCCGGGATCGCGGTCACGTTCGTGGACTGGGCCGACGTGACCCGGTGGAAGATGGTCAACCAGACGCTCGGGCTGCCCTTCGACGAGCCGCCCGAGACGTACTCGACCTCCCCGCACCTCTACCACGACCTCGGCATCCCCACCGACGCCAGGTCGCGGCTCACCCCGGCGAGGCCGACCGAGCCGCCGCCCGCGTCCCGCTCCGAGCGGCCAGCCCGTCCGCGGCGCGCGCGCACGCGCACCCGGGCCGGCAAGCCGGTGGAGCAGCATGGCCGTGCGGAGCCCGGCTCAGCCGACGCCGGATCGCCCGTCGACGCCCCCGACGGCGGCGCGGGCGCCGCGTCCGAAGGCGCGACGACCACTCGGCGGCGCCGCAGCCGCCGCCGGAGCTCCTCCGGCGCGAGGGCCGAGCCCGCGGCCACGTCGGCGGAGTAGCCGGCAGCCGACGTCACTGCCGCTCACCGCCGGGCTACGTGGGAGGTGGCGGCGGCTGGCTGGGTGCCCTGAGGATCTGGGACCTGGTCAGGTGGTCACCACGACCGGCGTACCGATCGGGGCGAAGTCCCACAACGCCTTGGCGTCCTTGCGGGCCTGCCGGATGCACCCGTGGCTCTGGGGGGTGCCGAGCTGGTCGCGGGACTGCACGGGCACGCCGTCCTTGACCGGGATGGAGTGGAAGCCGATCGCGGCCCGCTCGCCACGGGCGAACCGGACCATGAACTCCATCGACCCCGAGTCGTCGACCCCCCAGGCCCGCGCGGAGCGGGAGTAGACCGAGTAGCTGCCCGGCACGAGGTTGTCGGTGAGGCTGCCGGAGACCAGGTACGTGCGCCGGACCCGGTCGCCGCCGCCGACCAGCCACACCCGCTGGGCCGACATGTCGAAGACGACCCGGCGGCCGGTGCCGCTGTCGGCGGGCAGCCGGGCCGCGTCGAGCTCGGCGCGGTGGGACGCGGACTGGTCCGAGCCGTCCAGCGGCGCCGGTGAGGCCGGCGAGGGCGACGAGGTGGCGCGGCCCTCCGGGGCGGCCGGTGCCCGGGTCGGCTCGCCGTCGTCGCCGGCCAGCGCCATCGTCGCGCTGCCCGCCGCCTGCTTCTCGGCGGCGTCGGCATAGGCCCGGTCGCCACCGGTCGGCAGCACCCCGAGCCCACCGAGCATCGTCACCAGCGTGACCAGGACGGCGCCGCCCAGCAGCCCGACGCGGCCGTACCGGGGCCTGGCTGGCAGGCTGCTCGCTGCGGGGCGCCGGTCCGTACCGCTGGGCCCGCTCATGCCGCCGGCAGCCCGCCGGTCCGGGCGACCAGCCCGCGGGCGACCTCCCGGTAGGCCTGGGCGCCGCGCGTCGACCGGGCGGTGCGCAGGATCGACCGGCCCACCGCGGGAGCCTCTGCGAACCGGATCGACTTGGGGATCGGCGGGTCGAGGACGGCGAGCTCGTAGGTCTCCGCGATGGTGTCCAGGACGGCGCGCGAGTGGTTGGTGCGCCCGTCGTACAGGGTCGGCAGCACCCCCCACACCTCCAGGCCGCGGTTGGTGAACCGGCGCACGTCGTGGACGGTGTCCAGCAGCTGGCCGACCCCTCGGTGCGAGAGGGTCTCGCACTGCAGCGGGACCAGCACCGCGTCGGCCGCGGTCAGCGCTCCGACGGTGAGCACGCCCAGTGACGGCGGGCAGTCCAGCAGCACCCAGTCGTAGGACGGCAGCTGGTCCAGCGCCTCGCGGACGGCGTGCTCACGACCGGTGCGGGTGAGCAGGTCGGCCTCGGCGCGGGCCAGCTCGATGGTCGCCGGCAGCAGGTCCACCCCGTCCTCGGTGCCGACCAGCGCCTCCTGCGGTGACAGGCCCTTGGTGAGCACGTGGTGCACGGACACCTCGAGGTCCTCGGGGTCGATGCCGAGGGAGAACGTCAAGCAGGCCTGAGGATCGAGGTCGACGAGCAGCACCGAGGCGCCCTGCTCGGCGAGCGCCGCCCCGAGGGAGGCCACGGTGGTGGTCTTGGCGACGCCACCCTTCTGGTTCGCGACCGCGAGTGTGGTGCTCATCGCCCACATTGTGCCCGCTCCCACCCCCCGCCCCCGGGAGCGCGCGTGGGATGCTCACCGAGTGTCGCGCCCCCTCGCCCTGGTCACCGGCCCGACGTCGGGCATCGGCCGGTCGTTCGCAGAGCAGCTGGCCGCCCGTGGCCACGACCTGGTGCTGGTCGCGCGGGACCGGGAACGTCTGGAGGCCCTCGCCGAGGCGCTGCGCCACCGGTACGGCGCCCGGGCGGAGGTCCTGACCGCGGACCTCTGCGACCGGGCGGCGCTCGGCACCGTCGAGGAGCGGCTGGCCCGCACCGACGTCCCGGTCGACCTGCTGGTGAACAACGCCGGGTTCTCGCTGAGCGGCTCGTTCCTGCGTCACCGGGTCGAGGACGAGCAGGCGATGCTCGACGTCCTGGTGACGGCGGTCCTCCGGCTGTGCCATGCCGCCTTGGGGCAGATGGTGCCCCGGGGCGGCGGCGGGGTGGTCAACGTCGCCAGCGTGGCGGCGTACCTGCCGTCGGGCCCGTACGCGGCGGCGAAGCGCTACGTCGTCTCGCTGTCGGAGTGGGCCGACCTGACCTACCGCGACCGGGGGGTCCGGACCATGGCGCTGTGCCCCGGGTACACGCGCACCGAGTTCCACCAGCGCATGGGGGCGCGGCGGGAAGGTCCGTCCTGGCTGTGGCTCGACCCGGACCGGGTGGTCGCCGAGGGCCTGCGCGACTTCGACCGGGGCCGTCGGGTGTCGGTGCCCGGCCGCCGCTACCGCGTGCTCACGGTGCTGGCCCGCACGATGCCCACCGGGGTCGTCGGCCGGGTCCAGGGGCGGCGCTAGGGCAGGTTCCCCGGGGGGCTTCCTGGCACCTCCCCCGAGGAACCCTCCCCGGTAGGCGACCCGACGTCGTGGGGAACGCGCGGCGCTCAGCCCTCCCCGGCGACGAACGCCCGGATCGCGTCGGCGAGCAGCTGCACCGCGATCGCGGAGAGCAGGAGACCGGCGATCCGGCTGACCAGCACCACGCCGCCCTCGCGCAGCACGTGCAGGATCGGCAGCGAGAACCGCATCGCCAGCCACAGCGCGGCGTGGACGCCCACGATGCCCAGGGCCACCGCGGCGAAGTCGGGCACGCTGTCGACCCGCTCGGCGAACACCATCGTGGCCACGATCGCCCCCGGCCCGGCGAGCAGCGGGGTGCCGAGCGGCACCAGCGCGACGTTGACGTCCGAGCCGCCCGCCGGGACCTGCTCCTTGCCGGTCAGCAGCTCCAACGCGACCAGGAGCAGCAGCAGGCCGCCCGCCGCCTGCAGCGCGGGCAGCGAGATGTGCAGGTAGTGCAGGATGCCCTGGCCGAACAGCGCGAACGTGACGATCACCCCGAACGACACCGCGACCGCCTGCCACGCGGCGCGGCGTGCCGACGCCCGCGACCGCCCTCCGGTGAGGGACAGGAAGATCGGGATGGTCCCGACCGGGTCCATGATCACGAACAAGGTCACGAAGACCTCGGTCAGCAGGCCGACGCTGACCAGGTCGCTCACCCGCCGCTCCCTGCGCCCCTGCCGGCCCGGCTCGCCGCGGCTGCGGCCAGCCCCAGCAGCCGGTCCAGCTCGGAGGGTGCGGTGGTGTTGCACCCGACGTCGTGCCCGACCTTGCCGCTGCCGTGGAAGTCGCTGGAGCCGGTCACCACCAGCCCCAGGTCGGCGGCGAGCTCGCGGAGCCTTCCGCGGGTGGCTTCGTCGTGGTCCTGGTGGTCCACCTCCAGGCCGGCCAGGCCCGCGTCGCGCAGCTCCGCGAGACCGTCGCGGTCCAGCGCCTCGTGGCGGTGCCGGCGTGCCCAGGGGTGGGCGAGCACGCTGACCCCTCCGGCGTCGCGGACCGTGCCGAGCATCGTGACCAGGTCCGCGGCGTATCGGTCCACGTACGCCGGCCCCCCGGGGCCGAGGAACCGGGCGAACGCCTCGTCGCGGTCGCGCACCACCCCCGCGGCGACCAGCGCGTCGGCGACATGCGGACGCCCGGTGGCAGCGGCCGGTCCGCTCACCCGCTCCACGTCGTCGAGGCCGACGTCGATGCCCAGGTCAGCGAGCCTGGCCAGGATGCGGGGCAGCCGGGCGTTGCGCCCTGCGAGCACCCGCCCCAGCTCGGCGACCAGCGGTTCGAAGGCCGGGTCCGGCAGGTAGGCGAGCAGGTGGACGCCGGCCCCGGCGTACCGGCAGCTCACCTCGATCCCGGGAACCAGCCGCAGCCCGCACTCCCGGGCCGCCTCCGCCGCCTCCGCCCACCCCTCGGTGGTGTCGTGGTCGGTGAGGGAGAGGACGTCCAGCCCCGCGGCGCGGGCGTGCCGGACCAGCTCGGTCGGGCTCAGCGTGCCGTCGGAACGGTTGGAGTGCGTGTGCAGGTCGATGCGCATCGCGCCCCAGCGTAGTGACGCACTCGCCCTCCGCCCCCGGGTCACCAGGCCCGGGGTACGTCGCCGAACGGCAGCGCGACGAGCTCGGGCCCGAGCCCCGACATGTCGCGCAGCTCCCAGGCGTCGGTCAGCATGAGGGCTGCCGACGCCGGGCGGAGGACGAGCCAGACCCATCGTCCGCGGGCCTCACCGGCGAACACCGAGCGGTCGAAGGTCTCGTCGTGGTCGCTGGTCGACAGCGCCCAGAGCGGGACCGGGTGGCCGTCGGCGCGAACCCGGGCCGGTGCCGGACCGGTGATCTGGCCGCCTGGGTCGGTGTGCGTGACGCCGGCGCAGCGGGCGCCGAGGCCGACACCCGGCTCCTCGGTGACGACCGTGACCTCGACCACGCCGTCGACGTCGTTGGTGCCGACGCTGCTGACGAACGTCGCCTTGGCGTCCTGGCCGTCGGCGGTGACGCAGCCGAAGTCGGTGACCTGCCACCCGGGCGGCATCGGCCACGGCACCCAGGTCGGCAACGGCCGGGCGCGCAGCAGGTGCTCTGCGAACGCGTCGTAGCCGGCGCGTCGCGCCCGCCACAGCGGGGTGATGGGGCCGTGCTCGGCGCACTCCCAGGCCCCCTCCGAGCCCTCCACCTCGGAAGCGCAGCGGGGGCAGCCCGCGCCGAGCAGCATGGCTCAACGGTGGTGCGCCGGCCCGGGCAGGTCAAGGCCGGCGCCGTACGCTCGCCTCGTGGGCCGGCGACGCATCGACTGCGTGGGCGCGCTCGTCCACGACGACCTCGGCCGGCTGCTGCTGGTCAAGCGTGGCCAGGAGCCCGCGGCCGGCACCTGGTCCATCCCCGGCGGACGGGTGGAGCCCGGCGAGTCCGACCACGCCGCGACGGTCCGCGAGGCGCGGGAGGAGACCGGCCTGGACGTGCGCCCCGAGCGGCTGGTGGGCGTCGTCGAACGCGACGGCCCGGACGGCGTGGTCTTCGTGATCCGCGACTACGCCTGCGCCCTGGCCCCCGGCGTCAGCGCCGCCACTGCCCGCGCCGCCAGCGACGCCGCGGACCTGTGCTGGTGCCCGCTCGACGAGGTGCCCCTGCTGGACTGCACCCCCGGACTGGTCGACGCCCTGCGCGAGTGGGGCGTCCTGCCCTGACCCGCGACCCGGCCCATCCTCCCCCAGCTGGACTGCCGAGCCGGCCCATCCTCCCCCAGCAGGGCGGCCGAGCCGGCCCATCCTCCGCCGGGTGCACCGGGACTGGGACCCAGCCAGACGCCGGTGGTTTCGAGACGCTCGCCTAACGGCTCGCTCCTCAACCACCGGGATGCGCTCGCCCAACGGCCTGATTGCGATCACAGCCAGGTGGGCGGCCGAGCCGGCCCATCCTCCGCCAGGTGGGCGGCCGAACCGGCGTATCTTCCGCCGGGTGAGGGGTCGAGCAGGCTCATCTTGCGCCGTCTCGGCGTGGGTCAGGCGTTGCAGGGTCGAGCGTTCCAGGTCAGGCGTTCCAGCGCAGGATGACCGGGTTGCCGCGGTCGTAGCCGAGGACGCTGATGGTGGAGGTGTCCAGGAAGAAGAACCGGCCCTCGCTGACGGGCTGCTCGATCCAGCGGGCGGCGAGCGCCCGGATGGCGTGGCCGTGGCCGAAGATCAAGATGGTCCGGTCGTCGGCGTGCAGCCGTTCGACGACCCGGTCCAGCCGCTCGGTGATCTCCGCCGCGGTCTCGCCGCCGGGGGTGGGGTGGGTCCACACCGTCCATCCGGGGACCTTCTCGCGGATCTCCGGTGTGGTGATCCCCTCGTAGTCGCCGTACGCCCACTCGACCAGGTCCTCGTCGACCTGGGCGTCAGGGAAGCCAGCCAGCTCCGCGGTCATGCGGGCCCGCTGGCGCGGGCTGGTCAGCACCAGGTCGAAGGTCTTCTCGGCCAGGCGCGCCCGCAGGGACCGGGCCACCTCGACGCCCCGCTGAGTGAGCTCTAGCTCGGTGGTCGAGGTGTGCCGCCCGTTGGCGCTCCACTCCGTCTCACCGTGCCGGACCAGCCAGATCTCCTGTGGGTCGCTCTTCACCGCACCTCCGGGAAGGTCAGGGCGGGCTCTGGGAGCCGCGCGTACCAGGGCGTCTCTCGCTCGTCGGTGGGGCGCACGTCCACGACCACCTCATCGGCCTCGTCGGCAAGGAGCGCCACGTCGGAGAGCATCAGCTCGGCCCCCTGCAGAACAGCTCCGACGGGCACCGCTCATCGTGCCCCAGGCCAAGTCCGCGAAACCGAGCGCCACGCCGGCCCGCGAGCGGCGTGGCCGGCTTGCCATGGCCCGTGACGACCAGGCGCATCGCTAGGCCTGCCCCGGCCAGCTCCGGTCCGGCACCGGCGCCGGCCGCGCCGGCTGCTCGCCGCCGCGCGCGTCGAGGTAGCTCTGCTTCGGCACCATCACCTTGCGGCGGAACACGCAGACCACGGTGCCGTCCTGGTTGTAGCCGACGGTCTCCACGTGCACCACGCCCCGGTCGTCCTTGGACCTGGACTCCCACTTGTCCAGCACGGTCGTCTGGCCGTAGATCGTGTCGCCGTGGAACGTCGGCGCGACGTGACGCAGGGACTCGACCTCCAGGTTGGCGATCGCCTTGCCGGAGATGTCGGGGACGGACATGCCCAGCAGCAGGGAGTACACGTAGTTGCCCACCACCACGTTCCGGCCGAACTGGGTCGTCTCGGTGGCGTAGTGCGCGTCCAGGTGCAGCGGGTGGTGGTTCATGGTGAGCAGGCAGAACAGGTGGTCGTCGTACTCGGTGACGGTCTTCCCGGGCCAGTGCCGGTACGTCGCACCGACCTCGAACTCCTCGTACGCGCGACCGAACTGCATGACCACTCCTTCGACGACGACGGCTGATGAAGGCGACCAGGCTCATCCTGGCCGACCGCCGGCGTCCGCGGGCCCGGTCGCCGGCGTGGGAATGGTCACTCCTGGGTCAGGCGCCGCCGCCGCCGGCCTTGCGGCGGTGCATCTGCACGCCGCCGAGCGGGCCGTGGGTCTCCGGCGGCTTCTCCTTCTCGTGCGCCTCGTGCTCCACGCCACGGTCGTTCGCCTTCTTGCGGTCGAGGGCCTCACGCATCTTGGCCTTGAGGTCGTCGTTCGGCATCGGGTCCTCCCAGTGGTCGCGGACTGCTGCCCACCCTGCCACCGCCGCCCGCGTCGGGTCGAGCGGAGTCAACCCAGCGTCGCGGAGACCAGCTCGCGGGCGGCCGCCTGGACCTCGGCGAGGTGCTCGGGGCCGCGGAACGACTCGGCGTAGATCTTGTAGACGTCCTCGGTGCCCGACGGCCGGGCGGCGAACCAGGCGCTCTCGGTGGTCACCTTGAGGCCGCCGATCCTGGCGTTGTTCCCCGGCGCCGCGGTGAGCTTGGCGGTGATCGGCTCCCCGGCCAGCTCGGTCGCGGTCACGTCGTCGGGCGACAGCGCGCCCAGCCGGGCCTTCTGCTCCCGGTCGGCCGGGGCGTCGACGCGCGCGTACGCCGGGTCGCCGTGCCGCTCCACCAGGTCGGCGTAGTGCTGGCTCGGCGACCGGCCCGTCCTGGCCTGGATCTCCGAGGCCAGCAGGGCCAGGATGATGCCGTCCTTGTCGGTGGTCCACACGGTGCCGTCCATGCGCAGGAACGACGCGCCGGCCGACTCCTCCCCGCCGAAGGCGATGCCCCCGTCGATGAGCCCCGGCACGAACCACTTGAACCCGACCGGCACCTCCAGCAGGGTCCGGCCGAGCTCGGTGGCGACCCGGTCGATCATCGACGACGACACCAGGGTCTTGCCGATCGCCGCGGACTCCGGCCAGCCGGGCCGGGCGCCGCCGTAGAGGTACCTGATCGCGACGGCGAGGTAGTGGTTGGGGTTGAGCAGGCCGGCGTCGGGCGTGACGACGCCGTGCCGGTCGGCGTCGGCGTCGTTGCCGGTGGCGATGTCGTACTGGTCGCGGCGGGAGATCAGCGAGGCCATTGCCGAGGGCGAGGAGCAGTCCATGCGGATCTTGCCGTCCCAGTCCAAGGTCATGAACCGCCACGTGGGGTCGACCAGCGGGTTCACGACGGTGAGGTCGACCTTGTGCCGGTCGGCGATCTCCTGCCAGTAGTAGACGCTCGCGCCGCCCAGCGGGTCGGCGCCGATGCGCACGCCCGCGGCCCGGACGGCGTCGAGGTCGACCACCGAGGGCAGGTCGTCGACGTAGGAGCCGAGGAAGTCGTACGCCGTGGCCGCAGCCCTGGCCCGGCGGAACGGCACCCGTCGCACGCCGGCGAGGTCGGCCTCGATGTAGGCGTTGGCCGCGTCGGCGACCCAGCCGGTCGCGTCGGTGTCGGCCGGGCCGCCGTTGGGCGGGTTGTACTTGAAGCCGCCGTCCCGGGGCGGGTTGTGCGAGGGCGTCACGACGATCCCGTCGGCCAGTCCCGAGGCGCCCGGCTGCTTGCCCTGGTTGGCTCGCAGGATCGCGTGGGAGACCGCCGGCGTCGGCGTGTAGGAGTCCCGGTCGTCGACCATCACGGCGACGTCGTTGGCGGCGAGCACCTCCAGCGCGGAGGCCCAGGCGGGCTCGGAGAGGCCGTGGGTGTCCCGGCCGATGAACAGCGGCCCGTCGTACCCCTGCTGCTTGCGGTAGTCGCAGATCGCCTGGGTGGTGGCCACGATGTGGGCCTCGTTGAAGGCGTCGTCCAGGCTGCTGCCGCGGTGCCCGGAGGTGCCGAACGCGACCCGCTGTCCGGGGTCGGCCGGGTCGGGAGTGCCGGTGTAGTAGGCGGTGACCAGGTGCGCGACGTCGATGAGGTCGGTGGGCTCGGCGGGCAGGCCGGCGCGATCGCTGCTCATGGGCCCGACCCTAGACCTTCGCAAGCCCCGCTACCTGGCTCGGTTCTGCTGCGCGGACCGGGGGCGGGCGACGCGCAGCCCACCGACGAACCGGGAGACCAGTGCGGCCAGCTCGGCCGGTGCCTCGATGGGGACCTCGTGCCCGCAGTCCACGCACTCCAGCTCCGCCCGGGCGAGCGGGGCAACGACCGCCTCGCGCAGCACGTCGGTGGTGAAGATCCAGTCGCCGGTGCCACCCACGACGAGGGTCGGAGTCGCCGAGCCCTGTACGGCGGCGCCGAAGTCGCTGCCTGCGACGAGCTCGAGGGTGTCGACGAGCACCTGCCGGGAGACCCGCGCGGCGGCTCGGCCCAGGTCGTCCAGGACCGTGGCGGGGATCGGCCGGGTGGTGCAGCTCAGGACGACCTCGGTCAGCCGGTCGCCGTCACCGGCCCGGGAGTACCAGTCCGCGAGCATCTCGGCCGGAAGGGGGACCGGGCCGGCGGGACAGCCGCCGACGAGCACCTGCCCGAGCACGCGGTCAGGGTGCCGAACGGCGACGTACTGAGCGAACTTCGCGCTCATACTGAAGCCGAGGAGCACGAAGGTGTCCGCTCCCGCGTGGTCGGCGACCGCGAGGGCGACGTCTGCGATCCGGTCCAGGGTGAACCCGGCCACCGGCTCGCCCGAGGAGCCGTGGCCGGGAAGGTCGAGACTGACGCTGTAGACGAGGTCGGGGTCCAGATGACTGACCATCGGTTCGAAGTAGCCGGCCGAGCCCGCCCACCCGTGCATGAGCAGCAGGGCGGTGGGGCCCTCGCCGCTGGTGCGGTAGGCCAGCCGGCCGAGCCGGGGGCTGTCGACGGTCGCCATGGCAGGGACCTCCTGGTGTTGGCGGGCTACGGGGGTGGCGGGACGGTGCGGTCCCCGCACCATCCCCCGGCGCGGTCGAGCGGCGGTAGAGCCGGTCGGTCCCCGGGCGCACCGCCGGTGTCGGACTCCGCCCAGCCGTTCGGGGGCCGGCGATGGAGTTCTTGATCCTCGGGCCGCTGGAGGTCCTCGACGGCGGGCAGCCGGTGCCCGTGCCCGCGGCGAAGCAGCGCGCCGTGCTCGCGGTCCTGCTGCTCGCCGCGGGCTCGACCGTGCCGAGCTGGCGGCTGGTCGAGCAGCTGTGGCAGGAGCCGCCGGTCAGCGCGCGGAAGGTGGTGCAGACCTACGTCTCCAAGCTCCGGCAGCTGCTCCCGCCCCGGATGCTGGTCACCCGTCAGACCGGCTACGCCCTCCAGGTGCCGCGCGACGGCGTGGACGCCAGGAGGTTCGAGCACCTGCTCGCCGAGGCGGTCGGAGCCCAGCCGCGTCGGGAGGCGGGTCTTCTCGCCGCGGCGCTGGCACAGTGGCGGGGGCCGGCGCTGCTCGACTTCGTCGACGAGCCGTTCGCCCAGGCCCACATCGCGCGGCTCGAGGCGATGCGGCTCTCGGCGTACGAGCGCCGGCTCGAGCTGGACCTGGCCGACGGCCGGCACGAGTCGGTCCTGGCCGAGGTGCTGTCCCTGGTGGCGGCCAACCCGTTCAACGAACGGCTTCGAGCCCAGCTCATGCTGGCGCTCTACCGCTGCGACCGCCAGAGCGAGGCCCTGGAGGTCTACCGCACCGGGCGCCGGACCCTGGTCGAGCAGCTCGGCGTCGAGCCGGCGCCGGCTCTGCGCCGCCTGGAGGAGGCCATCCTCCGGCAGGACCCGGCTCTGGACCTCGTCGGCGCCGCACCCCTGGCGGTTGCACGGCCCCCCGGTCGGACCAGCGGCCCTCCGGCAGGGTCCGACGGCCTCCCCGCGCCGCAGGCGGGCCGACCGCGCTCCGCCGGGTCCTTGGTGGGACGCGCGAAGGACCTCGAGCAGCTCGGCGGCCTCCTGCGTGAGCGCCAGGTGCGTTGGGTGACCCTCACCGGGCCCGCGGGCGTGGGCAAGACCAGGCTGGCGGTCGAGGCGGCGGCCCTTCTCGGCCGGCAGTACGACGACGGCTGGGCGTTCGTCGACCTCGCCCGGGTCGGTAGCCCCGCGCTCGTCGCGTCGGAGATCTGCTCGACGCTGGGAGTGTCCGTCGACGCAGCCCGTACCGCCGACGACGTGCTGGCGGAGGTGCTGTCCGCTCGTGAGCAGCTGCTCGTCCTGGACGGCTTCGAGCACGTCGCTGCGGCCGCGAAGCGGCTCGGGGCACTGGTCGCCGAGGCCCCCGGCGTCACCGTGGTCGCGACGAGCCGGGTCCGGCTCGACGCGCGCGAGGAGCGTGAGCACGCCGTCGCCACCCTCGGCCTGCCTCAGGCAGACGCGCCGCTCCCGGCCGTTGCCGCGGCCGACGCGGTCGCGCTGTTCGTGGAGCGGGCCCGAGAGGTCCGGCCCGACCTCGCGCTCACCGCATCGACGGCGGCCCAGGTCGCAGAGCTGTGCCGGCACCTCGACGGGCTGCCGCTGGCCATCGAGCTCGCGGCAGCCCGCGCCGACGTCCTCTCGGTCAGGGGGCTGCTCGCTCGGTTGGACCGCCGGTGGGAGCTGCTGGCCACCGACGGCGACCGGCTGCCCGCGCGCCGGCACTCACTGCACGCCGCCGTGGACTGGAGCTACCAGCTGCTGGAGCCGGACACCCGCGCGGGCTTCTGCGATCTCGCGGTGTTCACCGGCGGGTTCACGGTCGACACCGCGGAGAGCGTCGTACGGCGAGCTCGGCTCCTGGACCTGGTCACCACCCTCCGGAACGCCAACCTGCTGCGCGCCGAGGGGGCGCCCGGCGACGAGCCCCGGTTCGCCATGCTCGAGACGATCCGCGAGTTCGGCCTCTCGCAGCTGTCGGAGAGCGGACGCCGGGACCTGGTGTGCAGCGCCCACGCCGCAGCGTTCGCCCGGCTGGCCGTCGAGGCCGAGGAGCAGCTGCGCGGTCCCGACCAGATGCGGTGGCTGGACCTGGTCCAGGCGGAGCTGGCGAACGTCCGGCAGGCGGTGGAGTGGTGGGTCAGCCGGGGTGACCAGGAACAGGCGCTCACGACCGTCGCCCGGCTCTGGCGGTTCTGGCAGGTTCGCGGGCTCGCCCATGAGGCGCGCGCCCGCCTGGAGGCGCTGCTCGCGACCGCGGACCTCACCGACCAGGCCCGTGCCGACGGGCACCTGGGCGTCGCGCGGTGCGCCTTCCACCAAGGCGACCTCGCCGCCGTGCAAGCCCACGTGGGCCGGTCCCTGCCCCAGCACCAGCGCAGCGGCGACGACTTCTCGGCCGGCTTCGCGATGATGCTGCTCGGCGTGACCAGGGGCCGGACCGGCGCTGCCGAGCGGGGCGCTGCACTGCTGCGGCAGGCCCTCGACCTGGCCACCGCGAGCCAGGAGAGCTGGCTCTCGGCCAGCTGCCTGGGCTATCTCGGCATGGTCGTGAGCGCCCAGGGCCGTCATGGCCCGGCCCGGTCGGCTCTCGAGGAGGGGCTGCGGGCCGCCCGCGAGCTGGGCGACGTCCGGCTGGTCGGATGGTTCCTGGTCGGCCTGGGTCGGACCGCCCTCGCCGCCGGCGACCCCGGGCGGGCACGGCGCCGCTTCGCCGAAGCACTCGACTGGCAGCACCGGCTCGGCGACGAGTGGAGCGAGGCGTGGGCGCTGCACGGGGCCGCCTGTGCGGCGCTCGCCGAGCAGGACGACTCGGCCGCCGGTGGCCTGGCGGTGCGCAGCCTGCGGCCCGCACGCAGGTCCCACAACCGGCCCGCGACGGCCGCGGCACTGGGCGCGCTGGCGACGGTCGCCGCCCGCCGTTCGTCACCTTCCCTGGCCGCGCGGCTGCTCGGAGCAGCCAGCGTGGTGGCCGGGGAGGGGCCGGGCTTCTGGGCGCCGGACATCGACGGCATCGCGGGGGTGGACGCCGCCGGTCTCGCCGAGTCGCTCGGCCCTGCCGGCTTCGACGAGCACTGGGCACGCGGGCGGGCGATGACCACGCAGGAGTGGACGGCTCTGGCCACGCGCAGCTTCTCGACGGTGGACGTCGGCGGCGCGCCCACGGCGGCCAGCGCCCCTGAGACGCGCTGACCTCACCGGCTCCGGGCGGACCCGCCCCCCGCTGGCCCGTGCCTCTACCGGCGCTCTACCCACCGGCGGGTCACTTGAGCAGCGCAACCAGCGCCGGGTTCACCGAAAGGAGCACGAACATGCGAGGAGTCCGCTCTCTGGCCGTCCTCACCGCGGCGGTCGCTCTCGCGACGCCCGCCTCGGCCACCGCCGACACGGCGCGGTCCGCACCGGTGTGGGACGTCCGCGGCTTCGACCGGGGGACCTTCACCACGGAGGCGGTCGCGCCTGGCGTCGTCCACACGACCGACGTGGCTGTCGGGCACGCCACCCATCTGGGCCGGTACACCCTGCGCGCTTCGGAGGACATCGACCTGACCACCGGGGCGGTGACCAACGGGACGTACACCATGACCGCCGCCGACGGCGCCCGCCTGTCCGGCACGTACGAGGGAACCGCGGCCGCGACGACGGAGCCGCTGGTGATGACCTACCTCGTCGCCGGCCCGGTCACCGGCGGGACCGGACGGTTCGAAGGCGCCCGTGGCCGGCTGATCTTCGACGGCACGGCCGACCTTGGTGCCGGCACCCTCTCCGACCGCGTCACCGGACTGGTCCGGCGCGACGTGGCCCGACGGCCCGGGCCCCGGTGACGGCGGGCCGCCCTCGGCCGCCGGAATGCGCATCCTCGGGCCCTAGAACGTGCCCACGAACCGCTCGGGGATCCGCACCGCCGGCAGCTTCTGCATCGCCGGCACCTGCCCGAGACCGGTCGCCTTGTAGATGCCGTTGGGCTGGCGCTCGACGACCCGGCGCAGGCGGCGCAGCGGCGGGGTGAAGGTGGCGATCTCCGGCTGGTCCGCCAGCGCCTGGTTCACCTCGTCCAGCAGCGCCACCATGTCGTCGCCGCCGAACCGCCAGCTGGTGGACTCCGCGCGCCCGTCCATCTCGACCATGCGTCGGCGATGGTCGGCCACCGCGCGAAGGTGGTCCCGGTCGGCGAACTTGAGGTGGAACATGTACAGGTCGGGGTCGACCTCGTAGGGCTGCGTGACCGCGTGCGACGCGTGCGCCCACGCGGCGGGCACCCGCTTGACCGCCGGCTTGCACATCAGCGGGAGGAACTTCGCCAGGCGGCGCTGCTCGGAGACCGGGCGGTCCGGGTCCAGCGGGCCCTCCTCGGCGAGGTGGTGGACGACGTTCATGCCGAGCGCACCAAGGATGTCCGCCTCGGGCCGCGCTGCAAGCAGCTCCCGCAGCCCCGCGTGGCGCTCCGGGTCGGCCACCAGCAGCTCGTCGGCGTCGGTGAACGCGACCGCGTCGAACGCGTCGAGCAGACCGGCGGCGATCCCGCTGGCGATCCCCATGCGGGCCGCCTCGAACGGCTTGCGCAGAGTGGCCGGCAGCCGCACCACCGGGCAGGGCAGGTCGTCGGTGGCGCCGTCGGCGCTGTTGTCGTCGACGACCAGCAGCCGCTCGGCGCCGACCTGCGCCGCGTAGTGCGCGACCCAGCGGGCCAGCATGGGTCCCTCGTCGCGGACCATGGTCAGCACCAGCAGCTCGGGCAGCCCGCCGTCGGCCGTGGCGGCGGGCTTGCGGCGCAGGATCACGGGCCCAGTCTCCCTGATCGCCGCGCCGACCCGGGCCCCGCAGGTCTGCGCCGGGGTGGCGCCGGGCCCGTCAGGCCCTCAGGCGGTAGTCCTCCAGGAGCCGGCGGCCGATGATCATCCGCTGGATGTCGGCGGTGCCCTCGCCGATGAGCAGCATCGGCGCCTCGCGGTAGAGCCGCTCGATCTCGTACTCCTTGGAGAAGCCGTAGCCGCCGTGGATCCGGAAGGAGTCCTCCACCACCTGCGAGCAGTACTCCGCCGCGAGGTACTTCGCCATGCCGGCCTCCAGGTCGTTGCGCTGGCCGGAGTCCTTGGTACGCGCGGCCTTGACCATCATCTGGTGCGCGGCCTCGACCTTGGTGGCCATCTCGGCGAGCCGGAACAGCACCGCCTGGTGCTCGGCGATCTTCTTGCCGAAAGTCTCGCGCTGCTGGGCGTAGGCGATGCCGAGCTCGAACGCCCGGTTCGCAACCCCGCAGCCGCGCGCGGCGACGTTCACCCGGCCCACCTCGACGCCGTCCATCATCTGGTAGAAGCCCCGGCCGGGCGCGCCGCCGAGCACCTGCTCGGCGGCGATCTCGAAGTCGGTGAGCACCAGCTCGGTGGTGTCGACGCCCTTGTAGCCCATCTTCTCGATCTTGCCGGGCACGAGGAGGCCTGGCGCGGTCTCCCCGAAGCCGGGCTCCTTCTCGACCAGGAGCGTGGTCATGTTGCGGTAGACCGAGTCCGCCCCCTCGTCGGTCTTGACCAGCACCGCGACCAGGTTGGCCGACCCGCCGTTGGTCAGCCACATCTTCTGGCCGTTGACGACGTACCCGTCGCCCTTGCGGTCCGCCCGGGTGGTGATCGCGGCGACGTCGGACCCGCAGCCGGGCTCGGACATCGAGAACGCGCCGCGGACCTCGCCGGTCGCCATCCGGGGCAGGTAGCGCCGCTTCTGCTCCTCGGTGCCGTGCTGCAGCAGCATCCAGGCCACGATGAAGTGGGTGTTGACGATGCCCGAGACGCTCATCCAGCCGCGGGAGAGCTCCTCCACGGCGAGCGCGTAGGTCAGCAGGGACTCGCCGAGGCCGTCGTACTCCTCGGGGATCGTCAGCCCGAACAGCCCGAGCTCCTTGAGCCCCTCGACGATCTCGGTGGGGTACTCGTCGCGGTGCTCCAGCTGGGTCGCGACGGGCAGGATCTTCTCCTCCACGAACACGCGGATGGTCTTGAGGATCTCCTCCTGGACGTCGGTGAGCCCCTCGGTCCGGCACAGACGAGCCATCTGGTCGTGTCCCCTCGTGAGTCTGCGGGCGTGGCCTGGCCAGACCGTACCGGTACCGGGGAGTAGGCGGGCCGGAGTGTGGCTCAGTCCACAGGCGGTCAAGTCGAGCTCGTCGCCGAGGACGCCTGCGACAGCCGGTACGACGCTGCCGGCACCGGCCCCGAACCCGGGCGGCCCGAACGCCGACTCGGCGGTCTCACCCGGCGCCCTGGCGACGGCCGGGCCGGCGCCGGCGGTCCGCGACGGCCACCGCGGCCCCGAGGGCGACGGCTCCGGCGGTGCCGGCCGCTGCGAGAAGGAGCCCGGACCGCTGGCCGGGAGTCCGGTAGGCGACGTCGAGGACGCCGTGGGCGCCGGCGGGCAGGGCCACCTCGAGCAGGCCGGCCGGGTGCTGCCGCACCGGGACCGGCCGGCCGTCCAGCGTCGCCTGGTAGCCGGGCCAGGCCAGCAGGGCGAACACGGCCCGGCCACCGCCCGACGACGCGACCTGGACTCGCTCGTGGTGGGGTCCGACGGTCTCGGCGGAGGCGACGTCCACGCCGGGCGAGGCCCAGCTGAGCCGGCTGTCCGGCCAGGGGTGCGGGGTGTTCCGGGTGAGCACCACGGCGCGGCCGTTGTCGGACCGGACCGCCCATCCCGGCGCCGGGCGCACGCCCCGCGCCATGGCGGACTGCGCGACCACCGTGTCCAGGCCGAGCAGCTCGGCCAGCGGTGGCTCCCCCTCCGCGACCGGGCGCCACACCCGCCGGTACCCGCACGGCTTGGCCAGCCCGTCGTAGGACATGCACAGGGACCTGGTGAACGGCAGGAACCCCATGCCGGAGTAGCTGTTCACCGCGTCGACGTCCGCGACGTGGTACATGCTGCCGGCCAGGAAGTCCTGCCACTGGGCGCGCAGCCGACGGTCGTTGCCCGAGGCCTGCACGGGCTTGAGGTCGGCCAGCTGCAGCACGCGCCCGTCGTACCCGGCGAACCGCTGGCGCAGGGTCGCCACGTCGCTCGGGAAGTGCCACACCCGTGAGCTGGCGTTCTCGCCGAACACCACCGCCTGCCCGGCCAGCACGACCACCGTGCCGGCGACCAGCAGCCCGGCCAGGGCCGGGCCCCCGCCGGGCCCCCAGCGGTGCCAGGCCAGCAGGAGCGCGGTGAGCAGCACGAGCAGCACCGGGCCGCCCAGGGCCGCGGACCGCCAGGCCGGGTCCTGGGCCCAGGTGAGGTACGCCGCCGCGACGACCAGGCCAGCGGTCACCAGGAGCCGGGCCCGCCAGGCGCTGCGGTGCAGACCCGCGCCGAGCAGGACCGCCAGCAGGACCGCCAGCGCGAGGTAGAGGTACTCCACGAGCCGCAGCGGCCACCGGAACATCCACAGCTTGGACGGCGCCACGGTCAGCGCCAGGTACAGCGCGCCGACCACCCAGACGCCGGCCAGGTCGCGGCCCCGGCGGCGCAGCAGGTCCAGCCGCAGCCATGGCAGCAACGGCAGCAGGAACCAGGTGAAGTACACCGCCGGCACCCGCATCGGCCCGGTGATCGCATGGATCTCCGGCACGTACGTCGGGGAGCTGAGCTGCAGCAGGTCGCCGAGCTCGGGCCGCAGCTTGCCGTTGTCGGCGAACAGCGCGCCGCCGGAGCGGACGGTGAGGTCGGCGGTCCCCAGCAGCGGGGCGTACACCAGCGGCAGGAAGGCCGCGACGCACACCCCCACCGCGGCGACGCGCAGCACGCCGCCCCACCGTCGCGCCAGGGCGCCCTCGGCGAGCACCCCGACGCCGGTGACGACCACGGCCAGCGTGCCGTAGGGGTTGCCCTGGAGGACGCCGAGGACCGCGACGACGAAGGCGAGGAGCGGGTTGAGCGCGCCGCGCAGCGTGCGCCGGAACGCCCACCAGACCCACGGCGCGTAGGCGAAGGCCATCAGGCCCGACGCCCAGGAGCCGGCGTCCCAGTACAGGGTGAACCCGGAGAACGGCAGGGCGGTGGCGACGGCCGCGGCGGCCCACCGTGGCGCGGCGTACTCGCGGGCGAGCAGGTAGGCGCCCAGCGCGAGCACCGCCATCGACGCGGCCTTGACCACCCACATCGAGACCAGCAGGTTCGAGGCCAGCGACATCCACACGAAGACCACGGCGTTGACCGGGCTGTAGATGCCGAACAGCGCCTCGGCGGCGTAGTTGCCGCCCACCCAGGAGTCCGGGTCGAGCGCCGCCGGCCACCGGCCGGCCCGGGTGAGCTCTCCGAGGTGGAACCAGGTCGGCGCGAACTGCGCGGCGGTGTCGCCGCGCATGTAGAACGCGGGGCTGGCCAACAGCAGCGGCACCACCGCCGCGACGACCACGACCAGGCACACGCCCACGGGCCAGGCGACCCGGGCCCAACGCTGGCCTCCGGGTCCGGGAGGCGGAGCGGTCTCGGCGTCCGGGTCGGCGTCGGCCGGGGCGGGAACGGTGCGGCTCACTGCTCGGGGGCCGGGCGCGCCGGACGGGTCGGCAGCGCTTCGTGCTCGGGGCCGAGGACCACCGCGACCGGGGTGCGGTCGGGGCCCTCGCTGCTCTCCTCGATCAGGAAGTGCGGCCGGCGCTTGGTCTCGGCGTAGATCCGGCCGAGGTACTCTCCGATCACGCCCAGCATGATCATCTGCACGCCGCCGAAGCCAACCACGGCGCAGATCGTGGTGACGTACCCCGGCACCGGGTTGCCGTGCAGGATCGCCGCGCCGAGGACCCACAGCGCGTAGGCGAAGGCCACCGCCGCGACGAACGCGCCGAAGTGGATCGACAGCCGCAGCGGCCGGCTGTTGAAGGACAGCACGCCGTCGATGCCGTAGTTGACCAGGTCGCGCAGCCGCCACTTGGTGGCACCGGACTCGCGGGCCACGTTCTCGTAGTCCACCACCGCGGTCTCGAACCCGATCCACGCGAACAGCCCCTTGGAGAACCGGTTGTACTCGCCGAGCGCGAGCAGGGCGCGGACCGCCGTGCGGCTGAGCACGCGGAAGTCCCCGACCCCGTCCTCCAGCCGGACCTCCACGAGCCGGTTCATGAGGCGGTAGTAGCCGCGCGACAGCCAGGTGCGCACCCGGGGGTCGCCGGCGCGGGTGCGCCGGGCGACGACCTGCTCGTAGCCCTGGTCCAGCAACGGCAGCATCGTGGCCAGCAGCCGCGGCGGGTGCTGCAGGTCGGCGTCGACGATCGCCACGGCGTCACCGCCGGACTGGCTCAGCCCGGCCAGCATCGCCGCCTCCTTGCCGAAGTTGCGGCTGAGCGCGAGGAAGCGGAAGCGGGGGTCTGCCGCGTGCACCTCGCGGAGGATCTCCCGGGTGCGGTCGCGGCTGCCGTCGTCGACCAGCACCACCTCGAACCCGTCGGTGAGCGCCGTCAGCTCGGCGCGCAGCACGCGCACCAGCTCGGGCAGCGAGTCCTCCTCGTTGTAGCAGGGCACGACGACCGAGAGCTCCACCAGACCCACCTTCTCCACCGACGCCACGCCGCGCCCATTGTCACTCAGGCGGACCGGCTCCACCCGCGCGCCCGGCCGGCGAGGTTTGTGGCCGATGCCCGCACGAAGGCCGGATTGTGGCCTCTCGCGACATGGGTCCTCGGCGTGTCGTTGCGGGTATCGGCCACTTCGAGGCCGGGTCGCCGTTGTGGCCGATGCCCGCAGGTTGTACGGCGTGTCGGCTGCCGTCTCGGGCCACAAGTGCCCTCCTGTGCAGTCATCGGCCACAACCAGGCCGACCCGGGGCGCGGTCAGGCGCGAGGACGGCGACGCCTCCCGCGGGCCCACTGACCGACCACGTGGGCGAGGCCGTCCACGGCGGCCTCGAGCTGCTCCTCGGCGGTGATCTCCTCGGCCCGGACGCCGGGCACCGGCCGCGGGGAGAGGTCGGCGAGGTCGCCGACCACCCGGGGCCGGAGCCGGCGCAGCGCCTCCACCTGGGCGGTGCCCCGCGCGCTCACCCAGTGGGCGTCCAGGGCCAGGTTCTGCTCCGTGGCCGGCCGGCTGCCCAGCCCCTCCTTGGCCAAGATGTGCTTGGCGTACCGCTGGTACACCTGTCTGGGCAGCGGGTCGGCGGCGAGGCGTTCGTTGACCCGGCGCATGACCATCGCGGAGGCCGCCCCGATGGAGGGGTTGCGTCGTACGTCGAGCCGGAACCGGTCCGCGGGAACGCCGAGCACCTCGGCGAACCGCTCCCAGAGCAGGCCGGCCGGCGCGCCGGGAGGAGGCACGGTGACCAGCGCGAACCGGTCGTGGCCGACCACCCCCCGCCACCGCCTGACGATGCCGGGCACCGCCTGGTGCCGCCAGAACCACCGGGCCGCGGCGGACTGCCGGTCGTCGGTGCGGACCGCCTCGAGGAAGTCCGCCCAGGTCGTGGTGCCGGCGTTCTGCACCGACTCCTGCCACATCGCCGGGATGTTGCGGGACAGGTCGCGCGCGGTGAGCACGACGTCGACCTGCGCGCCGGGGAAGCTGGCCAGGATCTGGTCGATCTTCGGCCGGGTCCGCGGGGCCAGGAACTCCATCGAGATCACCGCGGTGCCGGCGAAGGCGTTGACCTCGTGGGCGAGGGTGTTCCACGGTCCGTCCTCGGCCATCGCCTCCTGCTTGCGCCCGCCCCGCTCGATCAGGTCCAGCGCGCCGCTCACCTGGTCGCGCCAGCGCCGGCCGGGGAACAGCACGTCGTGCTCGGCCAGCACCGGGCGGTTCTCCTGCAGCACGTTCTGCACGAAGCTGGTGCCCGACTTCATCGTCCCGATGTGCAGCACGAGACGCCGCGCCATCGCCGCTCACCTGTCCTTGCCGGCGTCGGCGCCGGGGTCGGTCCCGGGCTCGTCGCCACGGTCGCCACGGTCGACGAGGCCGGCGTGGCCGGCGATGCCGGTGACCAGGCGCTCCAGCTCGGCCAGCTCCCGCCCGAGCCCGTGGTCGACGGTCCTGGTCTCCGCGACGGCCTCCTCCAGGCGGCGGAGCCGGTCGTCCAGCGCGCCGGCGCGGTCGCGGCCGGTCGCCGAGCGGTACCTGGCGCTCAGCCGAGCCGGCACGGCGGCGAGGCCCGACCACTGGGGCGCGGCTTCGGTCCGGGGCCGGCTCACAGCGACTCGGTGCGGTAGGCGCTCAGCAGCGCGGTGACGGCGTCGTCGTCGCGCACCGCCGGTGGCAGCAGCAGCTCGGTCACCAGGTCGGTGACCATGGCCAGGCGCACGTTGACCTTGCGGCTCTCCCGCAGCCGGGCCTCGAGGGCGGTGACCCGCTGCTCCAGGACGTCCAGGTCATGGTGGACCCGGTCGGTCACCCGGTCCGCGACCCACCGCGAGGCGGTGTCTCGCAGCCTCGTGCCACCGCGCGCTGGCGGCGTGGTAGGCGCCGGGACCTGCGCCGGCTGCGACGCCTCGCGGAGCTCCACCAGGAGGTCGAAGATCGTCCGCGCGGCCAGGTCCACGAGCTCGGCGTCCGACACCTGGGCCGGGGTCCGGGCGGGTCGTCGGGTCGCCCGGATGTCCTCCAGGTCGCCGACGACGTCGTACCCCGCCCCGCTCAGGGTGGCGATGCTGGCCCGGCTCTGCTGCGCGGCCTCTTCGAACTGGGCGTCGGTGACCCCGATCGGCTCGGCGTCCAGTCCGGACAGGACGCGGTGGGCGAGGACGTCGCGCAGCCACTGGGCCTGCTCCCGGTTGCCGGTGATTGGCTCGGTCACCTGCTCGTTGACCCGGCGCAGCAGCGCCGCGGCCACCACGCCGAGGGACTGGTTGCTGCGCGGCGGCTCCAGGTCCAGCCCGGTCACCGACAGGCCGCAGGCCCGGGCGAAGCGGGACCACAGCAGCTCTGGCGGAGCCGGCCGCCGGGGGACCGTGACGATGTGCACGTGCTCGGGGGGCAGCGTGCGGCCCCAGCGTGCCGCCACTCCGGCGGGGTCCATGGTGCGCCAGCCCCACTCGGCCCGCGGGCCGTCCGACTCGGCCCGCGGCCGCCACTCCTCCAGGGGAGTGGTGAGGGCGAACTTGAGGCGCTCCTGCCAGGCCGAGGCCACCGCGAGGCCGAGGTCGCGCGAGGTCACCACGACGTGGACGTCGAGCCCGTCGAGGTCGGCGAGCGCGCGTTCGGCCTGCTCGGCCGACGCGGCGGACAGCAGCTCGTAGCTGAGAACGGCGGTCTCGCCGTCCCACTCCCGGATCTGGCCGACCAGCCGCTGCCAGGCCAGCCGCCCCCGCTCCGGGAGCCCGGCCACCCGGGGGTCGTCGCGCACCACCAGCCCGGCATGGACCCGGTCGAGGTGCCGTTCGCCGACCACCAGCACCCCGGCCCGCGCCAGCCGGTCCCGGTTCAGGTCCAGCACCCCCTGCAGGTACGTCGTGCCGGACTTGGGGGCACCGACGTGCAGGTGGACGCGCTCGGTCACCGGGCGGCCACCGACGGCCAGTCCAGGAGCAGCCGGTGCCGGCGGGACGACTGCGGGTCGCGAAGCGCCACGACCTCGTGCTCGCGGACCCGGGCGCCGAGCCGGCCGGCCCGGCGGACCAGGTCGTCGGCGCGGACCGGGTAGCGCCGCCCGCCCTCGCCGTAGAAGCGCGCCTGCCCGGCACCGGCCGCCGGCTCGTCCAGCTCCACGAACGCGGACCCGCCACCGCGCAGCAGCATGTCGGCGAACCTCCAGAAGTTGTCCCGCCCCTCGGGTGCCAGGGCGTCGACTAGCGAGCGAGTGTAGAGGACGCCGGCCCGCGGGGAGCCGCGCGCGAGCAGGGCCGCGCCGGTGACGGCGTCGCGAAGGTCGTAGAGGTTCAGCGTGTCGAACCTCACCGGCAGCCCCGCGCGGTCCGCGGCCGCGGCGCCGGAGCGCCAGGCGCCCCTCGCGTAGTCCAGGCCGGTCACGCGCAGGCCGCGGGCGCCGAGCTCGACGGCGTCCGCGCCGTCCCCGGCGCCGAGGTCGACCACGTGCGAGCCCGGGGCGAGCCGGTCGGCGGCCCAGGCCGCGAAGCCCGTGGGACGCACCGGCGCGCGGGGCCGCACGTCGCGCCAGTAGACCTCCCAGTCCCTCCGGTTGCGCATCACGGTGCCGAACCAGTCGTCGAACCGGTCGGCGACCTCGACGCCGGGCCGGTGCCGGAAGCCCGGGTCGGGCACCCGCCAGCCCGGCCCGTACGACGCCTCGAGGAGGACCTCCGGCCGGGCCGGCACGGGCAGCGGCACTCCCTCGAACTCGAGCCGGCCGAGCGGCTCGATGGCGTCGCGGGGCACCCGGGCCCGCACGGTCGCGGTCTCGTAGAGGTACCCGTCGAGGTAGAAGCAGGTGTACAGGTCGATGCTCGCGGCGCTCCCGTCGGGCGAGGTGAACCGCACCGTGACGAAGCTCCCGGTCTTGTTGACCACCCGGAACCCGTGGCGGGACAGCGCCCGCCGCGCCGCGAAGAGCTCTCCGGCCATGGCCGCGGGGGTGGGCTGGTCGCTCAGGTACGCCAGGTCGATGTCGGCGTCGTGGGCAATCACCCCGCCGGAGCGCACCGCGCCGAGGAGCGACCCGAACGCCAGCCAGGCGCGGATGCCGCACTCCTCCTCCAGGACGGCCAGGATCCGCTGCGCGGTCCGGACCATGTGCGAGACCACGCCACCGCCGCGGCCGGCGAAGGGTCGCTGGATGATCCCCCACTTGTCGATGGTCACCGGGACGCCCTGGTCGTCCACCAGCGCCACCCGGGTCTGGCCCGCGCCGAACCGCACCTCTCCCAGGTCGAACGCGGTCTCCTCGGCGCGCAGCGAGACCTCGGTGCGACCCGAGAGCCAGGGCCGCATGTTCCTCGGCCATGGGACCAGCCGGGGCCGGTCGGCGTCCCGGGTGGCCAGCTCGACGCTCCAGACCGGGACGCCGTCGAACACCACGTCGTAGGTGCCGGTGAGCCCGGCGGGCACGCGGATGCCCTCCTCGTCGGCCCGGGGCGGGAGCATCGACGCCGGCCCAGGTCCGGTCACGGCGCCAGGGTCACCGTGGCGCGGAGCACCGCATGGTCGGTGGTCTGCTTGACCAGCGGGCTGCGGTCGACGACGAAGCCGCTGAACCGGGCCTCCGGCGAGGCGAACAGGAAGTCGATCTTGGCCACCCGCGGCGGGTCGCACCGGCCGCCGCCCTGGAACCCGCCGCCGGCCGCGGAGTACAGGTCGGTGCGCCGCGTGACCCGGCACAGGATGGGGTTGCGCTCGTTCATGTCGCCGATGAACAGGACCGGGTAGCCGCCGTCTCGCAGCCGCCTGATCACGGCGATCTCGGTGGCCGTGGCCCGGTCGCGCTGGGCCTGCCAGCTGCGTGGGGCGTTGTGCACGTTGAGCACCCACACCTGCTTGCCCGTGGTGCGGTTCTCCAGGAGCACCAGGGGCATCTGCTGGGTCCACCGCATGAACGGGACGCTGATCGTCGTGCGCTCCACTGCCTTCCAGGTCGCCGCCCGCCAGACCAGGGTGGACATCACCGCGCGGCCGGGCAGGCTGCGGCCGGGGTAGGACTCGAACTGGTCGCCGGTCGCGGCCATGAAGGCGTCGTACTGCTCGGCCTCCAGCTCCTGGAAGCCGACGATGTCCGCACCGTGGTCC
The DNA here is from genome assembly GCA_044866695.1 of Nocardioidaceae bacterium. Lineage (GTDB taxonomy): Bacteria > Actinomycetota > Actinomycetes > Propionibacteriales > Nocardioidaceae > JBIOUF01. Next base: position 36,814 of record JBIOUF010000048.1, on the reverse strand, counting down.
TGCACGAAGCTCGCCGCCCACTCGCTGCGCAGCCGCCCGGGGGCGTACTGGGCGGCGTCCGCGCCCGGCCGGGTGTGGCTGGAGCCCAGCACGTTGAAGGTCATCAGGCTGAGCCGGGTCGGCTGGTCGGTGCGCCTCAGCTCCCCCACGACCCGCCGCTCCAGCTCCCGCTGGGCCGAGAGCATCGCCCCCCGGTCGATGGTCAGCAGCCGGCGGGGACGCGGTGCCGCGGAGGCGGCCGGCGGGCGCGGCGTCGCCGGGGTCCGCCCGGTCACGGCGGGCCGCTGTGCGCCGGCCTCCGAGGGCTGCGCCGCCACCGGCCTGGGGGTGGCGGTGCTGGGCTGGGTGGGCTCGGTGAGCTGCGCCACGACCTGGCCTCGGGCCGGCGACGCGCCCGGGGGGCCCACCATCTGGCCCAGGGCGAGCCCGCCCACGGCGCCGCACACGACCCCTGCGACGGTGAGCAAGGTGAGCTTGTGACTCACGGCACTCCCGCCTTCCTGGTCGGCATCGGCCACAACGGGCCGGTCCTGCGGACCCGTGCCGGGCCCGCGGCCGCACCGCTGACCCGTGCGATTCTCCCAGGCATCACCGCGAATGTCCCGTATCGCGGTAGAAGTCCTGCGGGCAGGTCCGCCCGCGGCAGTCCACGTAGCGCGCCGTGAGCGCCCGCAGCTCTCGCCGCTGTGCCCGGTAGCCGGGGGACCTGGCGACGCTGTCGAGCTCGTAGGGGTCGACGGACCGGTCGTACATCTCCTCGGCCCCGGTGTGCCAGCGCACGTAGGTCCAGCTCCCCACGCGCACGCCGACGTAGAGCGGGGTGCGACCGCCCATGACCGGGTAGGCCTCGAGCGGGATCACCTTGGTGTCCGCGCGGCTGCCCAGCCACGGCAGGACGTCCACCCCGTCCTGCGGCCGGGTCGGGTGGGCCCGCGCCAGCGCCGCGATGGTGGTCGCCAGGTCCGGGTTCGTCACCGGCGTGTCGGTGACCCGGTCGCGGGGCACTCCCGGGCCGGCGATCACTAGCGGGACGCTGCCGGTCTCCTGGTAGTGCCAGAGCTTGCCGAACACGTTGTGCTCGCCGGTGGCGTAGCCGTTGTCGGAGGCGAACACGACCACCGTGTCGGCGAGCTGTCCGGTGCGTCGCAGCGTGCGGACGGTGCGCCCGACCGCCTCGTCGACGGCCTGCAGGGACTCCAGCCGCTGCTGGTAGGCCTCCAGCAGCTCGGCCTTGCGGTCGCCCTCCCAGACCCGGTGCACCGGGGAGATCCGCGGCTTGTCGGAGGTGTCGGCCTCGAACATGTCCGGCTTGTCGGGGAAGCCGGTCCCGGCGAACAGGTCGCGGTGCCGGCTGGCTGGCACGGTGGTCTTGACCGGGCTGGGGTCGTCGGGATAGACCACCTCGGGGTCGTCGGACTCCACCGGACCGCCGTGGTGCGGGGCGACGTAGTTCACCCACAGGTACCAAGGTCGGCGCTGGCGGGCCGGGTCGGACACCATCTGGACGGTCAGGTCGGAGAACAGGTCGGTGCTGTACTCGTCCACCCGGCGGACGTCGCCGTTGTCGTTCAGCTCCGGGTGCTCGAAGTTGTACGTCGCCGGGTCCACCGTGCCGCGCCAGTCGGTCCACCCCGGCGGCACGTAGTCCGGGGAGGACTGGTCGCCGTAGCCGTTGAGGTACTTGCCGACGAACATCGTGTCGTAGCCGGCCCGCTGCAGCCACACCGGGAGCGTCTCGGAGTCGTCGGTGAACGCCGCGAACCCGCCGCCCTCGCCGGAGATGGTCAGGGCACCGTGGTTGTGGGCGTACTGCCCGGTCAGCAGCGAGGCCCGCGCGGGCACGCAGATCGGGGTCGGCGCCACGGCCTGGCGCACGGTCGTGCCCCTCTGCGCGAGCAGCCGCTGCACCCGCGGCATCACCGCGAGGTCGCCCACGGAGGCGTCGTCCACGGTGACCATCAGCACGTTGGGCCGGTGGGTCCGCGGCCGAGCGGGCGTCGGCAGCGCCCGGTCGGGCACGACGGAGAGGCGGGAGTCGGGCGCGGAGGGGGGCAGCACGCCCGGGAGCGCCTTCAGCGAGGGTGCGGTCGGGCGCGGTGGAGCGGCCTGCTGGTCGCCCTGCTGGGTGCAGCCGCCGACGGCGGCGCCGGCCAGCACCACACCGGCGGTGGCGGCGCACAGACGCGCTCGGGGTCGGCGGTTCATCTCGCTCTCATCGGTGGGCGACGGGACGGATCAGGCTACCTGCCCTCGGCGACGGGCCCGCGGCGTTGCGCGCGTGTTCGCACCCGACGCCCCGCCGGGAGGGTCAGCGCCGGAGCCGGGTCACCGGGGTGGGGGCCCGGCTGCCCGTGGTGGTCCCGGTGCCGAGCTGGCCCATCTCGTTGCCGCCCCAGCAGTACGTCAGAGCGGCGCTGCTCATGGCGCACGTGTGCATCCAGCCCGCGGCGACCCGGCGCCACGACTCGTCGGCGGCCACCTCGCGCGGTCGGCTCGCGGCTCGACGGGACCCGGCTCCGAGCTGGCCGTAGCGGTTGGCCCCCCAGCACCACAGCTCTGCGGCGCGGGTGACCCCGCAGGTGTGCGCGTCCCCGGTCGCGAGCCTGCTCCAGAACCGGTCGCCGACCACCCACGACGGCCGGGACGTGGCCGCACGCGTGCCGTTGCCGAGCTGGCCACGGTAGTTGGCCCCCCAGCACATCGCGCCGCCGCCGGCCCGGATGCCGCAGGTGTGCGACCAGCCCGCCTCGACCGCCAGCCACCGGGCCGGCCCGGTCGGCGTGCTGGGCGCCGCGACCGGAGTGGGGCGCAGCCGGGGGCCGCCGGTGCCGGTGCCCAGCTCGCCGAACAGGTTGCGGCCCCAGCACCAGGCCGTGCCGTCGACCCGGACGCCGCAGGTGTGCCACCCCCCGACGCTCACCGAGCGCCACCGGGTGCCCGGGGCGACCCGCACCGGCGCCGGCCGGCGCCTGGTCGACCCGTCGCCGAGCTGGCCGAAGTCGTCGCGGCCCCAGCACCGCAGCGCGCGGTTCTCATCGATGCCGCAGGCGTGGAACCAGCCGACGTCCACGCGCCACCAGGCCCGGGCCGGCTCGACCGGCGTCGGCCGGAGCCGGTTGCGCCGGGTCCCGTCGCCGACCTGACCCTCGCTGTTCAGGCCCCAGCAGCGCAGCGACCCGGTCGCGCGCACGGCACAGCTGGTCGCCCCGGAGACCGAGACGCGCCGCCAAGCGGTGGACCCGCCGACCTGGTGGGCCCGGATCCGGCGGACGGTGCCGCGGTCGCCGAGCTGGCCGTACTCGTTGGCCCCCCAGCACCACAGCGTGCCGTCGCCACGCACGTCGCAGGACTGCCGGCCTCCGGCCGCGACCTGACCGACGGGTGCCTGCCGGCGCGGTGCCGGCTCGGGCGGCCGGGCGGAGACGGACCCGGCGACCTCTCGATGCGGCGGGGCCGTCGAGGCGGGCCCGCCGATGTCGGCGCCGGTCGCCGCACCCGCCACGAGGGCACCGAACAGCGCGAGGGACGGGAAGGCCGAGCGCACGTGACGCATGCCGAGTCCTCTCCCCGTCTGCCGCCGTCCTCTCCTCGAGGCTCGACAGTAGAACGGCGAGGCCGACGCGGCCGGGAGGTCGGTGTCCCGGGCGCGTCGGCCTCAGCACAGCGCCGCGCGGCGTCCTGTCAGTAGATCTCCACCTTGGCGTAGGGGTCGACCGGCTCTGACCTGAACAGGGCGTAGTTGCGCGCGACGCTCCTAGGAGGGTTTGCGAACAACCTGTCGATCCAGCTCGAGTAGCGCCGTTCCAGGCCCGCGCCGATCACCCGGAAGCCGGCCTCGTCGCTGTTCGCCGCGACCGCGGTCCAGTTCTCCGAGCCGTTCCAGGTGATGGTGGCCGACCGGTCGCTGCCGTAGACGCCGCTGACCGTGAGCACCTTCATGTGCAGGTACTTGTCGTAGACGCCGTCGCCGTCGGTGTCCACGGTGATCTCCCGCATCGGCACCGGGCCGCGCTTGGTGTTGCGCAGCGGGACCTTGACCTTGTCCTTCGCCACGGCGTACACGATGCGGATGTTGCAGCCCTGGTTGTAGAGCTGGCGGAGCCGCAGCGCGATCCTCAGGCCGCGGTCGTCCAGGATGGCCGTCTGCGCGATGCGGATCTTGGTGCGCCCGTTGACGCCCGTGCCGCCGTTGGCACCCGTGCACTTGATCGGCGCGAGCCGGCGCAGCACGGGATCCGTGCCGCGTCGGGGCTGCCAGGGGAAGAAGATCGACCGGAGGTTGGGGCCGTCGTCCACCACCCGGTACGGCGTGGGCCGCGCCCGCCGGTCGGCGGCCATCTCCACGAACACCTTGATCCAGGCCGCGTAGGTGGTCGGCCGGTTCACGACCGTGTAGACGTCGTTCCACTGCAAGGTGGCGGCGAAGTCGGTGGCGTTCGCCGAGGAGGCCATCACCACGTCCTTCGACGTACCGACCTTGGAGAACAGGTAGATCTTGGAGTGCATGATGCCGCTGTGGCCGCGGCAGGACGACACGCAGGTCCTGGCCCAGCTGCGCATGTCGGCGGGACGCGGCGGCCTCCCAGCACGCTTGCGGCGCAAGGCGTTGGCCTTCAGGGCCCTCCTCAGCTTGTGGAAGCTCCCCTGCTGGGACTCCTGCCGGACCATGTTGTCGGCCATCAGCATGCGCACGCTCACGCCCCGACGGTCCGCCGCGACCAGCGCGTCGAGCAGGGACCTGCTGTTGAAGTTCCACGACGCGATGCGGATCTTCTCACCGCGCGGGACGCTCTTGATGCTCCGCAGGACGTGCCCGCGGATCACCCATCGCCGCGCCTTCACCCGCGGGTTGTTGACGATCATCCCGGTCTTCGGCGAGTACGAGCCGACCGCCCTCGCGGCGGTCCGCGCCTGCGCGGTCCGAGCTGCCGCCCTCCGTGCGGCCGCTCCGGTCGCCTTCTGCGCGCCGGCCTGGTCCGAGCCGGCTTTCGAGGTCAGGACCACCTTGGTCGCGGGCTGTCGGGTGCTGGCGGCACGCTGGCGGTCCGCCGCCGATGCCGACGACGCGGGCGCGACCAGCACGCACAGCGCCGCGACGAGGGCCAGGCAGACGGCCAGGGCCGTGCGGGAGCCTTTCACGCTCAGGTACCTCCGAGTGGACCGGCCGACGATGGGGAAGGGTGCGGTGTGCGCCTGGGAGGGTCCACTGCTCCCCCGGGCAGAACGTCAAGGGTAAGCCATCGGCGCGGACGAAACCGCCACATCGGCGTGGCGCGCGTCGCGAGCCCCGCGGCTGCGGGGGGTCAGGCGGTGCAGGTGTTGTACGCCTTGCGGTACTGCCTGCTGGTCTCGAGCGTCCCGTCGACCTCGTTGACCCACTTGCCGAGGATGCCGTAGAAGCGGTCGCCGTAGGTGACCATCTCGGTGCCGAAGGAGCACATCTGCTTGTCGGCCTTGACGAACTCGCCGTCCTCGTAGCAGCCGCGGTAGTGCTCGGGCAGCGGGGCCTTGGCGACCCACACGTCGGCGCAGACCGGGCCCGGCGCGTCGCTGGCCGAGGGCGATGGCGAGCCGCCGGACGCGCCGGTCGCGGTGGAGTCGTCGTCGCCGCACCCGGCCGCCACCACGGCGACCACCGCGGCGACGGCGACCAGCAGCGACCTCATGGTTCGATGGTATCCCGCTGGGGCCCGCGGAACGGCCGCCACGCGCGCGGGTCACCGGCCCCGGACGCGGACGAGCGCCGCGCGCAGGCCGCCCCGGACCCGCCGGGCCAGCCGGCCGACCGCGTCCCGGACCCGCCGCGCCGGCCCGCCGGCCCGGGTCGGGGGCCGGTCCGGCGCGGCGCCGGGGGCCGCCGTGGCCTCGGGGAACCGGAGGTCGGCGACCTCGAGCAGGAGGGTGGCGAGCAGGTCGGGCACCGGCTCGAGGACCCGGTCGGGCGGCACGTCGTCGGGGGTGCCGCCGGAGTCGTCGAACTCCACCGGGGCGAGCTCGGCCAGGTCGCCGTACACCTGGTAGCCGGCGGCGCCGATGCCCTCGACCCACTCCCGGGTCACCCGGGTGAACGGCCCGCGCAGCGAGGCCGGGGCGAGGGCCCGCGGGGAGCGGTGGGCGGCGAGCACCTGCTGGGCGAAGTGCCGCTTGACGACCTGGGCGTACGCCGGCTGCGGCAGCCGGTCGCCGAGAGCGACGTTGACCTCCCGCAGCAGGCCGACCTGGGCCGCGCCGAGCGACTCGTTCACCGCGGCGCGGCGGTCCGGCGGGCGCAGCCGGCCGGTGTCCGCGCCGACCACCTCACCGAACCGGCGGACCAGCACCTGGGGGTCGGCGCCGCGCGGGGGGCACACGACGACATGGACGTGGTCGGCAGGGACGTGCTGTCCCCACCGCCGCAGCACCGCGAGCAGGTCCTGCTCCCGCCAGAACGCGCTGTGCCGGCGCGACCGCGCGGGCAGGACCGCCTCTCGCTCGAGGAAGCCCTGGAAGGAGTACCGGCGGCCGTTCTTGATCCGCTCCTGCCAGGTCGCGGTGACCTGCCGGGCCAGGTCCCTCGCGGTGACCACCACGTGGACGTCGAGGTCGTGCAGGGGCTCGAACGCCGCGCCGACGGCACGCCGGCGAGCCCGTCCGAGCAGCTCGTGGCTGATCACGGTCACCCCGTCGTGCTCCCGGGCGGCCTGGCACAGCGCGGCCCAGGTGCCCGCGACGTCCACCGGGTCCAGGCCCCACCGGTCGTGCCAGCCGACGACGTCCACGGCCGCGTGGAACATCGCCTCGGGCCGGAGGAACGGGTACAGCACGCCCTGGTCGCGCAGCTCGGCCCGGTTGGCGGCGAAGAGCTGCTGGAGCGTGGTGGTGCCGGTCTTGGGCAGCCCCACGTGCAGGTACACCGCCGGCCCGCGCGCCGCCGGCCCGCGCGCCGCCGGCCGGCCCGGGGCGCCGGTCACCGGGGGCCGCCGCTCGCGGGCGCGGTCGTGCCGGAGCCGAGCTCGTGGAGCTCGACCAGCAGCGCCGCCAGCAGGTCCGGGACCCCGTGCAGCAGCTCCGGCGCAGGCACGTCGTCGATGTCGCGGACCCGGCCCGCGAACGCCACCGGCGCCAGGTCGTCGAGGCTGCCGTGGACCCGGCATCGGCGGTCGGCGAGCGCGCGCCGCCAGGCCGCCGTCGCCTCAGTGAGCACGCCCCGGAGCTCCTCCGGCGCCTGCGCGGGCGTCGTAGCGACCCCGGCCAGGAGCCGCTGGGCGAAGAAGCGCTTCACCACGTGCGCGTACCGGGGCTGCTCGAGCCGCCCGTCGAGCGCCCGGTTGACCCGGCGCAGCAGCGCGACCTGGGCGGCGCCGAGGGAGTCGTTCGCCGCAGCGGGGGGCAGCCGGACCGCGCCCGGGTCCACGCCGACCGCGGCCGCGAACCGGCGCCAGAGCTCCTCGCGCGGCGCGCCCCGAGGCGGGCACACCACGACGTGCACCCGCTCGGGCGGGAGGCCCTCCGACCAGCGCTGGAGAACCCCGGGCAGGTCCTGCTCCACCCAGAACGCGTCGGGCCGGGCGCCGTGCGCGGCCGGGTCGAGCACCTCGTCGGCGTACTCCGAGAAGGCGTACGTGCGCCCGTTCTTGACCTGCTCCTGCCAGTGCGCCGTGACCTGGCGGGCGAGGTCGCGCACGGTGACCACCAGGTGCAGCTCCGTGCCGGGCAGGGCAGCGAGGGCGCGCGCCGCGGCCTCGGCGGGCGCGCCGCCGAGGAGCTCGTGGCTGACGACCGCGGAACCGGCGAAACGGCCCGCCACGTCACAGAGGGCCGCCCAGGTGCCGTCGACCAGCGCCGGGTCCAGCCCCCACCGGGCGTACTCTCCGCGCAGCTCCACCGCGGCGTGGAACATCCCCTCGGGACGGACGAAGGGGTAGACGTAGCCCAGCTCGCGCAGCCGGGGGCGGCTCTGGGCCAGCACGCCCTGCAGGAAGCTCGTGCCGGTCTTGGGCAGCCCCACGTGCAGGTAGAACCGCCTGGGCGGTGCACCTCGGCGCTCGGGAGGCTGCTCCGCCGAGGTCATCCCCCGGGCTTCTGCCACACCTCGGTGCGCTGCATCCCGGCGGCCCTGCCCTTCGCCGCGACGACCAGCGCCATCTTGCGCGAGGCCTCGTCGATCATCTCGTCGCCGAGCATGACCGCGCCCGACGCGCCGCCCTCGACCGAGGTGAAGTACTCGTAGGCGTCCAGGATGTTCTCGGCGTGGTCGTAGTCGGACTGGGTCGGGGAGAACACCTCGTTGGCGACGCCCACCTGGTCGGGGTGGAGGGTCCACTTGCCGTCGAAGCCGAGCGCGGCCGCGCGGGCCGCCACCCGGCGGAACGCCTCGGTGTCGCGGACCTGGAGGTACGGGCCGTCGATCGCCTGCTTGCCGTAGGCCCGAGCGGCCATGAGGATCCGCATCAGGATGTAGTGGTAGGCGTCGCCGACGTCGTAGCCGGGCGGCTGCTCACCGACCACCAGCGACTTCATGTTGATGCTGGCCATGAAGTCCGCGGGGCCGAAGATGATCGTCTCCACGCGCGGGCTGGCCTGGGCGATGGCGTCGACGTTGACCAGGCCGCGGGCGTTCTCGATCTGCGCCTCGATACCGAGCCGGCCGACCTCGTAGCCCATGCCGGTCTCGATCTGGGTCAGCAGCAGGTCCAGCGCGACCACCTGCTCGGCGGTCTGCACCTTCGGCAGCATGATGCAGTCCAGGTTGGCGCCGGCGCCCTCGACGACCTCGATGACGTCGGCGTAGGTCCACTGGGTCGTCCAGTCGTTGACCCGTACGGCCCGGACCTTGTCGCCCCAGTCGCCGTTGTTCAAGACGTCGACGATGTTCTTGCGGGCGCCGGGCTTGGCCACGGGCGCCACCGAGTCCTCGATGTCGAGGAACACCTGGTCGGCGTCCAGGCCCTGCGCCTTGTCCAGGAACCGGGTGTTGGAGCCGGGTACGGCATGGCAGGAGCGTCGTGAGCGCAGCGGTGCGGTCATCTTCGAGGAGCCTCCGGGCGTGGTCGGAGTGGTGAGGCGGAGAGTAGTACGGCCGTGCCGTCCCGGGGCAGCGGGTCGGGCGTGGGATTCGTCTCAGCCGCCGGCCGGGTTGTGGCCGATAACCGCAGCCTCGCGCGGCGTGTCGCTGCGGTCTCGGGCCACAACCGAGGATCCGTGCAGGCATCGGCCACAAACCCGCCGACCCTCAGTCGAAGGGGGGTTCGACCGGCTCGGCCCCCGCGGCGGCTCGTCTGCCGAGGACGACCGCCACCATGCCGGCCAGGATGATGCCCAGGCCGAGCAGGGCTTCGGGCGGCGGGCGCTGGCCCAGGATCAGGGCGGCCAGGAGCGCCGCGCCGGGCACCTCGAGCAGCAGCACCAGCGACACCACGACCGGGCCGACCCGGGCGACCACGTGGTTGAAGGCGGAGTGGCCCATCAGCTGGGCGGTGGCGGTGACCAGCAGCAGCAGCCCCCACTGGTCGGCGGGGTACCCGCCCAGGTCCTGCCCGGCCACCAGGCTCGCGGCGGCGAGGACGAGCGCGCAGACGCCGTAGCAGACGAACGTGTACGTCGTCGTGGTCGTGGTGCGCCGCGCCCGGGAGCCGATCACGGTGTAGACCGCGGCCGCCGCGCCGCCGACCAGCGCGCAGAGGTCGCCGGCCAGCGCCCTGCGGGACAGCGACAGGTCCACGCCGGACACGACCAGGACGCCGGCGAACGCGACCACCAGGCCCGTCGTCGCGAGCCGCCCGAACCGCTCCCCCCGCACCAGCTCCCACAGCGCCACCCAGGCGACCTGCAGGCACACCAGAGCGGTCGCCGAGGCCACCGAGGTCAGCGTCAGCGAGGTCACCCAGGTCGCGAAGTGCACGGCCAGGGCGAGTCCCGAGGCGACCAGCAGCCGCAGCCTGGGGCCGTCGAGGGCCGCGACCTCGGCGCGGCGGCGCAGCAGCACCGGCGGCGCCAGGACAGCGGTGGCGAAGGCGTTGCGCCAGAACGCGATGGCCAGCGGCGGCACCACCATCGCCGCCATCAGCGGGCCGGACAGCGACACCGCCACGACGGCGACCGCGAGCAGCAGGGCGGTGCGCACCCCGCCATCCTCTCCGGCCCGGCGCGCGCCGCGGCCTGCCGTCCCTCGCCGGTGGCGACGGCAGGCCGCGGTCGAGGGTCACCAGCGACCCCTGCCCGGCTGAGGCAGGGGACGGGCGCGGCCGTCTGGCACGCTGGTCGCGTGGACCCCTCGACCGCGGCGCTGGTCGCCGAGCTGGGCCGCAAGACGTCGGTGTGCTGGCTGCGCTACGACGGCGAGGACCGGGCGCGCCCGGCCTGGCACGTGTGGCAGGACGGGGGCCTGCTGCTGGTCTCCGGAGGCGAGGAGCAGCAGCTGCCCGGCATCGCCGCGGCCGACCGGGTGGAGGTCACCATGCGGTCCAAGGAGGACGGTGGACGCCTGGTCACCTGGGTGGGCGCCGCGGCGACGCTGTCCCCGGGGAGCGAGGAGTGGTCGCGGGCGGCCGCCGCGCTCGCGGCGGCGCGGCTGTCCATCCCCTCGCTCACCGAGACGCCCGAGGGGTGGAGGACGACGAGCACGCTGACCCGGATCGTCCCGACCGGTGAGGTGCTCGAGGCGCCGGGCAGCCTGTCGGACTCCGACCACGCCGCCCCACCCGCCCCCACCCCGGCCACCACGCGCGGCCCGCTCCCCCGCGTCCTGCACCGGCGTCAGCGCCGCCGCCCGCCGCTGTCGTAGCCCGCCCGGCCTCCTGGCCACCGCCTGCCGGCCCAGTCGGCACGGGCTGAGGAGCGCCAGCGGCCCAGGTTCCATGGCGTCAGGTGGTGCCCGCGGGGACGTCGATCTCCCCGGACCCGACGGGGTGGACGCCGCCGGACACGTGGACGGCGACCAGACGGCCCTCGGAGCGCTCCAGGCGGACGAAGAGGGTCGAGGGCCGGCCCAGCTCGACGCCCTGCCGGATGGTGAGGCGGCCGTCGTCCGCGAGCCGCCCGGCGCCGGCGAGCACCACGCCGAGCCCGGCCGCGGCCGACCCGGTGGCCGGGTCCTCGGGCACGGCCAGCTCGGGCACGAACACGCGGGCGTGCACGGAGACGTCTGCCGGGCCTCCGTTGACGCTGTGCACCGAGACGCCCGACAGCGGGTCCTGCAGCGAGAGCACGGTCAGGGCGCGGTGCGCGTCCAGGGGGCGGGCGGGGATGCGCGCGCGGGCGACGGCGCCGGGACGGACGGGGAGGTACACGAAGTCCAGGCCGGTGCCGGCGACGTACGCCTGCCCGTCGAGGTCGTCGGGGCCCAGGCCGACGTCGGCGAGGAGCGCGTGGGTGAGGTCGGGAGGGAGCGGTCCGACCAGGTCGCGGACCGCGGCGGACAGCTCGACCAGCCCGTCGTCGGTGAAGGTGACCTGGACGTCACCGACCCGGCTCGCCTGGGTGACCCGGGCGGTCGCGAGGTTCCCGTTGGCACGGAGTACCCACGCCGTGCCCAGCGTCGGGTGCCCGGCGAACGGGATCTCGCCGCCCGGGGTGAAGATCCGGGTGAAGTACGACGACGGCGACACCGGCACCGGGAACGTGGTCTCGGAGAACCCGAACTCGCGGGCCAGCGCCAGGCACTGGCCGGTGCTCAGCGCCGCCGCCCCCTGCACGACGGCGAGCTGGTTGCCGGCGAAGGGCCGGTCGGTGAACACGTCGACGATGTCGAAGCGCAGCGGCGCGAACCCCATGCCGCACGACGATAGCCTCAACGGTGTGAGCACGACCCCGAACCGCGTGTTCGTGGGCCGCCTGTCCGGCTTGCCGGTGTTCGACCCCGCCGGTGACGCGGTGGGCCGGGTCCGCGACCTGGTCGTGGTGCTGCGGCCCGGGTCCAGGCCGCCGCGGGTCCTCGGCGTGGTCGTGGAGGTGTTCGGCCGGCGCTCGATCTTCGTGCCGATGACCCGGGTGACCCATGTCGACGCCGACCAGGTGATCACGACCGGGCTGGTGAACATGCGCCGGTTCGAGCAGCGCGCCAGCGAGACCCTGGTGTTCGGCGAGATGCTCGACCGGCGCGTGACGATCCGGGAGAGCGGCATCCAGGGCACCGTGTTCGACCTGGCGATGGAGCAGGAGCGCAACCGCGACTGGGTGATCAGCCGGGTGGCGCTGCAGGAAGGGTCGAAGCGCTTCGGTCGCAGAGGGCAGACCCACGTCGTGGAGTGGTGGGAGGTCGACGGGTTCACGGTGCCCGAGGAGACCCAGGGCGCGACGCACCTGCTCGCCGCGCTGGCGGAGATGAAGCCGGCCGACCTCGCGCACGTGATCCACCAGCTGCCCCCCAAGCGGCGGGGCGAGATCGCCGCCGCCCTGGACGACGAGCGGCTCGCCGACGTGCTGGAGGAGCTGCCGGAGGAGGACCAGGTCGAGATCCTCGGTCTTCTGGACGACGAGCGCGCGGCCGACGTCTTGGAGGAGATGTCCCCCGACGACGCCGCGGACCTGATCGCCGACCTGCCGCCGGAGACCGCCGAGGCCCTGCTGGCGCTGATGGAGCCCGAGGAGGCCAAGGACGTGCGGCGGCTGCTCGTCTACGAGGAGCGCACCGCCGGCGGCATGATGACCACCGAGCCGGTGATCCTGCCGCCGGACAGCACGGTCGCGGAGGCCCTGGCGCACGTACGGCACCAGGAGCTGGTGCCGAGCCTTGCGGCGCAGGTGTACGTCACCAGGCCGCCTTTGGAGACGCCGACCGGTCGTCTCCTCGGCGTCGCGCACATCCAGCGGCTGCTGCGCGAGCCGCCGAGCACGCTGGTCGGCAGCGTCGTCGACAGGAACCTGGAGCCGCTGCCCCCGACGGCGCCGGTGTCCGACGTCGCCCGGCACCTGGCCACCTACAACCTGGTCGCTGCGCCCGTGGTCGACGAGGACGGCCGGCTGCTGGGCGCGGTGACCGTCGACGACCTGCTGGACCACATGCTGCCGGAGAACTGGCGCGAGCAGCAGGAGGGCGCCCGTGGCTGAGCCGCGCCGGCGCCGGGGCCGTCCCGACCGGCTCGACGTGCCCACCGAGCCACGGCAGCTGATCCGTCGTCCCACCATCGAGGCGGACACGTTCGGTCGCTTCGCGGAGCGGTTCGCCCGGTTCATGGGCACGGCCCGGTTCCTGATCTACATGACCGGCGTCGTGGCGGTCTGGCTGCTGTGGAACTGGCTGGCGCCCGGTTCGTGGGTGTTCGACGCCTACCCGTTCATCTTCCTGACCCTGATGCTCAGCCTGCAGGCGTCGTACGCCGCCCCGCTGATCCTGCTCGCGCAGAACCGTCAGGAGGACCGCGACCGGGTGATCGCCGAGAGCGACCGGCTGGCCAACTCGCGGGCGCATGCCGACATGGAGTTCCTGGCCCGCGAGATGGCCAGCCTGCGGCTCGCGTTGGGAGAGGTGGCGACCCGGGACTACCTCCGGTCGGAGCTGCGCATCCTGCTGGCCGAGCTGGAGGACCGCCCCCGGGGCGAGAACAGCGCGGCCGACGACGCCGAGCGGCGCGCGGAGCGGCCGGAGCGGCGGCACGACCGGCGGCAGGACCGCGACCCGGACCGGCCCAGGGGCTGACCCGCCGCGACGTACCCTGTCCGCATGAGCCTCCCCGACCGCGAGCGGATCCTGGCCGCCCTGGCCGCGGTCAACGACCCGGAGATCCGCCGACCGATCACCGAGCTGGACATGGTCGAGGGCGTGGACGTCGCCCCGGACGGCTCGGTGACGGTGCGGCTGCTGCTCACCGTGGCCGGCTGCCCGATGCGGGACCGGCTCACCCGCGACGTGACCGCGGCCGTCGGTCCTGTGGAGGGCGTCACGGGCGTGCGCGTCGACATGGGCGTGATGACCGCCGAGCAGCGCGCCGCCCTGCAGGAGCGGCTGCGCGGCGGCCAGCCCACCAAGGAGATCCCGTTCGCGCAGCCGGGGTCGCTCACCCGGGTGTTCGCGGTCGCGTCCGGCAAGGGCGGGGTCGGCAAGTCGTCGGTGACGGTCAACCTCGCGGTGGCGATGTCGCGGCAGGGCCTGAAGGTCGGGCTGGTCGACGCCGACATCTACGGGCACTCGGTGCCGGCCATGCTCGGGGTCGCCGACCAGCGGCCGACGCAGGTCGAGGAGATGATCCTCCCGGTGCCGGCCCCGGCCGGGCCGTCGGTGATCTCGATCGGGATGCTCAAGCCCCGGCGCGACCAGGTGGTGGCCTGGCGTGGCCCGATGCTGGACCGGGCACTGGTGCAGATGCTCTCCGACGTCTACTGGGGCGACCTGGACGCGCTGCTGCTCGACCTGCCGCCCGGCACCGGCGACGTGGCGATCTCGCTCGGGCAGCACCTGCCGAACGCCGAGGTGCTCGTGGTGACCACGCCCCAGGAGGCGGCCGCCGAGGTCGCGGAGCGGGCCGGGACGATGGCCTCGATGATGCACCAGCGCGTCGTCGGCGTCGTGGAGAACATGTCCTACCTGCCCTGCCCGCACTGTGGACCCGAGCACCGGCTGGAGATCTTCGGCACCGGGGGTGGGGCCCGGGTGGCCGAGGTGCTGGCCCGCCGGTTCGGCTACGAGGTGCCGCTGCTGGCCCGGCTGCCGATCGACGCGCGCCTGCGCGAGGGCGGGGACACCGGCCGGCCTCTGGTGGTGACCGACCCCGACGCGGTTGCGGCGACCGAGCTGACCCGGGTCGCCGCGACGCTGACCGGCCGAGGCCGCGGGCTGGCCGGCATGCAGCTCGGGCTGACCCCGGCCGGCCGAACCTGAGCGGACCGGGCGGATGTGGGGCGTCGGGCTCCCCGAGCTGCTCGTGATCGCGGTCGTCGCGCTGGTCGTGCTCGGCCCGGACCGACTGCCCGAGTTCGCCCGTCAGGCCGGCCGGCTGGTGCGCCAGCTGCGCCGGCTGTCCCAGCAGGCCCGCGACGACATCCGTGCCGAGCTGGGTCCGGGGTACGCCGACTTCGAGCTGACCGACCTGGACCCGCGCCGGGCCCTGCGCAAGCACATCCTCGAGGCGTGGGACGACGCCGACCAGCCGACCAACGGTCGGCGCCCGCAGCCCCGTCCCCTCGCCGACGGCGAGCCCCCGCCGTACGACCACGACGCCACCTGACCCAGGGCTGCCGCGGCCGACTTGTGGCCGATGCCCGCAGCGTCGTACGGCGTGTCGGTGCAGTTGCCGGCCACAAGGGCGGATCCGTGCAGGTATCGGCCACAACCGGGCCAGCCCGCGCGGTCAGCCGACCTTGGAGTCCAGGCGCACCGTGACGTCGCGCTGGCGGCCGTCGCGGCGGACGGTGAGCGTAATGGTCTCGCCGGGCCGGTGGCTGCGGATGGCGACGATCAGGCCGATGCCGTCGGCGACCCGCTGACCCTCGACCGCCACCACCACGTCGCCCTCCTCCAGGCCCGCGGCGGCGGCCGGAGTGCCGTTGGGGACGTCGACGACCTTCGCTCCGGAGCCCACGCGCTGGGTGTCGACGTTGGCTCCGATGACCGGGTACTCCGCCTTGCCGCTGGCCAGGATCTGGTTGGCGGTCACCCGGACCTGCTCCATCGGGATGGCGAAGCCGACCCCGATCGAGCCGGCCTCGCCGGCCAGGCCACCGGTCGTCGCGATGGCCGAGTTGACCCCGACCACCTCGCCGCGCAGGTTGACCAGCGGGCCGCCGGAGTTGCCCGGGTTGATCGCCGCGTCGGTCTGGACGGCGTTGATGTACGACGACTCCTCGGCGTCACCCGTCGTCACCGGCCGGTTCACCGCGCTGACGATGCCGCTCGTCACCGTGCTGGACAGCCCGAGCGGAGACCCGATCGCGACCACGGTGTCCCCGATCCGCAGCCGTGCCGCCGCGCCGCTCGCGACCGCGGGCAGCCGCCTGCCCCGCTCCACGGCGAGCACTGCGATGTCGTAGACCGGGCTGCGCCCGACGATGGTCGCCGGGTAGCGCCGGCCGGTGTGGTCGACGACCACCAGGTCGCCGGCCTCGGTGGCGCGCTCGACCACGTGGTTGTTGGTGATCACGTGTCCGCGCCGGTCCACCACGAAGCCGGAGCCGGTGCCGCCGCCCACCGTGCCGGCGCCGCCCCGGGCGAGCACCTGCACCGTGCTGGGCAGCACCTTGTCCGCGACCGCGGCGATGCTCGCGTTGCCGGCCGGGAGAGGACCAGGTGAGCTGCGTGGAAGCGGGATCGGCTCGGTCGAGCTCGCCGCCGGCTGCCGGTCCGGCGAGACCAGGAGGCCGCCGACCGCTCCGCCGACCAGGCCGGTGACCAGCGCGACCACGGCGACCACCGGCCACACCCAGCCGGGCACCCCGCTGCGCCGGCCGGTGGCCGGGGCCGGTCCGGGGACGCCGGCCGGCCAGGCCCGCGGACCGGGCCACCCCGTGACGAGGGGCCGGCCCTGCGGGGGCGGGGGGACCGGTGGCATGGGTGGTGCCGCGTGCCGGCCGAAGCCGCCGTAGTAGCCGTAGTCGACCGGCGCAGCGGGCACCGGCGGCCGGCCGTCCTGGAGGGGCCCGGTGTGGTGGTCCGTGGCGTGGCCGGCGGCCGGCTCCTGGTCCCAGATCGGCCGGTCGAGGTCGGCCGTCGGCTCGGCGTCCTCGTCGACGCGGTCGGGCACGGGGCGGTCGGGGTCGGGGCGGTCGGGGTCGGGGCGGTCGGGGATGGCAGGGGCGGCCTGCGCGCCGGGCGCCTCCCCGAACCGCGCGGGGTACGGGGGCGGCACCCGCACCGAGGCATCCCGCTCCTCGCGCGGAGGGGAGGTGGAGTGGTCCGGCCCGGTCACCGCACCATTCTCACGCACCGCGCCAACCCGGGGCCTGGTGAGCCGGGTCGCCGGCGACCAGGGGTGGACCGCTCAGCCGTGCGAGCCGGCCTGGCTCCGGACGGCGAGGCCCGGCCGGTCCGTCCGCCACCCCTCGAGCGTGCCTCGGACGTGCGCCCGGGGACCGGGCTGGGTCAGGCCGTCGGTCGGCCCCGTGGTGGGTCCCGAGGTAGGCCTCATGGTGGGCGTCGCATCGCCGATGGACGCCGGGGGACCCGGCCGCCCTTCCAGCCCGAGCGGGCCGCCCCAGGTGACCACCGCGAGCATCGCCGCCGAGACCGAGCCCACCCCGAGGACGGCCAGCGCGGTCAGCCGGCGGGCCCGTGCCGACCGGTCCGGGTCACCGAGCAGCGCACGGTCGTCGAGGGCGCCGGGCGGGCTCGACGAGGCGAGCTCCCGCAGCATCTCCACCAGCCGCGCAGGCGGCTCGTTTCCGGCCAGCAGCGCGAGCCGGTTCTTGACCCAGATCTCGTGCTCGACCTGGCCGCGGCAGTGTGCGCAGGCCAGGACGTGGCGCCAGGCGCGCTCCGCGGTCGCGCCGTCCAGCTGCCCGTCGACCAGTGCGCTCACCGACGACCCGAGATGCCCGCCGAGGAACCGCATCAGCCCACCTGCGAGGTCAGCCCGACCGGCTCCGCGGGGCCGGCGTACCGGGCTCGCCCCGCGGTCGGAGCCCGGTGCGCGAGCGCCTTGCGCAGCATCGCCCGGCCGCGGTGGATCCGGGAGCGGACGGTGCCCAGCTTCAGGTCCAGCACGTCGGCGATCTCGTCGTACGACAGCCCCTCGACGTCGCAGAGCACCACGGCGGCGCGGAAGTCGGGGGGCAGCGCGGACAGCGCGGCCTCCACGTCGTCGTCGAACAGTGCGGCCAGCACCTCGGCGTCCGGCGGGGCGATCCGGCCCGGCATCCGGACGTCGGCGTCGTCGGCCAGGGCGTCGAAGCGGATCTTGGCCTTGCGGCGGGCTCCGTCGAGGAACAGGTTCGTGGTGATCCGGTGCAGCCAGCCCTCGAACGTGCCGGGCGAGTAGGTCGACAGCGACCGGAACACCCGCACGAAGACCTCCTGGGTGAGGTCCTCGGCGTCGTGACGGTTGCCGGTGAGCCGGTAGGCAAGCCGGTACACCCGCGCGCTGTGCTCGGCGACGATCTCCTCCCACGGCGGCGGCCGCCAGCTCCCGGGCTGCCAGTGCCCGGGCTGGGCTGCCGGGTCCTGCTGGGCCATCGTCTGCTCCTCGGCCCCGCGACGCCACGGCCGGGGCGGCCGGGGGGTCCTCGGGGTCCTGTCGCGGGTCATGTCCTGCTCTCTACCGGCTCAAGGCTACGGGTCGCGGCTGAGAGACGCCTGAGTCCGGCGGCCCTCTGGGGACAACGGCCGCGGCGGGCGGGAGGTTCCGCGACGCGAGGTTCGGTAGAGTGCCCGCGGCACAGACCACCTCGACCCACAGGAGACCACCATCGCCGCAGGACTCAAGCCCGCGAGCTGGGCCTACGCAGAGGAGTTCGTCGCCGAGGACGACGCCCTGGCGGCCGCTCGCGCCCGCGCCGAGGAGGTCGGCGTCGCGCCGGTCGGCTCCGGGGTGGGCGCGGCGCTCCGGTTCCTGGCCTCCGTGGTGGAGGCCAGGTCGGTGGTCGAGGTGGGCACCGGCACCGGCGTCTCCGGGCTGTGGCTGCTGCGCGGCATGCGCCCGGACGGCGTGCTGACCACCGTGGACACCGAGGCGGAGCACCAGCGCCTGGCCAGGCAGACCTTCGCCGACGCCGGCATCGCCTCGCAGCGGGCGAGGCTGATCACCGGCGCCGCCCTCGACGTGCTGCCCAGGCTGACCGACGGCCACTACGACCTGGTGTTCGCCGACGGGGACAAGCGCGAGTACGCCGACTACCTGGCCGAGGCGCTGCGGCTGCTCAAGCCGGGCGGCCTGGTGGCCTTCGACAACGCGCTCTGGCACGACCGGGTGGCCGACCCGGCGCAGCGCGACCCGCAGACCGTGGCGATCCGGGAGCTCAACCGCCAGGTCCGCGAGAGCGAGGAGCTCGTCCCGCTGCTGCTGCCGATGGGCGACGGGCTGCTGGTCGCGCGCCGCTCCTGACCTGACCCCACCCGGTCGAGCCGTCAATGCTGGTGGGTCGAGCCGTCAATGCTGGTGGGTCGAGCCGTCAATGCTGGTGGGTCGAGCCGGCGAACGGCAGGCTCTCGGTCGGCGATACTGGTCGGCTGGGCAAGTCGATGCAGGTGGTGGTCCCGCCGGTGCCCCCAGCGGTCGCGCCGCATCCGCTCGGTGCGCTCGGGGTAGGTTCGGTCACTCGCCATAGCCGGGGGCGGCGAGGAAACCGGCGCCGCCCTCTGCGACCGCCACCACCGCGCACGGCTCGATGAGCACGGGAGCCGATCCGATGATCTGCGAGCCCGGTGACTCCGCGGCCGAGCCGGTGAACTGGTCCTGGAACGCCTCGCGAGCCTGGACCGACGAAAAGACGTAGCAGCCCTCGAACCACTCCCCCGGTCGCATCCGCCAGGTCTTGAACCGCAGGTCCGGCATCTGGGAGAACCGGTCGTACGAGCTGGACTCGACGTAGTCGGCGAGCGCCCGCTCCACGCCTTCTGGAGCCTGGGCCAGCGACCACCGCACGGTCAGCCCCCTCATCGCCGGCTTCGCCCGCGGCGCGCCCGGCCGCCCGTGCCGTCTCCGACCCCGGCCAGCGGGTCCGGGCCGCCGAGCCAGCGCAGCAGCGCACGAGCGCCGAACCCGGTGGCCCCCTGGGTCCACTCGAAGGAGTCGCTCGGCGAGTCCCCGACCGAGGCGATGTCGAGGTGCGCCCAGGGGATCCCGGCGGTGAAGTGCCTCAGGAACAGTCCGGCCATCACACCGCCGGGTCCCGAGGGAGCGTTCACCGCGTCCGCGACCCCGGACTCCAGCAGGGCCTCGTAGTCCTCGACCAGTGGCAGCCGCCAGAACCGTTCGCCGGCCGCCTCTCCCGCGGCCAGCAGCAGGCCGGCCAGCGCGTCGTCGGTGGCGAACAGCGCTCCGGTGCGCTGGCCCAGCGCGACCTTCACCGCGCCGGTGAGGGTCGCGACGTCGACCAGTGCCCGCGGGCGGAGCCGGTCGGCGGCGTACGCGAGCGCGTCGGCCAGGACCAGGCGGCCCTCGGCGTCGGTGTTGGTGACCTCCGTCGTCCGCCCGCCGTACTGGCGAAGCACGTCACCGGGGCGCATGGACGACCCGCTGATGGAGTTCTCCGCGAGCGGGAGCAGTCCGGTCACGCGGACCCGGCAGTCCACCTCCGCGAGCGCCCCCATCACCGCCAGGACGGTGCCGGCCCCGGTCATGTCACGCTTCATCGTCATCATGTTGTCCGCGGGCTTGATCGACAGCCCCCCGGTGTCGAAGGTGATGCCCTTGCCCACCAGCACGACGCGCGGCGCCCGGCGCCCACCTCGGCTCGGCGTGTAGTCCAGCTGCACCAGCCGCGGCGGGCTGACCGACGCCTGGCCGACCCCGGTGATGCCGCCGAAACCGTCCGCGGCGAGCCGACGCTCGTCCCAGACCTCCAGCTGCAGCCGGTTGGCGGCGGCCACCTCGCGGGCCCGGTCGACCATCCACTCGGGGTTCTTCTCGTTGGACGGCACCAGCGCCAGCGTGCGCGACATCCAGGCGGCCCCGGCGACCGCCATGGCGCGGCGCAGCGCCGGCCCCCGGTCGGCGGGGTCCGGCAGACCCGCGAGCACGACCTGGCGCACCGGCGGGCTGTCCGGCTCGGTCGAGCGCCGGTGGAAGCCGAACGACCCGAGCACCAGGCCTTCCACGAGGGCGGTCAGGCCGTCGTCGTCGGCGACCGAGGCCAGCGAGGTGGCCACCACGGCCCTTCCCTTGGTACGCCGGGCGACGACCGCGCCCGCGCGGCGCAGGTCCTGGGGGGTGCCGCGGCCGGCTCCGACCAGCAGGACCGTGCGGAGGTCCGGGTTGGTCAGCCCGGCCCGGTCCAGGACCGGCAGGGCGACCGCCTCACCGGCGGCCCCGGTGGCCTCCTGGTGCTCCAGGAGCGTGAACGCGTCGGCACCCAGCTCCTCGAACAGCTCCTCGGCTCCTGGGCCCAGCAGCAGTCCCTGGTCGTCCTGGAGCACCGGGATGGCGACCACGTCCGCTCCCAGGACCGCGGAGGGCGCGCCGTCGCGGACGGCGACCTCGGGCGGTGACACCTGACCGGACCGGGCCAACGGACCGCCTCTCTCCCCATTCCTGCTGCGCATCCGACGCCTGACCCTACTATCTGGCAACAGGCGCCACCCTCGTCACCACGACGAGACCCCGGCCGGCTCGGTCGAGCGGCCGGGGTCGGGTGTCGAGGGGGGTCGCTAGCCGACGACCTCGTCCAAGGCCGCGCCGAGCGCGCCCGCCTCCTCGGCGTTGAGCTCGACCACCAACCGACCCCCGCCCTCGAGCGGGACGCGCATCACGATGCCGCGCCCCTCCTTGGTGACCTCGAGCGGGCCGTCGCCCGTCCGCGGCTTCATGGCCGCCATGCGCGTACCTCTTCCTGTGTCCAGCTTCCTGTGTTCAGCCGAGCGCCGTCCGCGTCGGGTCCCGATGCCTCGCGGCGGTCCGGGATCCCACATAGCGCAGGTGTGCTGACCATTATCGCCCATCCCCCCACCGTCGTCGGCTCAGCCTCGGACGCGTGGCCGGGGAAGCCGGGCCACCTCCTCGCGGACCCGGCAGCCGGCCAGGTGGTCGTTGACCATCCCGGTGGCCTGCATGAGCGCGTACGCGGTCGTGGGGCCGACGAAGCGGAAGCCTCGCGACTTGAGCGCGCGGCTCATCGCCACCGACTCCGGCGTGGTGGCCGGAACGTCGGCCGGGGTGGCCGGCGCCGGCGGGTCTGCTGGCGCGAAGCTCCACAGCAGGCCGGTCAGCCCCCCGGTCGTGCCCCCGGTCATCCCCCCGGGCAGGTCGAGCACCGCGCGGGCGTTGGTCACCGCGGCCAGGATCTTGGCGCGGTTGCGGACGATGCCGGCATCGCCGAGCAGCCGGGCCACGTCCTGCTCGCCGTACGACGCCACGACGCCGGGGTCGAACCCGCCGAACGCCCGGCGGAACGCCTCGCGCTTGCGCAGGATCGTGATCCACGAGAGCCCCGCCTGGAACGCCTCCAGGGTGAGCCGCTCGTAGAGGGCCGCGTCGCCGACCACGGGGCGGCCCCACTCGGCGTCGTGGTAGGCGAGGTACTCCGGGGCCGAGGTCGCCCACCCGCACCGCACCTGGGCCTCCGGGTCAGCCATGCTCCGCCTCGGCCAGCACGCGCAGCCGGCGCAGCCCGAGGTCGACGCCACGCGCCACCACGGGCCGAAGCAGCCACCAGACGACCCTGCCGAGCAGACCGGCCGGCAGGTCGAGCCCCTCGAACCAGACCACCCGGCTGCGCTCACGCCCCGCGGGCTGGACGGCGACCTGGCCGACCCCCCTCACCACTCGACCGGTGTGCAGGACCTCGCACCAGCCGTCGCCGTCCGGGCCGACGGGAGGACACCAGCCAGTGACCGTCATCGGGTCCCAGAACCCCAGCCGGACCGACGGTGGGCCCACCCCGGTCCAGGCCCGCAGGCGTTCGCCGACTGCACCGGTCGGGCCGGCGACCGGCTCGACCCGCGTGCCGGGCACCCACTCGCGCTGCCGGGGCCAGTCCGTGACCAGCTCCCACAACGTGGTGGCCGGCACGCCGACCTCGAGCTCGCGTCGGAGCTCGGCCCTCATCTGGGACCAGCCTCGTCGGGACCGGCTCGGGCCTGGGCCCCGCCGGGGTGAGCGTCGCCGGCGTCGCCGGCGTCACCGGGCGAGCCCCGGTCGCGCAGCTCCAGCTCGGCGGCCAGCCGGTCCAGCAGGCTGTCCACCTCCGACATGCGGTAGCCCCGGAAGGCGGTGGTGAACCTCACCTGGCGCAGGTCCTCGCCGCGCAGCGGGCCGTCGGCCTGCACCCGCGCGTCCGGACGGTCGTCGTACACCTCGGCCAGCGACGCGCCCGAGCCGGCGGCCACCACGGCCACGGCGCCGAGCAACACCACGATGAGCACGGCGAAGAACCAGGTCATGGTCCTCGATGCTGCCACGGGGCTCCGACAGGAACCGCGGGCCCCGACGTCACCGGGACAGCCAGGACCGCAACCGCGCGGCCACCGACTCGATCTGGGCCACCGGCACGCGCTCGTCCTGCGTGTGCGCCAGGTGCGGGTCACCAGGGCCGAAGTTCACCGCCGGTACGCCGACCGCGCTGAACCGGGCGACGTCGGTCCACCCGAACTTCGGGTTCACCGACCCGCCCACCGCCTCGACGAAGGCGGCCGCGGCCGGCACCGAGAGGCCGGGCAGCGCCCCCGGCGCGCTGTCGCGCAGGGTGACCTCGAACCCGTCGAAGTAGGACCGGACGAACTCCAGGGCCTGGGCCTCGGTGCGGTCGGGCGCGAAGCGATGGTTGACCGACACGGTGCACCGGTCCGGGAGCACGTTGCCGGCCACGCCACCGGTGATCCCGACGGCGTTGAGGCCCTCGCGGTACTCCAGCCCGTCGAGGACCGGCCGCCGAGGCCGGTAGTCGGCCAGCCGCTGCAGCACCGGGGCGGCCTCGTGGACGGCGTTGCGGCCGGTCCACGACCGGGCGGAGTGGGCCCGCACGCCCCGGGTGGTCACGTCGACCCGCAGCGTGCCCTGGCAGCCCGCCTCCACCACGCCGTCGGACGGCTCCATCAGGATCGCGAAGTCGGCGACCAGCAGGTCCGGCCGCTGCGCCGCCAGCCGGCCCAGCCCGTTGCGCTCGGCCTCGACCTCCTCGCAGTCGTAGAAGACGTAGGTGACGTCGCGGACGCCGTCGGGCACCGCGCGGGCCAGGTGCAGCGCCACGGCGACCCCGCCCTTCATGTCGCAGCTGCCCAGGCCGTGGACCGCGTGCTCGTCGCGCCGCGCCGGCAGGTTGTCGTGCACCGGGACGGTGTCGAGGTGGCCGGCGACAACGACGCGGTCCTCGCGGCCGAGGTCCGTGCGCGCCACGACGGTGTTCCCGTGCCGGACGACCCGCAGGTGCGGCAGCGCGGTCAGCGCGGACTCGACCGCGTCGGCGATGCGCTCCTCGGCGCCGCTGACCGACTCGATGTCGACCAGCCGCTCGGTGAGCGTCGCCGGGTCCAGGTCGAGGTCGAGCGCGAGGGCGCCGGTCGCTGCCATGGGCCCCATCCAACCAGCGCGCCGGACCGGTGACCGCCGCTCGGCTACCGTGACCACCGTGACCGACTTCCCCGCGCCGCGCAGCGCCTGGGCGTTCGGCCTGGCCACGTTGTCCGGCACCTCCGAGGCCGGTCACGGGGGCGAGGTGCTCGACACCTGGTACCCGCAGCCGCACCTCGCCGACGCCTCCGCCGCCCCGGCCGACGCCCCGGAGGACCTGCATGCGCTGGAGGGCACCGACGCCGTCCGCGGGGTTCGGCGGGTCGTGGTGCGCACCGTCGTCTCGGACCTGCAGACCGCGCCGGTCGACGCCCACGACGTGTGGCTGCGGCTGCACCTGCTCAGCCACCGCCTGGTGCGGCCGCGCTCGGTGGACCTCACCGGTGTGTTCGGGCTGCTCACCAACGTGGTCTGGACGTCAGCCGGCCCCTGCGCGGTCGGGGGGTTCGAGCGCGCCCGGGCCAGGCTGCTGGCGGCGTACGGGGCCGTGGCGGTGTACGGCGTGGACAAGTTCCCCCGGATGACCGACTACGTCGTGCCCTCCGGCGTACGCATCGCCGACGCCGACCGGGTCCGGCTCGGGGCCCACCTGGCGCCGGGCACCACCGTCATGCATGAGGGGTTCGTCAACTACGACGCCGGCACTCTGGGCAGCTCCATGGTCGAGGGCCGGATCAGCGCCGGCGTGGTCGTCGGCGCCGGCTCCGACGTCGGCGGCGGCGCGTCGATCATGGGCACGCTCTCCGGTGGCGGCACGGAGGTGATCTCGGTCGGCGAGCGCTGCCTGATCGGCGCCAACGCCGGCATCGGCATCTCGCTGGGCGACGACTGCGTGGTCGAGGCCGGCTGCTACGTCACCGCGGGCACGAAGCTCACCGTCCGGGGCGCCGACGGCACGGCCACGGTGGTCAAGGCCGCCACGCTGTCGGGCGCCGACGGGCTGCTGTTCCGGCGCAACTCGGTCACCGGTGTCATGGAGGCGGTGCAGCGCCCGCGTCGCGGGGTCGAGCTGAACGCCGCCCTGCACGCGAACTGACCGTGCGGAGGACCTCCGCCCTCCAGGAGGGGCGCGCCGGGCTGGGAGTGGCCCTGGTCGTGCTCGCGGTCCTCGCCGTGCTGGTCGGGTACCTGGTGTGGAACGGCGTCGGCCCGCTGCCCGACCGCGACGGCTGCGAGGCGCGCGTGGGCGACGTCACCGCGACCCTGACCACCGAACAGGCGGAGAACGCCGCCACCATCGCCGCCGTCGGCGTGGCCCGGGACCTGCCCGCGCGGGCGGTGTCCATCGCCTTGGCCACGGCGTTCCAGGAGTCCAAGCTGCGCAACCTCGACCACGGTGACCGGGACTCGCTGGGCCTCTTCCAGCAGCGGCCCTCGCAGGGCTGGGGCACCGCGGAGCAGGTCCGCGACCCGGTGTACGCCGCCAACGCCTTCTACGACCAGCTGGTCGAGGTGGACGGCTACCGCGGCATGCGGATCACCGAGGCGGCCCAGGAGGTGCAGCGGTCCGCCCATCCGGAGGCCTACGAGGAGCATGCCGAGGGCGCCCGCGCCCTGGCCTCGGCGCTCACCGGCTACAGCGCGGCGCGGTTCAGCTGCGTCGCGGACGAGCCCTCCCCCGCGTCCGCGGGCGACCTGGACGGCGAGGGCCTCACGCCGCGCGCGGCGGCGGTCCGCGCGGACGTGACCGCGGTGTTCGGCGACCTGCCGATGGGCGGGTTCGCGCCCGGCGGCGTCACCACCGGACACGCCGCCGGCTCGGCCCACTACGACGGCCGGGCGCTGGACGTCTTCTTCCGGCCGGTCACCGCGGACCACCGTCGTCGAGGCTGGGCCCTCGCGCACTACCTGGTCGCCCACGCGGCCCGCCTGCACGTCGGCCACGTCATCTTCGACGGACGGATCTGGTCGGCCGGCCGTCGCTCCGAACAGGGCTGGCGCGACTACACCCCACCCGCGCGCAGCGGCGACCTCGCCGTACTGGAACACCGCGACCACGTCCACGTCGACGTCGCAGGCCCCTGACCTTCCACCCGTCGAGCCGTCAATGTTGGTGGGTCGAGCCGTCAATGTTGGTACGCCGAGCCGTCAATGTTGGTGCCCCGAGTCGTCAAGGGTGAGATCGGCCGGTCGATGTCGGCGCGGCAGTCCCCGCTCCGACCGGCGCGTCGGCGTCGAGGTCCGACCACCGGCTCGACCCACCAGACTTGACGGGTCGACCCACCAGAGTTGACGGCTCGACCCGCAAGAGTTGACGGCTCGACCCGCAAGAGTTGACGGGTCGACCCGCATGAGGGGAGGGGAGTCAGGCGAGGCGGGCGACCGCGGCGTCGACGCGTTCGTCGGTGGCGGTGAACGCCACGCGTACGTGCCGGTCGCCGGCGGGGCCGTAGAACGAGCCGGGGGCCACCAGGATGCCGAGCTCGGCGAGCCCGGAGACGGTGTCCCAGCAGGGTTCGCCGCTGGTGGCCCACAGGTACAGCGATGCCTCGGAGTGGTCGATGCGGAAGCCGGCGCGTTCGAAGGCACGGTGGAGCAGCCGGCGGCGGGCGGCGTACCTGGCGTGCTGCTCGGCCACGTGGTCGTCGTCGTCGAGTGCGGCGGCCATCGCGGCCTGCTGGGGGCCGGGCATCATCAGCCCGAGGTTCTTCCGCACGGCGAGCAGCTCGCCCACCAGGTCCGGGTCGCCGGCGACGAAGGCGCAGCGGTAGCCGGCCAGGTTCGAGCGCTTGGACAGCGAGTGGACGGCGAGCAGCCCGCTCGGGTCGCCGCCGCAGACGTCGGGATGCAGCACCGACATCGGCGTGGCGTCCCAGGCGCACTCGACATAGCACTCGTCGGAGACCAGCAGGGTCCCGCGTTCGCGGCACCAGTCCACCACCTTGCGCAGGTGGTCGGCAGGCAGGACCCGGCCGGTGGGGTTCGAGGGGGAGTTCAGCCACACCAGCGCGACCCGCTCGGGCCCCAGGGCCAGCAGGGAGTCGGTGGCCAGGGTGCGGGCGCCAGCGAGCACGGCGCCCACCAGGTAGGTCGGGTAGGCCAGCTCCGGGTAGGCGACCAGGTCGCCGGGGCCGACCCCGAGGTGCAGGGCGAGCGAGGCGATGAGCTCCTTTGACCCCACCACCGGGAGCACCGCGTCCAGGCCGAGGCCGGTCACCCCGCAGCGGCGGGCCAGCCAGTCCAGGCAGGCCTGCCGGGTGTCGGGACGGCCGGCCGTGAGCGGGTACCCCGGGGAGTCGGCTGCCGCGCACAGCGCCTCGCGGACCACGGCGGGCGTGGGGTCGACCGGCGTGCCGACCGACAGGTCCACGATGCCGTCCGGGTGGGCCCGGGCCCGCTCGGCGTACGGCACCAGCCGGTCCCACGGGAAGTCCGGGAGACGTCCGGACACCGAGCGTGCCGCCCTCCCGAGACGCGGGACGGGCGGCACGTGCGGACCGGCCGGGCCGGGCGCGGTCACTCCTCGGTGATCTGCGGGGGCAGCGCGGCGATGAGCGGGTGGTCCTTCTCGATGACCCCCATCTTGGCGGCGCCGCCCGGGGAGCCCAGGTCGTCGAAGAACTCGACGTTGGCGGCGTAGTAGTCCTTCCACTGCTCGGGGGTGTCGTCCTCGTAGAAGATCGCCTCCACCGGGCAGACCGGCTCGCACGCACCGCAGTCGACGCACTCGTCGGGGTGGATGTAGAGCATCCGCTGCCCCTCGTAGATGCAGTCGACGGGGCACTCGTCGACGCACGCGCGGTCCTTGAGGTCCACGCACGGCTGGGCGATGACGTAGGTCACCTCAGACGTCCTCCTCGTGAGCTGCCCGCGGGTCTCGCGGCCCGGGCTCCACACTAGTCTGCTGGCTGGTCCATCCCCGTCGTGGGCCGTCGTGCGGACAGCCTCGGGACGTGACCGGGAGGGGGTGCCCGATGGCGGACCGGCCGCGCTCCGCGCTGGGACCGCACTGCGTGGGCATGCGGGTCGTCGTACGGCGGGTGCTGCGCGGTCGGACCGGACCGTCCGGAGGACCCCTGATGTCCGACGTCCTCGGCGTCATGGAGTCCTGGTCCGACGCAGTGACCGTCGTGCGGACCGAGCGGGGCGAGACGGTGGTCGTCGCGGTGCCCGACATCGTGTCCGGGAAGCCGGTGCCGCCGCGACCCGCCGCACGGCGCCGGACCGGCTGAGCGCCCCCCGCCGCCGAAGAGTGGCCGATGCCTGCAGGTCCGATCGGCGTGTCGCTGCAGCCTCGGGCCACAACCGCGGGTCCGTGCAGGCATCGGCCACAACCCGGCCGACCCGACCACCCCAGCCGACCCGACCACCGCAGCCGACCCGACCACCGCAGCCGAGCCTCAGCCGGAGAGGTCGGTGCAGATGACCGTGTCGGAGGGGGTGTAGCTGGTGTGGAAACGCTCCCGGCGCACGACGGCCGGGCTGTCCGGCCGGCGGAACAGGCGGTCGACGTCGACGTCGAAGCCGCCGTACCCCTCGTTAGGCACGCAGTCCTCCCCGCCGATCCGGCGGGTGGCCGGGCTGGTGAAGTCGTAGCGGTCCGACGTGGTCGCCTCGATGTCCCAGACCTTCGTGGACCACATCCGGACCGTGACCGAGCCCTGCGACGACGGGGTGCTGGGGGTCCGCCAGGCCTGGACGAGCACGCCGTGCGGCGTGTCGTTGCGGAACCTCAGGTCGACCGTCGGCCAGGCCACCGTCGCCTCGCGGCCTTCGGGGTAGCGGCTGATGTAGAAGGAGTGCGGCTTGTGCTCGACGTCCTCGAGGCCCGCGAAGAACGCGGCGTTGAACGTCGTGGTGGCCACCTGGCTGACCCCGCCGCCGAGGTCCTCCTTGAAGATCCCGTTGCTGATCACGAAGCCCTCGGTGAACCCGTTCGCCGCGGTGCGCTCCCCCACGGTGCCGTTGAGGCTGAACGTCTCCCCCGGCGACAGCAGCGTCCCGTCGACCAGCTGGGCCGCGCGGCCGATGTTGACGTTGCGGTAGTCGGCGTGCGGGTAGTAGGTGGTGAACTCCGAGACCTTCTCGGTGATCCCGAGCCTGCGCGCGTCCGCGGTGGTGAAGTCCGGCCGGGCGGTCACGGTGCCGAGCCGGGCGCGGCGCCGGTCCCCCTGGGCCACGACCAGGTCGAGGAACTGGCCGGTAACCCGGTCCGGGTCGTAGCGGACCCCGGTCTTGCTCGGGATCACCCGCGGCCGTCCGCCGACGATGCGCACCTCGGCGTCCCGCGGCGCGGAGGCGACCGTGCGCATCGCCGGCCGGAGCACCTCCAGCAGCGCCTTCTCGTCGACCTCCGGAACCAGCCGGGCCCCCCGGGGGCGCAGGGAGAGGGCTCGGGCGTAGTCGCGCGGGCGCAGCACGACCGGCTCGCCACCGATGACGAACACGACCGGCGCGGACATCGCCGGGTCGGCGAACTCCTTCATCGCCCGGGCCACCTCCGCGCGGGGGACCACCGGGGACTCGGTCAGCGTGGGCAGCCTCACCACGGTGCCGGGATCGTCGACCGGGTACGCCGCCACGACCGCCTCCCTCGCACCGGCGAGGTCCAGGCGCACCCCGTCCACCGGGTACACCGCGTGCGGCCCCGACCGGCGGAAGGTGACCTCCCCCTCGACGGCAGGCCGGGCGACCCGCTTCGCGATCCGGCCCAGCGCGGCGTCGAGCGAGACGTCGTCCACGGTGACCACGGCGTCGTGGGCCTCACCGCCGGCGAGGTACGCCCACATGTCACGGGGATCCCAGCTGCGCCCCGCCGGCGCCTGCGCCACCGACGCAGCCAGGTCCACCTCCAGGCCGGCCGCCTCCGGGTCGACCGCCGCCCGGACGCCGTCGGCGGAGACCTCCACCGGTGCGGTGGCCCGGTCCTCGACGGCGTCGGAGAGCACCCGCGCCGCGTCGTCCGCGGTGAGGCCGCCGACCTCGACTCCGGCGACGGTGCTGCCGCGGGCGATCCGGTCGGCGGTGACCAGGTAGGCCGCGACGTACAGCGCGGCCACCAGGGCCACGACGCCGAGCAGGGTCCAGCGCACCACCCGCCCGCCGCTGGGCGCCTCGAGGGTCCTCACCGGGCGGCTCTCACAGGCCGGCGAACAGGTCGGACTCCCAGCCGCGCCCGTCGGTGGGACCCTGCCGGCCCTTGGCGAGCCGGAAGAACTCCAGCCCCCAGACCCGGGCACCGAGCTGGTTGGACAGGGCGAAGAACGGCCCGTCGACGGTGACCTGCGTGGCATGGGCGCGCAGCGCGTCCAGCTTGGTGTCGGCGTAGTCCGAGGCGTCGACGCAGGCGGCGATCGCGGCGTCCTCGTGGAAGAACCTCGGCAGATGGTCGGGGTCCCACTCCTGGAAGGGGTTCTCGATGCCGTTCTCGGCCATGAACCTCACGCCCTCGCGGTACTGCGACGCCGACCTGGCCGTCCAGTACGCCTTCGCGACGTCCCAGGCCGGGCCCAGGTCGGGGCGGAACGACGGCGCGGCGGCCAGCGCCACGGCGTACGTCGCCACCCGGTGCGCCTGGATGTGGTCGGGATGGCCGTACTCGCCGAAGTCGTCGTAGGTGACCAGCACCTGGGGGCGCACCTCGCGGACGGTCTCGACCAGCAGGGACGCGGCCTCCAGCAGGTCCGCCCGCCAGAAGGTGTCGTCGCGGACCGTGTCCGCGGCGGTCGCGTGGCCGGTGTCGTCCCAGGCCATGCCGGAGTCGCGGTACCGCCCGGGACCGCCGAGGAACCGGTGGTCGGTGACCCCGAGCGTCTTCATCGCCGCGGCGAGCTCGCCGATGCGGTGCCGGCCGAGCCCGTCCTCGTGCTCCGCGGCGAGGTGGCCCAGCTCGGGCACCAGGACCTCGCCCTCCTCGCCCAGTGTGCAGGTGACCAGGGTGACCCCGCGGCCCTCGGCGACGTAGCGGGCCATCGTGGCGCCGGTGGCGATGGTCTCGTCGTCGGGGTGCGCGTGCACGAGCATCAGCCGCTGGTCCATGGCGGACAGGATAGGTGGCGGCGCCGACGGTGCTCACCCGCTGCGGAGCCGGGCGCGTGCGGCGGCTGCTGGGCGGGACGGGTGGTCACGTGGCTCCTTCGCACGCCGGGTACGGCGCCGGACGCTCACGCGTCAGAC
This sequence comes from Nocardioidaceae bacterium, assembly GCA_044866695.1. Classification (GTDB taxonomy): domain Bacteria; phylum Actinomycetota; class Actinomycetes; order Propionibacteriales; family Nocardioidaceae; genus JBIOUF01. The sequence continues at coordinate 5,630 of JBIOUF010000048.1, read as the reverse complement.
TGTGGAAAGGAGGCCACATGCACCTGCTTCGCGACCCCGACCGCGCAGACGACGTGGAGGCGCTGGCCGGCCGGCTGGGTGGGCGGGTGGGGCTGGAGGGGGTGGTGGCCGACCTGCGCCGCCAGGCCCGGGTGGTCGACGTGCCCGGGCCGGCGGCGGAGTGGGGGTTCGTGCTGGACCGCCGGGACAGCTTCAGCCTGCGCTGGTGGCCGCAGGGCATCACCTCCTCGGCCGACCGGGCCGAGGGCGACACCTTCGCGGGACGCCGCCTGGTCCTCACCACGTCGTACTCCAAGGAGGTCCGGCGGCTGAGCATGGGCTCACGCGTCACCGTGTACGACGTCGGCGACCCCCGCCGGGTCCGGTACCGGCACGTCCTGCTGGTGCAGGCCACGTCGCGCCCGGGTGGTGGCCTGGACGTCCGGCCGGTGCCGATCCACGCCGGCGGCGTCGTCTGGCACGGGCCGTACCTGCACGTGGCGGGCACCACCCGTGGCGTGTTCACCTTCCGGCTCGACGACATCGTCGCCGCGCCGCACGCGACGCCGGGCCGGGCGCTGGGCTGGACGCCGGCAGGGCGCTTCGCCGGGTTCGGCTACCGCTACCTGCTGCCGCTCCGGTTCCGCCAGCGCGCCGTCACCGACGAGGGGCTCGAGCCGGTCCGGTACTCCTTCCTCGCCCTGGACCGCACGGCTCCCGCCCCGACCCTGCTCGCCGGGGAGTACGGCCGCGAGTCGATGACCACCAGGCTGCTCCGCCTGGACATCGACCCGGCCACGGGCCTGCCCCGCGCGGACGAGCAGGGCCGGTTCACCCCCGAGCTGCTCGACGGCGGCGGGCTGACCCACATGCAGGGCGCGGTCACCGCCCGCGGCCGGCTGTACGTCACCACGAGCGCCGGCCAGCTCACCCGGGGCAGCCTGTGGGTCGGGCAGCCCGGCGCCCTCGTCGAGCACCGGCGCGTGCTGCCGCCCGGCCCCGAGGACATCTGCTATTGGCCCGAGACCGACCGGCTCTGGTCCTCCACCGAGCACCTCGGCGCGCGATGGGTGTTCTGCATGGACCGGTCCCGCTTCGACTGACGGACGTCCTGGCCCCGGTGCCGCGCCCGCACCGGCTCCCCGGCCGTCCGGCGAAGGTCGGGCGAGCCCGGCGCCCGGCCGGGTCGGTGGAGCCGCCTGCCACGCGCAGCGTCCTCCAGCGGTCCGGCTCAGCGGGGCAGCGGGGCCCGGGCGAGCTGGCGGGCCTGGGCGACCAGGCGGCCGCCGGAGTCCCAGACCTCGGCGTCCTCCTCCAGCAGACCGCCCGCGAAGTTGCGCGTGGCGTGGCGCACCAGCAGCCACCCCGGAGCGGGGTCGGCGCGCACGTGGACGGTGAGCTCCAGGGTCGGCGCCCAGCCGAACAGCCCGAGGTCGAAGGTGACCGGCGGGAGCGCGTCGACGGCCAGCAGCAGCAGCAACGGGTCGGGCTCGCGGCCGTCCGGGAGGCGGAACCAGCCGCGGATCTCGCCCTGCCCGGACGGCTGGCCCGCGGCCCATCCGGCGGTGGCCGGGTCCAGGCGCAGCTCGAAGCGGTCCAGGAACGGCGCGACCGCGCGGACCCCGGGAGGCGCCAGCTCCGCGCCGAGGCAGTCCTGCGGTGGCGGGATGGCCGGCGGCGAGGCGCTGGTGCGGACGTCGTCGGGCAGCGCGCGCAGGTCGCCGTACGTCGCCAGTGCCCGGACCCGCTCGACCCACCCGCCCACCCCGTCCGGCTGGGTCAGGGACGCCTGCGCGGTGGACATGACCCGGCCGCGACGAAGCACCGTCGTCTCGACGGCGGCGGCACCCGCGGTCGACGCGGTGAGGTAGTACGCGCTCAGCGCGAACGGGTCGGGGTGCTCCTGCGCCGCGAGCGCGGACCGCAGCGCCCGGCCGACCTGCGCGAGCAGGAACCCGCCGTTCAGCCCGCCTCCCACCCGCCAGTCGTCGGACAGCGACAGGTCGTAGACGCCCGGCCGCCCGGCCCGCTCGGTCTGGCCCAGCGCCTGGTCGAACTCGTGGGGCTCCGGCTCGGGCGACATGGGCTCACCCTAGGAGACCGCCGGACCAGGCCCCCGACAGCGCGGCCTGGTTCAGGACCCTGCTGGAGGCGAGGGGTGCTCAGTGGCCCCAACGGGCTCGGCAGCCGTTGCCCCTTCCCGGGGGGACCCGCGCGTTGACAACCCCGCCCGCCGCGGCCACGATGACCGCCGACCCGCCCGCCCCGCCGAGGAGCCCATGCCGTGACCAGCCCGACGCCCGCCCGCGCCGACTTCGACAGTGCCGGCGGCGTCGCCGTCGCGGCCTACCGCTGGGACCCGCAGGCCGCGCCGCGAGCGGTCGTGCAGGTCACCCACGGCATGGGCGAGCACGCGCTGCGGTACGCCGAGCTGGCCGGCGTCCTGAACGACTCCGGCTACGTGGTCTACGCACAGGACCACCGCGGGCACGGCGCCACCGCCGGCTCGCTGGACGCGCTCGGCCAGGTCGGCGCCGAGGGGTGGACCGAGATCGTCGGCGACATCGACCGGCTGCGCGGGGTGGCCACGCGCGAGCACCCCGGGCTGCCCCTGGTTCTGCTCGGTCACAGCATGGGGTCCTTCGCGGTCCAGCAGTACCTGCTCGACCACAGCGCCGACGTCGACCTGGCGGTCCTCACCGGCACCGCGGTCATCGACCTGCTCGAGCCCGCGCTGGACCTCGACGGCCCGATGGACCTGTCGGCGTTCAACGCGCCCTTCGCCCCGGCCCGCACCGACTACGACTGGCTCAGCCGCGACGAGGAGCAGGTGGACCGCTACGTCGCCGACCCGTACTGCGGGTTCGGCCTGGACGCCGAGGGCGCCCGGCAGATGTTCCTGGCCGCGCGCCGGCTCGCCGACCCCGAGCAGCTGGCCGGCATCCGCCAGGACCTCCCGGTCTACATCGCGGTCGGCGAGCTGGACCCCGTGAACGCCCGGCTGGCCCTCGTGCACACGCTGGTCGACCGGTTGACGAAGACCGGTCTCACCGACGTCACCCTGGTCACCTACCCCGAGGCCCGGCACGAGGTCTTCAACGAGACCAACCGCAGTCAGGTGTACGCCGACCTGGTCGCCTGGCTCGACGCGCGGCTGCCGGCGTGAGGAGGCTCCATGGTGCCCGAGCGGTCCGAGAGGTCACCGGGGATGAGCGACGCCCAGCTCCACCGCAGCCGCGTGCAACCGCCGGTCCCGGGTCCACAGGCCGGCCGCCCCGGCGAGCAGCACGGAGCCGAGAAGCTGGGCGTCGGCCGGCGCGGCGCCGTCGTCGGGCTCAGGCGGCGGCCTCGCCGCGTCCGGTCTCGCGGGCGGGCAGGGGTACGTCGCCGGCGAGGGCGCCGCGGGCCTTCGCCCGGACGTCGTCGAGGAAGCCGTTGGGCAGCGACAGCCGGATCACCTTGTGCCACGCCGAGGCGACCTGCTTGGCCAGCGGGCCGGTGGTGTAGGTCAGGCCGTACCTCTCGAACAGCTCCTCCACCTTCGGCGCGATCTCCTGGTAGCGGTTGCTGGGCAGGTCGGGGAAGAGGTGGTGCTCGATCTGGTAGGACAGGTTGCCGGTCATGATGTGCATGGCCCGGCTGCCGCTGATGTTGGCCGAGCCGAGCATCTGCCGCAGGTACCACTCGCCGCGGGTCTCCCCGACGATCGAGCGGCGCTCGAAGGTCTCCACGCCCTCGGGGAAGTGCCCGCACATGATGACCGAGTGGGTCCACAGGTTGCGGACCACGTTGGCGGTGAAGTTCGCCGCCACCGTGTGCAGCGCGGACGGCCCGGAGAGCAGCGGGTGCACCACGTAGTCCTTGGTGACCTGGCCGCGGATCTTCCTCAGCACCTGCTTCGCGGCCGCCCGGAACTCCGGCTTGCGGTGCCGGCCCTTGCGAAGGTTGGAGCCGAGCTCGAGGTCGTAGGCGGCGATGCCGTACTCGAAGAAGCACGCGTTGAGGAAGTTCCACAGCGGCTGCCCGAGGTAGAACGGCGTCCAGGGCTGGTCCTCGTCGACGCGCATGATGCCGTAGCCCAGGTCGTTGTCCTTGCCGACGACGTTGGTGTAGGTGTGGTGGATCTCGTTGTGCGAGTGCTTCCACTGGTCGGCGGGCGACACGTTGTCCCACTCCCAGGTGGTGGAGTGGATCTTGGGGTCGCGCATCCAGTCCCACTGCCCGTGCAGGACGTTGTGGCCGATCTCCATGTTCTCGAGGATCTTGGCCACCGAGAGCCCGACGGTGCCGACGAACCAGGCCGGCGGGAACAGGCTGAGCAGCAGCACCGCGCGGCTGCCCATCTCCAGCTTGCGCTGGGTTGCGATCACCGTGCGGATGTACTCGGCGTCGCGCTCTCCGCGGGTGGCCAGCACCTCGTCGCGGATCGCGTCGAGCTGCTTGCCGAGGGTCTCGATGTCGTCGGTGGACAGGTGCGCGACCGGGTTGGTCGCCTTCTTCTGCAGGACGGTCATGGGGTTCTCCTTCGCCGAGGGTGGTCGGTCGGTGGGTGGAGCCGGTGGAAGGGGGGTGGCGGGCCTAGAGCTCGATGCGGCAGTCGCCGGCAGCGGCGGAGACGCAGGTCTGGATGTTGACGCCGTCGCCCTCGACGGCCGTGGTCAGGTCGCCGTTGCGGAGGTCGCGGACCGCACCCTCGCGCAGCGGCAGCACGCAGCCGAAGCAGATCCCCATCCGGCAGCCCGAGGGCATCAGCACTCCGGCGTCCTCGCCGGCGGTGAGGATGGGGGTGGCGCCGTCGGCGTCGACGGTCCGGCCCTGCTTGGTGAACTCGACGCTGCCGCCCTCGCCGGCCACCACGGTGGCGACCCGGAACTGCTCGGTGAGCAGGGGGAGGTCGCGCTCGGCGTGATGCTCCTCCAGAGCGTCCAGCAGCCCGGCCGGCCCGCAGGCCAGCGTGGTGCGGTCGGCCAGGTCGGGCACCAGGTCGGCGAGCTCGGCGACGTCCAGGACGCCGTGGGTGTCGTCGTACCGCGCCACCAGCCGGACCAGACCGGCCTGGTCGAGGTCGCGCAGGTTGCGCAGGAAGATCGACTGCGGCTCGCTGGGGGCCACGTGTACGACGACGACGTCGAAGGCCTCGCTGCGGGGCAGCCGCACGACGCCTGCGTCGGTGACCGGGAACAGGTTGCGCAGCATGCCGATGACCGGGGTGATGCCGGAGCCGGCGGTGACGAACAGGAGCTTGCCGCCTTCGGGCGGCAGCACGAACTCACCGGCGGCCTGCTCCAGGTGGACCAGCGTGCCGACCCTGGTCCCGTGGACCAGGTGGTTGCTGACCTTGCCGTCGGGCACGGCCTTGACGGTGACCGAGATCCGGCCGTCGGCCCGCGGGCCGTGGGTCAGGGAGTAGGCGCGCCAGTTGCGGACACCGTCGACGTCGATGCCGATCCGGACGTACTGGCCGGGGACGTGCCCGGCCCAGTCGGCGCCCGGTCGGATGACCAGGGTCGCCGCATCCGGGGTCTCGGGATGGACCGAGACCACCTTGCCTCGCAGGTCGGCGCCGCGGCGCAGCGGCGCGAAGAGGTCGAGGAAGTCTGCAGGAACAAGCGGGCTGCTGGCGGCGCCAGCCACGCGGCCCAGCTGGGCAC
>JBIOUF010000047.1:0-15824 GCA_044866695.1 Nocardioidaceae bacterium | reverse complement strand
CAAACCACGGGCCGGATCCACTCCCAGACCCGCGGCGACCGCGTCCGCCTCCTGGCCGGCGACCACCGCCTGGGCGCTGCCCCCCGTCGTCGTCTGCTGGCTCACCATGGCACTCCCGTCCCTGGTCCGCGCGTCGCGTGCGCGGCGCGCCGGGCGCCGCCGCACCAGCAGTACCCTCGCGCCGCACCGGGTGGTGCGGCACCACCCCCGAGCGGGTGGAGCGGGACGCCGGCAGGGTCCACCCCGTCATGGGTGGCGACCGCCCACCCTCTCCCAGGACATGGTCGAACCCGTGAACCGGCCACTCGCACTCCTCCTGGCCATGGCCATGTTCGTCCTGGTCGTCGACACCTCCTTCATGAACGTGTCGATCTCCGCGGTCGTCCACGACATCGACACCACCGTCAGCGGAGTCCAGGCAGCCATCGCCCTGGAGGCCCTGGTCTCCGCGGCGTTCATCCTGGTCGGCAGCAAGATCGGCGACCTGTTCGGACGCAAGCGTGCCTACGTGCTCGGGCTGCTCGGCTACGGCGTCGGGGCGGTCGCGATGACCCTGGCCCAGGGCCTGACCACCATCATCGTGTTCTGGTCGGTGATCGGCGGCATCGGCGCGTCGCTGCTGCTGCCGGCCATGCAGTCGCTCATCCACGGCAACTTCCAGGGCGCCGCGCAGAAGCAGGTCTACGCCCTGGTCGGCGCCGCCGCGGCCATCGCCGCGGCGGTCGGGCCGCTCCTGGGAGGCTTCATCACCACCTACCTGTCCTGGCGGGTCGCCTTCCTCCTCGAAGCGGTGATCATCGCCGTCGTCCTGTCCGGCCTCGGCATGGTCCGCGACAGCCCCTACACCGGTGTCCGGGAGGTCGACGTCGTCGGCTCGGCCCTCTCCGCCGTCGGCATGGGCGGCGTGGTGCTCGGCATCCTGGTCTGGCAGGAGGGCGGCGAGTACGTCGGCGCGCTGATCATCGTCGGGTCCGCGGCACTCGCCTGCCTGGTCTGGTGGCTGGCACGCCGCAAGCGAGCCGGAAAGGCCACCCTCATCGACCCCGGCCTGTTCACCTCCCCGTCGTTCCGGCTGGGCATCACCGGTCAGCTGCTCCAACAGGTCGCGCTCGGCGGGACGATGATCGCCCTGCCCATCTACCTGCAGATGGTCCTGGAGTACAACGCCATGCAGGCCGGACTGTCGATCGCGCCACTGTCGCTCAGCATGTTCGCCACCGCCCTGCTGGCCGGGAAACGGGCCGGTGCCAGGCGCCCGGCCAACATCATCTGCCTCGGCTTCCTCCTGGTCACCGCCGGCATGGTCGCGCTGCTCCCACTGGTCCCCAGGGCAGACTCCGGCTGGTACCTGGTGGTCCCCCTCGTGGTCGCCGGCGCCGGACTAGGCCTCCTGGTGTCCCAGCTCAACAACTACACGCTCAGCCCGATCTCCGAGGAACGGGTCAGCGAGGCCGCCGGCGTCAACTCCGCGGGTGGGTCGTTCGGGCTCTCCTTCGGCCTGGCGTTCGGAGGCGCCATCATGCTCGCCGCCCTCTCGGTGACCTTCACCTCGATGGCGCAGGACAGCACCGTGCTCGCGCCGGGCGACCAGGAACGGGTCGCCCAAGCGCTCGAGGACGACGCCCAGGTCATGAGCAACAGCCAGCTCGACGACCTCCTCGCCGACGAGCCCGAGGAGACCCAGGACGAGATCCTGAGGATCAACACCGAGGCGCGGCCGCTGGCGCTCCAGATCTCCCTCATGGTCCCGATCATCGCCGCCCTGCTCGGACTCGTGACCTCGCTCCAGATGCGGCGACTGCCCGACCCCGCCCAGACCGGATCCGTGGAAGGCCTCGCGCTGGGCTGACCAACCCGACGGCTCGATGGCCGGCCCGGCGGCAGTAGGGTGTGGCCACCCCGCCCCGCCGGGTGGTGGGGCGTCGCCGGAGGTGGCGCGACGGGTGAGCCGGCACTCCGAGCTACCACCCGCACGGGGGTGAGGCGCCGCCACCCGCCGCAGGACCAGACTGCCGCGCACCACCCAGGAAGCCGAAGGAGCCCTGATGAGCGGCGAGACACCCCACCGGCCGGACCCCGACGAGGTGGCAGCGCTGCGCTCCCGAGTCGCGGAGCTGGAGGCGGCGCTGGCCGCTGCCCGCACTGAAGCGGCTCCTGGTCCCACCCTTCCGCTGCCCGTGGAGGCGGCCCGGCCGGCTCGCAGCGGCGCCTGGCGCCCCTTCGTGTCCGTCCTGCTGATCCTCATCGGCCTCCTGCTGGCACCGGTTTCGGTCGTGGCGACCTGGCTGCACGACGAGGTGGCGGACACCGACCGGTACGTCGAGACGGTGGCACCGCTCGCCGACGACCCGGCGGTGCAGGCGGCGATCGTGGAGAAGGTCACCAACGAGATCTTCACCCGCATCGACGTCGAGGAGCTGACCCAGCAGGCGGTGGACGCGCTGTCGGCCCGGGGCCTGTCGCCGCGCGCGGCCGCCGCGCTCTCGGCGCTGTCGCAGCCGCTGGCGAGCGGAGTGCGCAGCTTCGTCGAGGACCAGGTCGCCCGGGTGGTGGCCTCGGATACCTTCGAGCAGGCGTGGGTGGCGGCGAACCGCGAGGCGCACGAGCAGATGGTGCTCGCGCTGACCGGCAGCAGCCACGGCGCCGTCGACCTGTCCGGCGGCGCGGTCACGGTGAAGCTCGCAGCCGTGATCGAGACCGTCAAGCAGCACCTGCTGGACTCCGGGTTCGCCCTCGCCTCCCGGATCCCGACCGTGCAGGCGGAGTTCGTGATCATGCAGTCGGCGGACCTGGCCAAGGCCCAGCGGGCGTTCCGGCTGTTGGACACCCTGGGCTGGCTGCTGCCGGTGGCCTCGATCGGGTTCCTGGCGGCCGGGGTCGGGGTGGCCCGCTCCCGGCGGCGGGCCCTGGTCGGCGCCTCGCTGGGAGTGGTGGCGGCCCTGGTCCTTCTGGGCCTGGCGCTGAACGTGTTCCGGGAGGTGTACCTGGACGCGGTGCCGCCGGACGCCCTGCCCGCGGATGCCGCGGCGGCGATCTACGACGAGCTGGTCGGGTTCATCCGGCTGAACATCCGGGCGCTGCTCGTGGTCTTCCTCGCCATCGCGGCGATCGCCTGGGTCACCGGTCCAGGCCCCGGACCGACCCGGGTCCGCGAGGTCACCGGCCGGGGGGTCGACCTGGTCCGGCACGGGTCGGACCGCGCCGGGCTGGACACCGGCCGGTTCGGCTCGGCTCTGTACCAGTACCGCACCGCGCTGCGCGCGGTGGTTCTGGGCGGGGCCCTGCTGGTCTACGTGATGGCCGACCACCCGACCGGGGCGTGGACCCTGACGGTCCTCGTCGTCGCGGTGCTGCTGCTGCTCGTGGTAGAGCTGCTCGCCCGGCCGCCGCGCCAGCCGGCCGCCGAGTGAGCCGCTGACCGGCTCATTCGCATCCCGCCCGGTGCGCACGAGGGCCTGCAACCGCCGTCGCGCTCCCGGCTCGCGGACGCACTGTGGCTACTGCCGCCAGTCGTAGATCACCGAGGTCCGGACCAGCAGGTCCTGCACCGACCTGCTGGCTGGGCTGACCGCCACCCAGAGCAGGCCGACCGGAAAGAGGACGCAGAGGACCGCACGCGCTACGGCGGCTGCGAACCCCACGTCCCCACCATCGCGGCCGACCACCCGAAGGCCCATGACGACCGCTCCGTAGCTACGGCCACTGACCCACCATGACAGCGCCAGGTAGGTGCCGAGCACGCACAGGAAGCTGAACAGGCCGAACACCAGTCCGGTCTGGGGGAACTGGAAGCTGCGTGGGTCGAGCGCGAAGGTGGCGACCACGAGCCCTCCATAGGACAGCAGAAGCAGGCCGAGGGTGACCAGGCCGTCGATGACGGCCGCGACTCCTCTGCTCACCAGGCCGGCGGGCCGGCCCTGGTAGGGGCGCGCGCTGGACGGGAGCGTGACGTCGCCGCCCTGCGACCCCGACGAAGAACCCTCCATCGCTTCAGCTCTGTGGTCCCGGTGTGGACACGCCCGGCCCGGCGGCGCCGTCCGGCCTCCTGCGATGTCGGAGTCGTTCGACGGCCCGGGTCACCATCTCGTCCGCGGCGATGGCATGGATACGTGCGCCCCTGACGGAGTCCGAGGCCATGGTGCCGGTCGAGTCGCGCACCAGAGCGGGGAGGTCGACCGCGTCGATGACCTCTTGGGCGAGGGTCACCAGGTCGATCCGGTCGAGGACCGCCGTGACGAGGGCGTCGAGATCCACCCGCTCGAGCACCACCGCGGTGAGATCGAGCTGGTCGAGCACCTTCTCGACGTCGAGCCGGGCCGCCAGCGCGTCCAGGTCGAGCCGGTTCGTCACCGCATCGAGGTCCAGTCGAGCGGCGGGAGCATCGAGGTCGACCGCCCCGACGACCGCATCCAGGTCGACGTTCTCGAGGATCACCTCCGTCAGCGCGACCCGTCGCAGCACGATGTCGAGCATGAGGGGGACCAGCTCGTCCAGGTTCCTGGCGACCAGCTCCTCGGTGGCCCGCCGGCGCCGCTCCCCCCGCGCCGCCGCACGGCGCAGCAGCTCTGCCGGCCGAGCGGTTCGAGGCAGTGGCCGGACCGCGACCCGGTACGCCGGTGCAGCCAGGGAGACGGCGGCGCGCGCTCCGCGTGCAGCGATCCGCACCACGATGTCTGCCGAGCCCACGACGACATCTTGGACCCGGGCGGGTGGCGCGGACCGGGGCACCAGTGCCGACGAGTGCGCCGACGGGTGCGCCGACTGGGGTGGTGTCGAGGCTGCGTCCGATCCGGCGGCCGTCGTATCGAGCTCGCGCCCGGGTCCCCCACGGTCAAGCATCGTGCCGCCTGCGTCCCGGTTGGTCTGCGTGGCCCACCTGGCTCACTCCCTCCCCTCGTCTGCGAAGGTTCGGCTGGGCCGCTCCACGGCGCACCGAGCGATGACGGCTGCCCGCCGTTCGACGTCCGAGGGCGGTGCCGTGGCGGCTTTCATGGGCGTCTCCCGCTCGGGTCGTCGACGTGTCGACGATGACCCAGGGGCGGGTGGGCGGTCGCCACCCCCGGGCGGGTGGCGACCGGTGCGGCAGCTGGTCACCCAGTCAGGAGACGAGGGCTCCGACACCGAGCCCGATGATGCTCAGTCCGGCCAGCATCGCCAGGAGCGGCCACACCCACCGCAGGTAGGTGCCGTAGGGAACCCGGGCGATCGCGAGGCCGCCCATGACGACTGCCGAGGTCGGGATGAAGAGGTTCATGATCCCTGAGGCGCTTTGGTAGGCGGTGACCACGAGCTGGGAAGGGACGTCGGCGAAGGACGCGAGCGGGCTCATGATCGGCATGGCGACCGTGGCGAGGCCGGACGACGACGGGATCAGGAACGACAGCGGCAGGAAGAGCAGGAACATCACGATCGCGAAGCCGGCCTGGCCGACGTCGCCCAGGGCCTGCTCCGCCCAGTTCAACACGGTGTCGGTGATCTGACCGTTGTTCATGATGACGGTGATGCCGCGGGCGATGCCGATGATCAGGGCGACACCGAGCAGATCGCGGGCGCCGTCGACGAAGGAGCCGGTGAGACCCTCTTCGGACAGCCCGCCGATGAGCCCGATGACGACGCTGAACAAGATGAAGGAGGCGGTCATCTCGGGGAACCACCACCACAGGGTGGGCAGCGGGATGTTGAGGTCCTCCCAGGGGATGACGCCGTACATCATCACGAGGAAGGCAAGGCCGAACACGGCGAGGATCGCCTTCTGGCGCCCGGTGAGGACGACGGCATCACCGGAGTCGCCGGCTGCGAAGTGCCGCTCGTTGTCCTCGCGCATGTCCGCGACCGCTGAGCGGCTCGGGTCGGCCTTGACGCGGTCGGCGTACCGGAGCACGAACCAGATCCCGAGCACCAGCCCGACCACCAGGAGCACGATCCGCAGCACCAGGCCGTCACTGATCGACACCCCGGCGAACCCCGACGCGATGCCGGTCGCGAACGGGTTGATGGTGGAGCCGAAGGTGCCGATGCCGCAGCCGAGGAGAACGACGGCGCCGCCGGTGAGGGCGTCGTAACCGGCGGCGATCATGACGGCGATGACCAGCGAGTAGAAGGCGAGGCTCTCCTCGGCCATGCCGTAGGTCGTCCCGCCGAGTGCGAAGACGGTCATCAGGATCGGGATGATCCAGCGTTCGCGGCCGCGGAGGCGGCCGACGAGCCGGCTGATGCCGTTCTGGATCGCTCCGGTGCGCATGGTGACGCCGAGGAAGCCGCCGATGATGATGATGAAAAGGGCGACGTCGATGGCCCCGAAGAGCGTGCCGGAGTTGTAGTAGTTGATGTTGCCCTGGCCGTTCTCGATGCCGTACAGGCCGTTGATCGGCGCGGTCAGCGAGTCGACCAGGACGCGTGCGGGGTGGGAGTCGACGGAGTGGTAGGTGCCCGGAATGGGGGCGCCGTCCTTGTCGGTCTTGTACACGCCGGCGGGCACGATCCAGGTGGCGATCGCCATGAGCACGATCAGGGCGAACAGGATCGTGTACGCCGAGGGCAGCCTGAAGTGGTGCTTGGGCTCCGCCGGCGCGTCGGCCGTCCGGTCAGACACGAGAGTCTCCTTCGGTGACGACCGGGAGGTCCGCGGTGACGGCCTCGTCCTCCCAGGGATGGTCGGCGTTCGGGACCTTGAAGCCGACGAAGCCGTAGACGACGTCGAGCACGGGGCTGAGCAGGTTGAAGAAGCAGTAGGGGAGGTAGGAGGCGGTGGCGACGCCGAGAACGCCCGAGATGTAGGCGCCGCAGGTGTTCCAGGGCACGAGGACCGAGGTGACGGTGCCGGAGTCCTCGACCGCCCGGCTGAGTACCTGGGGGGCGAGCCCGCGGCGCGCGAACTCCTTGCGGAAGGTGCGCGCGGGAAGCACGTCGGCGACGTACTGGTCGCCGGCGATCACGTTCAGCCCGATGCCGCTGGCGTTGACGGCGGCGATCAGCGATCCGCGCGACCTGGCTTTGGCCACGATCGGCGCCAGGAGGCGCTGCAGGAAGCCGGCGTGCTCCATGACGGCTGCGAACGACAGCGCGCCCAGGACCAGCCAGATCGTGGTGAGCATGCTGGCCATGCCGCCGCGTGAGAACAGGTCGTCGACCTGCTCGACCCCGGAGCTGCTGACGAAGCCGGTCGCCATCGCGGCGTACCCCGCCTCGATGGCGGTGGCGACCTTGCCCATGTCGGGGTCGTCGACGAACGCGACCACGGCGTCCCACTGCAGGATCGGCGCGAGAACGGCCGCGAACAGCGCGGAGCCCAGGATCGACAGGAACGGCGGCATCCGGAGCACGGCGAACACGACCAGCAGCACGAGCGGGAGCAGGTTCAGCACCGAGATGTCGAACGCGGACGCGAGGGCCTCCCGGGCCGCGTCGGTGCTCACCCCGGCGTCGGTGTCGGCCGAACGACCGAGGAAGAAGAAGATCACCAAGCTGATGGCGAGCGCCGGTCCGGCGGTCCACACCATGTTGCGGACGTGCTGACCCACCGTCAGCCCGCCGCCCACGAGCCTGGGGACCAGGATGGTCGTCTCCGACAGCGGCGTCATCTTGTCGCCGAAGTAGGAGCCGCAGATGACGGCGCCCGCGGCGACGGCCTCGTCGAGCCCGAGCACGCTGCTCATGCCCACGAATGCGACACCCAGCGTGCCGGCCGTGGTCCAGGAGCTGCCGGTGACCATTCCCACCAGCGCGCAGACGGCGGCCGCGGTGAAGTAGAACCAGCTCGGGCTGACCAACCGGATGCCGTAGTCGACGACCGTGGGGATCGTGCCCGCCATGTTCCAGGTGCCGATGAGCGCGCCGACCGCGAGCAGGATGAACACGGCGTTCATCGCGGCGGTGACCCCGGCCACGGCTGCCTCCGCCACGGTCTCCACGGAGTAGCCGTTCTTGAACGCGATGAGGCTGGCGAAGGCAGCGCTGATCAAGAGCGCGACCTGGAGGGGGCCGTCGGTGGCGCTGACCCCGAACAGCGCGATCGTGAGCGCCAGCATCGCGATCAGGACCACGATCGGGAGCAGCGCGTCGATCAGGCTCGGTGGCCGTGGCTGCCGCATCGCTCGGGTCACCTCGTGGAGACTGTGCGGGCCAGGCCGACAGCCCCGACGTCGTCGCCGTGGTGGTGCTCGTCGCCTCGGGCCCAGACCAGCAACCCGACGACCAGCAGGACGAGCACGGCAGCGACGACCCAGCGGCCGGTGAGGCTCATAGCGGGTCCCTCTCCAGCGGACAGGTCATGCAGTGCCCACCGCCGCGACCCTTGCCGAGCTCGAACCCCTCGATGGTGATGACCTCGATGCCGGCGGCGCGCATCTTCGCGATCGTGTGGGTGTTGCGCTCGTATGCGACGACGACGCCCGGCTCGAGGGCCACGACGTTGTTGCCGTCGTCCCACTGCTCGCGTTCCTGCTGGTAGGCGTCGCCACCGGTCTCGACGACCCGAAGGTCGGGCACGTCGAGAGCATCGGCCACGGCGGGGAGGAAGCCCTTCTCCTCGGTCACGTGGAACGGTGCCCCGTTCGTCCCGGGGCGCAGGCTGATCGCCCGAACCTGGTCCATGACCCGTGGGTAGACGGTGACGGCGTCGCGGTCGAGCATCGTGAACACGGTGTCCAGGTGCATGTGCGCGCGGTCCTTGGTCATCACCACCGCGATCACCCGCTCGGCGCCGCCCTTGGCGAAGAGCGCCCGGGCCACCTGCTCGATCATCCGCGCCTGGGAGCGCTCGCTCATGCCGATGAGCACGGTGCCGTTCCCGATCGGCTGGACGTCACCGCCCTCGAGTGACGCGCGCCCGAAGTCCTCGGCGCGGAAGCGGAGGTCGTCACCGAGCTCGGGGTACCAGAACTCGAAGTCGGCGTCGGCGAACATCGGGTGGTAGCGGTAGATCGCGGCCACGTTGTACGCCTCGAGCCGCCGCGCCGGCCAGAACATCGGGTTCACCGAGACGCCCCCGTAGATCCAGCACGACGAGTCTCGGGTGAACAGCGTGTTCGGCAGCGGCGGCAGCACGAACAGGCTGTCGTCGTCGACCGCCGCCCCGATCACGGACCGCGTCCGCACCCGGTCCAGGTCCAGCCCGGACTCGGCGACGGTGAGACCTCCGACGAGATGGGTCGAGAGCTGCTCGGGCGACATCGCCGAGAGCAGCGTCCGGATGTCGTCGACCAGCGAGATGCCGACGGTGAACTCCGACGCCGTGAGCTCGATGAGGCGACGCCGGCCCTCGTCGCTCGCGGCGAGTGCCTCCTGGAGCAGGGTCTGGAGCAGGAAGACCTCCACCCCGTGCGCGCGCATCTTCGCGACGAACTGGTCGTGCTCGTACTGGGCGCGCTCCACCCAGAGCACGTCGTCGAACAGCAGGTCGTCGTGGTTGGACGGGGTGAGTCGCTGCAGGCTGAGGTCCGGCCGGTGCACCATCACCTTGCGGAGCCGGCCCACCTCGGAGTGGACGCCGAACGTCGTCATCTGTGGTCTCCTCTCTCTGACGCCGGTGAGGCGCCGACGACCTGGGTCCCGGCCCGGCCCTCGACGATCGCCGCGATGTCCTCCAACGCACCCACCGCCGCTCGCCGGCCGGTCGTCTCCGCGAACCGTGCGGCCGCGTCGACCTTGGGACCCATCGACCCGGCCGGAAGGGACATGCCGCGCAGCTCGTGGGCCGTCACGGTGCCGAGCCGGGTCTGCGACTCGGTTCCCCAGTCCGTGTACACGCCGTCCACGTCGGTGGCCATCACGAGGAGGTCGGCAGCCACCTCCCGCGCCAGCAGCTCGCTGGCGAGGTCCTTGTCGATCACCGCCTCGACCCCGGACAGCACCCTGCGCCCGGCGTCGGCGAACATCGTCGGGACGCCACCGCCCCCGGCACAGATCACCGTGACGTCACGGTCCAGGAGCCAACGGATGGGCCGGATCTCGAAGATCCGCTGCGGCTCCGGCGACGGGACGACCCGCCGCCAGTAGTGTCCGTCCTGCTTGAACGTCCAGCCCTTCTCGCGGCCGAGCCCGTCGGCTCGTTCTCGGGAGTACACGGGGCCGACGAACTTCGTGGGCTCGTCGAAGGCCGGGTCCGCCGGGTCGACCTCGACCATGGTCAGGATCGTGGCGAGTGCCGCGTCGGCCGGCAGCACGTTGCCCAGCTCCTGCTCGAGGACATAGCCGATCATGCCCTCGGTCTGCGCGCCGAGGACGTCGAGGGGGTAGGGGTCGACGTCGGTGTACGCCGCCGCCTGAAGGGCCAGCAGGCCGACCTGCGGGCCGTTGCCGTGCGACAGCACGAGCTGATGGTTCCGGGCCACCTTCGCCAGCGCAGGCGCCGCCGCCCGGACGTTCGCCCGCTGCGCCTCTGCGGTCATCGGCTCGCCTCGCCTGAGGAGCGCGTTGCCGCCCAGTGCCACCACGACTCTCATGACCGCGTCACCCGCCCAGAGTGGCCACCATCACGGCCTTGATGGTGTGCATCCGGTTCTCGGCCTGGTCGAACACGATCGAGTGCTCGGACTCGAAGACGTCGTCGGTCACCTCCAGCCCGTCGAGGCCGTAGCGGGCGAAGATCTGCTCTCCGACCTTCGTCTCCCGGTTGTGGAACGCGGGCAGGCAGTGCATGAACCTGACCCGGGGGTTGCCGGTCCGGCGTACGACGTCCATGTTGACCTGGTAGGGCGTCAACAGCCGGATGCGCTCCTCCCAGACCGATGCCTCCTCGCCCATGGAGACCCAGACATCGGTGTAGAGGAAGTCCACGCCGGCCACGCCTTCGTCGACCGACTCGGTCAGCGTCAGCCGCGCCCCGGTCTCCGCGGCGATGTCCTGGCACCGCTTGACCAGGTCGTCACGCGGCCACAGGTGCTGTGGTGCGCAGAGCCGGACGTCCATGCCGAGCTTGCAGCCGCCCACCATCAGCGAGTTGCCCATGTTGTTGCGGGCGTCGCCGAGGTAGCAGTAGGCGATCTCGGTCAGGTGCTTGTCGCTGTGCTCGGTCATCGTCAGGACGTCGGCCAGGATCTGGGTCGGATGGAACTCGTCGGTCAGGCCGTTCCACACCGGCACCCCGGCGTACTGCGCCAGGATCTCGACGGTCTCCTGGGAGAACCCGCGGTACTCGATGCCGTCGTACGTCCTGCCCAGGACCCGCGCGGTGTCCTTCATCGACTCCTTGTGCCCGATCTGGGAGCCGGTCGGCTCGAGGTAGGTCACGTGCGCGCCCTGGTCCTTCGCCGCAACCTCGAAGGCGGTCCTGGTGCGTGTGGACGTCTTCTCGAAGATCAGGGCGACGTTCTTGCCGCTCAGGCACGGTTGCTCGTAGCCGCCGTACTTGGCCGCCTTGAGGTCCGCCGCGAGCCGGATGAGGTGACGCAGCTCCTCGGGGCTGAAGTCCAGCTCCTTCACGAAGTGCCGGTTGCGCAGGTTGAAGGCCATGGTGCTTCCTCACTCGTAGTTCTGGTGGGTCACGTGCGGAACCCGGCGGGCTGGCGCGGCCCCGCCGCCCGACAGGGAGCACCGGGCACGCTCCGGCCCGGCTCGAGGACGCTCGACGGCGGGCGCATCCGGTGAGCAGCCGTCCTGGGCTGTCATCGTCCCGGCTCCCGACAAACCGAACCCTCGCCCTACCTGGCTGTGCATCGTCGTCTCCAGCGTCTCGGCCCACGCCCCACGATGCCGGGGCGAGGGGTGGGCAGACGCCACCCCTCGACGGGTGGCAGGGCGGAGGATCCGGCGCAACGCCTCCCGCTCGTCGGCCCGGTGGGGTTGCAGGTTCTGCCAGAGCCAGGCTGGTGAGGGCGAGGCCGCCTTCACCCGTGGACAGCCGACGAGTAGTGGGTGTCTCAGGCCGGCCTGCACGCCGTCGCGCTCACGGGTCTGCGGATGGTGTGGCGACGGCCATCCCGTGTCGTTCGACGAGCCCGGCCACCGGGTCGGCGCCCATCAGGCCCAGCACGCCGGTCGCGAGGGCCGGCTCTCGTGACGCGGCGAGGACCGCGCCGCTGAACACCGAGGTGATCGCGGCGTCGCCGGGAAGCGGACCGAGGATCTGCACTCCGGTGACGCTCATCAGCTCGCTGCGCTGCTGGAAGCCGAGATCGGCTCGTCCGGACGCGAGCAGCCGACCCACCGGTACGCCAGGTGGCGCCTGGACCAGCCGGCCGGCCACGTCGGCCGTCAGGCCCCGCTGGTCGAGGAGCCGCTTCAGCGCCGTGCCACTGGGCCCGGTCGAGTAGGCGACCCTCCCGGCGGAACGCAAGGCATCGTCGAGCTCGGCGGTCGTGGTGAGCGACGGAGCGGGAGAGCCCTCTGCGACTGCCGCCACGACCTCGGAGACGAAGAGCGGGCGCAGGGTGCTCGGGTCGACCAGTCCCTCGTCCGCCAGAGTCGCGAGTGCCGCCTCGGCCAGCACCAGGAGGTCCGCGTCGGCGCCGGCCCGGACCCGGTCGGCCACCTCCACACCACCGCCGGACTCGAAGCGGACCCGTGGCCCGTGCGAAAGGCTGATCCGGCGGGCCAGGTCGACGAGGAGGTCCTTGGTCGCCATGGACGACAGACCGATGATCTCGTTGCCCAACGTCCCTCCGTGGCTCGGTGGCTGCCCGGCCGGCGGGTTCGTCTCCTCGCCGGCGAGCCCCGATCCTACGGCTGCGGCGCACCTCACCGGGTCGGTTGGGAGACTGGCGTCCGTGGCAGCACGGCAGACGTCCGCAGCGGGCAAGGCCCTCGCAGTCCTCGCGTCGTTCGACCACGACCGGCCCAGCCAGACCCTCTCTCAGATCGCCCAGCACACCGGCCTGGCCGTCAGCACCACGCATCGCGTCGTCTCCGAGCTCGCCGCCTGGGGAGTCCTCGAGCGCAGCGAGGACGGCTCCTGGCACATCGGCCTGCGCCTGTGGGAGGTCGCCTCGGTCTGCCCCCGCTCGCAGATCCTGCGGGACGTCGCCCTGCCGTTCATGCAGGACCTCTACGAGGCGACGCACGAGAACATCCAGCTCGCCGTCCGCGAAGGGACCGAGCTCGTGTTCGTCGAGAGGATCGCCGGGCATCGGTCCGTCGAGCTCCTCACCATGGTCGGGTCCCGGTTCCCGGTCGCGTCCACCGGCATGGGCCGCGTCCTGCTCGCTCACGCGCCGAGGGAGATCCAGGAGGCCGTCCTGGAGTCACCACTGCGCGCCTGGACCCCGCACACCGTGACCGACCCCAAGACCCTTCGCGCGCAGCTGAGCCGGATCCGGCGCGAGCAGGTCTTCCTGAGCGATCGGCAGCTGTCGGAGAGCACGGTCGCGGTCGCCGCACCCGTCCGGATCGGGCTGCACGGCCCCGTGAACGCCGCCCTCGGCATCGTCGTAGCCGCGGACAGCACCAGTCGCGCCCGTGGCCTGCGCCGGCCACTGCTGGTCGCGGCCCAGGCCGTCTCCGCCGAGCTGGGCCGT
Source organism: Nocardioidaceae bacterium (assembly GCA_044866695.1). Taxonomy (GTDB): domain Bacteria; phylum Actinomycetota; class Actinomycetes; order Propionibacteriales; family Nocardioidaceae; genus JBIOUF01. The sequence continues at coordinate 2,373 of JBIOUF010000047.1, read as the reverse complement.
CGCGCCGGCGCCCGATGAGATCTCTGGATCGTCCTTCCGCCTGACGGAAACGCTACTGACGCGGGTCCGCCCGCGGTGCGAACGTTCTGCGAGTGCCCAGCCGACTCGAGGAGCCACCGTGACCGAGCCCAGCATCGACACCGTCACCGACGTCCCGGTCGCGATCGTCGGTGCCGGCCCGGCCGGGCTGATGCTGGCGCACCTGCTCGGTCGGGGCGGGGTGGAGGCGGTCGCCGTCGACACTCGGAGCCGCGCCGAGATCGAGACCACCCATCGCGCAGGGATCCTCGAGGCCGACGCGGCCCGCGACCTGGTCCGGACGGGGGTCTCCGACCGGGTTCTCCGCGACGGCTACGAGCACGAGGGCATCGAGCTCCGGTTCGACGGCCGGGCCCACAGGATCCATTTCAAGGACCTGGTCGGCGAGTCGGTGTGGCTCTACCCCCAGACCGACGTCTTCACCGACCTCGCCGACGCCCGGCAGCGCGACGGCGGCGTCGTGCACTTCGCGATCTCGGACACCGAGGTCCTCGACGTCGAGTCCGCCTCGCCTCGGGTGCGCTTCACGGCTCCGGACGGGTCCCGGCACGAGATCAGAGCGCGGTACGTCGTCGGAGCCGACGGCTCGCGGAGCAGGTGCCGCGAGCTGGTGCCCCGGGCACGGCGTACACAGCACGTGAAGGAGTACCCCTTCGCCTGGTTCGGGATCATGACCGAGGCGCCCATGAGCGCTCCCGAGCTCGTCTACGCCCACTCCGAGCACGGGTTCGCCCTGGTCAGCCAGCGGACCGAGAAGGTCCAGCGGATGTACTTCCAGTGTGACCCCGACGAGCAGGTCGACGCCTGGTCGGACGACCGGATCTGGGGGACGTTGCAGGCTCGCGTCGCGGGTGAGGACGGCTTCGGTCTTCTCGAGGGTCCGGTCTTCGAGAAGACCGTTCTGCGCTTCCGCTCCTTCGTCCAGGAGCCGATGCGGTGGGGCTCCCTGCTCCTCGCCGGCGACGCGACCCACACCGTGCCGCCGACCGGTGCCCGCGGGCTCAACCTCGCCCTCCACGACGTGAAGGTCCTCGCCGAGGTCCTGCTCCGCGCACTGGCGGCCGAGGACGACACCGCCCTGGACCAGTACCAGCCGCGAGCGCTGCAGCGGGTCTGGCGGGCCCAGAGCTTCTCGTACTGGATGACCCAGCTCCTCCACGTCGCGCCGGGCAGCAGCTCCTTCGACGTCCGCCGCCAGGTCGGCGAGCTCGACAACGTCGTCGGCACCCGAGCCGGCCGCACCTACCTGGCCGAGCAGTACACCGGCTGGCCCACGCGACGGGACCACTGACCACCAGGAAGGGGACACCGACGTGATCATCGACTGCCACGGCCACTTCACCACGGCGCCGCCGCAGCTCGGCGCGTGGCGAGACCGGCAGATCGCGGCCGTCGACGGCCGGGCCGACGCGCCCGATCCCGCAGAGCTGGTCATCACCGACGACGACCTCCGCGAGGCGGTCGAGGCCAACCAGCTGCGGCTCATGGACGAGCGTGGCAGCGACCTGACCATCTTCTCCCCTCGCGCATCCTTCATGGCCCACCACATCGGCGACTTCGAGGTCTCCTCGACCTGGGCCCGCATCTGCAACGACCTCGTGCACCGGGTGAGCCGGCTCTTCCCCGGCCGGTTCGCCGTCGGGGCGATGCTGCCGCAGTCCCCCGGCGTCGACCCGGCGACCTGCCTGCCGGAGCTACGCCGGGCGGTCGAGGAGCTGGGTGCCGTGACCGTCAACCTCAACCCCGATCCTTCGGGAGGCAGGTGGACCGCGCCACCGCTGACCGACCGCAGCTGGTATCCCCTCTACGAGGCGATGGTCTCCTACGACATCCCCGCGATGGTCCACGTCAGCACGTCGTGCAACCCCGCCTTCCACACCACCGGCGCGCACTACCTCAACGCCGACACGACCGCGTTCATGCAGCTGGTCCAGGGCGACCTGTTCGCCGACTTCCCGACGCTCCGGCTGGTCATCCCGCACGGCGGCGGAGCCGTCCCGTACCACTGGGGGCGGTTCCGCGGGCTGGCGATGGCGCTGGACAAGCCCGACCCGGAGACGCTGCTGGACAACGTCTTCTTCGACACCTGCGTGTACCACCAGCCGGGCATCGACCTGCTCACCCAGGTGGTCCCCTCCCGCGCGATCCTCTTCGCCAGCGAGATGATCGGTGCCGTCCGCGACGTCGACCCGCGCACCGGGCACTTCTTCGACGACACGCTGAGGTACGTGGCCGCCACGCCGCACCTCTCCCAGTCCGAGCGGGAAGCCGTCTACTCCGGCAATGCGCTGCGCGTCTACCCGCGGCTCGCCGGCCGGCTGGCCGCGGCCGGCA
>JBIOUF010000046.1:0-40219 GCA_044866695.1 Nocardioidaceae bacterium | reverse complement strand
TGGTCTCGCACGTCGAAGTACGCCGCGCACGGCACCCGGGTGGTGATCCGCGCGGCGTGGACCGGGTCCGGCTTCCAGTCGGCGAGCCGCTCGGCGTACGGCGAGGGAAGGCCGCGGCGCAGCATCTCGTCATGGAGCGCCTGGGTCCGCTCCCGGTGGAAGGAGTGGTGGTAGTACAGCTTCAGCGGCTGCCACGGCGGCCCCGCGTCGGGGAACCTGGCCGGGTCGCCGGCCGCCTCGAACGCGGCTACCGCGACCCGGTGGCACATGATGTGGTCGGGATGCGGGTAGCCGCCGTTCTCGTCGTAGGTGGTCATCACGTGCGGGCGGAACGAGCGGACCAGCCGCACCAACGGTTCGGCCGCCTGCTCGAGCGGGGTCAGCGCGAAGCAGCCGGGCGGCAGCGGCGGCTTGGGGTCGCCTTCGGGCCATCCGGAGTCGACGAAGCCGAGCCAGTCCTGCCGGACCCCGAGGATCTCGCGGGCCCGGTCCATCTCGCGGCGACGGATCCCCGGCAGGTCTGCCAGCACCTCCGGGCGGTCCATCTTCGGGTTCAGGATCGACCCTCGCTCACCCCCGGTGCAGGTGACCACGTGCACGTCCACGCCCTCCGCGACGTACCGCGCCGTGCTCGCCGCGCCCTTGCTCGACTCGTCGTCGGGGTGGGCGTGCACATGCATCAGGCGCAGCATCCGGTCAGCCTATTGCGCGTCCTCCGGGCGTCCGGCGGTCCCGCATTGTGGCCGATGCCGACAGCTCTCCCCGGCGTGTCGTTGCCGTCTGAGGCCACAAGCGCGGATTCGTGCAGCCATCGGCCACAAACCGGCCGGCGGGCCCGCAGTCTCGCGCCGCGCCTCGTAGGATCGCCGCGATGACCGACCTGGCCACCAGATACGGCCGCCCGTCGCGGGGGCGCCGCGCAGTGGGCATCGTCGCGCTGGGGGTGCTGGTCGCCGTGGCCGGAGCGTGGCTGGTGTGGGTGGTGGTCTCGCACGGTTCGCCGGAGGTCACCTCGCAGCTGGTCGCCTACGAGGTGACCTCCGAGCACGAGGTGACGGCTCGGGTCACCGTGACCCGGCGCGAGGCGGACACCGACGCGTCCTGCCGGCTGCGCGCGGTCGCCGTCGACCACGCCGTCGTCGGCGAGCTCACCGTTGACGTCGACAGCGGCGAGCGCACGCAGACGGTGACCCCCTCGATCCGCACCGAGCGGCGCGCCACGGCCGTCGAGCTGGTCGGCTGTACGGCGCCCGGGCAGCCGCGCCCGCGGTGACCGGCCGCCGGGCGGGCCGCCTGCCGGACCGCCCGGCCGCTGGACGATGCCGCCCTTGGACCGGTGCACTAGACTGACCTACTTGCCCGGTCCGGAGTGCGGCGCTCCGGGCCGGTTCGTCACGACCGTGTCGTCGCGGCAGCCGCCATGCGGCGTGGCTCGCGGCAGCCCGGCCCGTCCCCGTCCGACCAACCAGGAGCAGCACCGTGACCCAGTCCAGCGAGCACGACGTGATCTGGCTGACCCCGGAGGCCCGCGACAAGCTGCAGGCCGAGCTGGCCGACCTCCGCGGACCGATCCGCGAAGAGATCATCGCTCGGATCGCCTCCTCGCGTGAGGAGGGCGACCTGAGGGAGAACGGCGGGTACCACGCGGCTCGAGAGGAGCAGGCGAAGGCGGAGAGCCGGGTCCGGCAGCTCGAGGACATGCTGCGCCGGGCCCGGGTCGGCGAGACCCCGCCGGACGACGGCGTGGTCGAGCCCGGCATGGTCGTCACGGTCCGCTTCGAGGGCGACCCGGACACCGAGACGTTCCTGCTCGGCGCACGGGAGATCCAGGGCGCCTCGTCGGACCTGCAGGTGTACTCGCCGCAGTCCCCGCTCGGCACCGCGATCACCGGGGCCACGAAGGGCGACACCGTCCCGTTCGTCGCGCCGAACGGCAAGGAGCTGAAGGTCCACATCGTCGAGGCGGTCCCGTACTCGGGATAGCCCGAGCCAGCCGAGAGGTCGTCAGCCGCGCGGCGGGTCGGGCCGCTCGGCGCCGGCGGCACCCGGGCCCGAGGCACGCACCCGGTAGCCGCAGCCGCGCAACCGGCCCAGGACCTCGCGGGCGTGCGCCGGCCCCCGGGTCTCCAGCCGCAGCCCGACCTCGACCTCCCCGAGCGGAAGATGCGCGGCGGTGCGCTCGTGCACGACGTCGAGCACGTTGGCCTCGGCGGCGGCCAGCTCGGCCAGGAGGGTGGCCAGCCCGCCGGGCCGGTCCGGCACGCGGACCCGCAGGACCAGGTAGCGTCCGGCGGCGACCAGCCCGTGCCGGATCACCCCGAGCAGGAGCAGCGGGTCGATGTTGCCACCGGAGAGCACGACCACCGCCGGGGTCCGGAAGCCGTGCGGGTCGTCCATCATGGCCGCGACGGCGGCCGCGCCGGCGGGTTCGACCACCAGCTTGGCCCGCTCGAGCAGCATCAGCAGGGCGCGCGACAGCGACTCCTCCGACACGGTGACGACGCCGTCGACGTACCGGCGCACGGCCGCGAACGGCACCGCCCCCGGCAGCCCCACCGCGATCCCGTCGGCCATGGTCGCCATGTGCGCCAGCGCCACCGGGTGCCCGGCGCGCAGCGAGTCGGGGTACGCCGCCGCGCCCTCCGCCTGCACGCCCACCACCCGCACCCCCGAGTGCCGGGACTTGACCGCCGCGGCGATGCCCGCGAGCAGGCCGCCACCGCCGGTGGGCACGACGACGGTGCGGACGTCCGGGCACTGGTCGAGGATCTCCAGGCCGACGGTGCCCTGCCCGGCGACGATGTCGGCGTGGTCGAACGGGTGCACCAGCACCGCGCCGCTCTCCTCGGCGAAGGACCGGGCCGCGACCAGTGCCTCGTCCACGGAGGCGCCGGCGAACCGGACGTCGGCGCCGTAGTCCCGGGTGGCGTTCTCCTTGGGGATCGGCGCGCCGTGCGGCATGAACACCGTCGCCCGGATGCCCAGCAGCTGGGCGGCCAGCGCGACCCCCTGGGCATGGTTGCCGGCGCTGGCCGCGACCACGCCGTGCTGACGGTCCTGCGCGGAGAGCCGGGACATCCGCACGTACGCCCCGCGGATCTTGAACGACCCCGCGCGCTGCAGGTTCTCCGCCTTGAGCAGTACCCGGCCGCCGGCGGCCTCGGAGAGGAACCGCGACCCCTCCATGGGGGTGTGCCGGACCACTCCGGCGAGCAGGTCGCGGGCGGTCTCGATCTCGGCGAGGGAGGGCACCGGGACCGTGGGGCCGGACGTCACGGCGCTCACTGTACGGCGGGCGGCGGGCCCGGCTCGTCGGCCAGCGGCCCCCGGTCCGGCTCCTTCCGGGCGTCGGCCGCGAGGTGCACCACGATCGCGTTGACGCAGGCCGCGAGCGGCACCGCCACCAGCGCCCCGGCGATGCCCGCGACGATCACGCCCGCCCCGATCGCGACGATCACCCCGAGCGGGTGCACGGCCACCATCCGCCCGAGCAGGAACGGCTGCAGCACGTGGGCCTCGAGCTGCTGGACGGCGACGACGCCGCCGAGCATGAGCAGCGCGACCAGCGGTCCCTGGTCGACCAGGGCGACCAGGACGGCCACCGCGCCGGAGACTGTCGCCCCGACGAGGGGGACGAAGGCGCTGAGGAACACCAGGACGCCGATGGCCACGACGAACGGCACGTCCAGGACCGCGGCCACGACCATGATGCCCACCGCGTCGACCAGCGCCACGAGGACCGTGGCCCGCACGAACTGGGTCAGCGACAGCCAGGCCACCCGGCCGCTGGAGTCGGCCCTGGCCCGCGCCGAACGGGGGAACAGCCGCACCACCCAGGACCAGATCCGGCCGCCGTCGTACATGAAGAAGAAGGTGCCGAACAGCACCAGGAAGAACCCGGCCACCACGTGGCCGAGGGTGGCGCCGACCTGCGTGGCCCGGTCGAGCAGCTGGTCGTTGCCCGCCGTGACCCAGGCCTGCAGCTGGTCGATGCCGTCGTCGATCTGCTGCTCGCTGGCGTGCAGCGGCCCGTCGCGGAGCCAGTCGCGGATCGTGTCCAGGCCGTCGACCACCTTGTTGGCCAGGTCTGTCGAGCCGTTGACCACCTGTTGGGTGGCGAAGGTCAGCATCATCGCGACCGCGGCCAGCACCGCGACCACGACGACCAGCGCCGCGAGGCCACGCGGGAGCACCCGGGCGAGCAGGTCCACGAACGGGATGACGAGCGCGGCGATCAGCAGCGCGACGACCAGCGGCAAGACGATCACCATGAAGTAGCCGACCAGCCACAGCAGGACGTACCCGGCCGCCACGATCACCAGGAACCGCCATCCCCAGGCCGCGGCCAGGTCGACGCCGAACGGCACGCTGGCCGGCCGCATGTCCGACGGGCCTGCGTGGATGTCCACTGTGGTCGGCTCCACCCGGCGCTCCTGCCGCAGCAGCTCGCGGCGTCGGTGCAGCTCGGCGGAGAACCGCTCGGAGAAGTGCCGGTCGGCCCGGTCCCGGCGCCGGTCCCGCAGCCGCTGGATCGGGCCGGCGCCGCCGCCGGGCTCCTCGGCGCCCTCGGCCTGCTCCCCCGCGGACCCGCCGGCCGCGCCGGTCGCGCGCCTGGCGCCGACGGCGGGCTCCGCGAGCTCGGCGTCCGGCAGGTCGCTGTCCTCCACCGCGCCAGCGTAGACACGGGCCCGGACGACGCGAGCAGGCGGCGGGCCGGCAGATCCCCATGGGATGCAGACGGTGCACAATGAGGGGTCCCCTGCGTCGAGCCCGCCCGAGAGGCTGCCCCTCCCATGACCCTGCAGACCGACTCCGCCGCGCGCGCGGCCACGCCGTACGACGACGCCGACATCCTCGCCGTCGCGCGCGGTCAGGTGCTCGAGCACGGCGAGCGGCTCACCGAGACCCAGCTGCTGGAGGTGCTCCGGCTTCCCGACGACCGGCTCACCGAGCTGCTGGCGCTGGCGCACGAGGTCCGCATGCGCTGGTGCGGCCCGGACGTCGAGGTCGAGGGGATCGTGTCGCTGAAGACCGGCGGCTGCCCGGAGGACTGCCACTTCTGCAGCCAGAGCGGCCAGTTCACCTCGCCGGTCCGGGCGGTGTGGCTGGACGTCCCCGCGCTCGTGGAGGCGGCCCGGCAGACCCGTGCGACCGGGGCGACGGAGTTCTGCATCGTCGCCGCGGTCCGCGGCCCCGACGAGCGGCTGATGGGACAGGTGCGCGAGGGGGTCCAGGCGATCCGCGAGGCGGTCGACGTCAACGTGGCCGCCTCGCTGGGGATGCTCACGCAGGCACAGGTCGACGAGCTGGTCGAGATCGGGGTGCACCGCTACAACCACAACCTCGAGGCGGCCCGGTCGTACTTCCCCCAGGTCGTCACCACCCACTCCTGGGAGGAGCGCTTCGAGACCTGCGCCATGGTCAAGGGCTCCGGCATGGAGCTGTGCTGCGGCGGGCTGGTCGGGATGGGCGAGACCGTGGAGCAGCGCGCCGAGCTGGCCGCGCAGCTGGGCGACCTCGAGCCGCACGAGGTGCCGCTGAACTTCCTGAACCCCCGCCCGGGCACCCCGTTCGGCGACCTGCCGGTCATGGACGGCGCCGACGCGCTGCGCACCATCGCGGCGTTCCGGCTGGCGCTGCCGCGGACGGTGCTGCGGTACGCCGGCGGCCGCGAGCTCACCCTGGGCGACCTCGGCACGCGCGAGGGCCTGCTGGGTGGCATCAACGCGGTCATCGTGGGCAACTACCTGACCACGCTGGGTCGGGACCCGGCCGACGACCTGGCGCTGCTCGACGAGCTGCAGATGCCGGTCAAGGCCCTCAACGCGACCCTGTAGAGCAAGTGGACCCCACCACCTACTGCGGGCACTGTGGGCGGCCCTCCGGCGAGGCCGGACACGAGGGCTGTGCCGCCCGGCTCACCCTCGAGCCGCCGCGGTACTGCTCGCGGTGCCGGCGCCGCCTGGTCGTCCAGGTCGTGCCGGACGGCTGGACCGCGCGGTGCGTGGAGCACGGCCAGACCGCGGCGACCACCTGGACCGGGCCGGTCCGATGAGCGGTCCCGGCGACCACGAGGTCCTGGCCTACGACCGGCAGCACCTGTGGCACCCGTACTCGTCGATGACCCGCCCGGCTCCGGCGTACCTGGTCGACTCCGCCGCGGGCACCCGGCTGCGGCTCCGGGTCGACGGTCGCCCGGTCGAGGTGGTCGACGCGATGTCGTCGTGGTGGTGCGCGATCCACGGGTACGCGGTGCCCGAGCTCGACGCCGCGGCGCGGGCGCAGCTGGACCAGATGAGCCACGTCATGTTCGGCGGCCTCACCCACGAGCCCGCCACCGGCCTCGCGCGACGGCTGCTCGACCGGGCGCCGGGCGGCGGGGCGCTGGGCCGGGTGTTCCTGGCCGACTCCGGGTCGGTGTCGGTCGAGGTGGCGATGAAGATGGCCTGGCAGGCGCAGGCCGGGACCGGGCGCACCCGGATGCTCACCGTGCGCGGCGGCTACCACGGCGACACGTTCGCGGCGATGAGCGTGTGCGACCCCGACGGCGGGATGCACTCGATGTATGCCGGCCTGGTGCCCCGGCACGTGTTCGCCCCCCGGCCGCCCGCCGGGCTCGACGCCGACCTCGGGGCGTGGCAGGACCAGACCACCGCCCTGTTCGAGCGGCATTCCGACCAGGTCGCCGCCGTGGTCCTGGAGCCGGTGCTGCAGGGCGCGGGCGGGATGCACGTGTACCCCCCGGCCGCGGTCCGGCACCTGGCCGAGCTGGCCAGGGCCCACGGCGCGCTGGTGGTCCTCGACGAGATCGCCACCGGCCTCTGGCGCACCGGCACGTCATGGGCGGCCGACCGCTGCGGCGTCGTACCCGACATCCTGTGCGTCGGCAAGGCGCTCACCGGCGGCTACCTCACCCTCGCCGCGGTCCTGACCACGGCCGAGGTCGCCGAACGGGTCGACGCCAGCCCGGCCGGCGCGATGATGCACGGGCCGACCTTCATGGCCAACCCGCTGGCCTGTTCGGTGGCCTCGGCCAGCCTGGACCTGCTCGACCGACAGGACAACCAGGCCCGGGTCGCCCGCATCGAGGCTGCGCTCGCCGACGGGCTGGCCGACGCGCGGGGGCTGTCCTCGGTGGTCGACGTGCGCACCCTCGGCGCGGTCGGCGTGGTCGCGCTGGACCGGCCGGTCGACGTGCCGGCGGTCACCCGCGCGGCGCTGGACGCCGGGGTGTGGGTGCGCCCGTTCCGCAACCTGGTGTACACCATGCCGCCGTACGTCGCCTCGGCCGACGACCTGGCGACGATCACCGCAGGCATCGTCGGCGCGGTGAAGCAGGTGCACGGATGACCGCCTTCGAGGCCTGGCTCGCCGCGGAGGCAGCCGAACGCGAGGCCGGCGGGCTCACCCGGCGGCTGGTCGACGCCGACACCGGCGACCCGCTGCTCGACCTGGCCGGCAACGACTACCTGGGCCTGGCCCGCGACCCGCGCGTGGTGGCCGGGGCGGTGGCCGCGGCCCAGCGGTTCGGCGCCGGCGCCGGCGCGTCGCGGCTGGTGTCGGGCACCCTGTCGCTGCACGGCGCGCTGGAGGCCGCGTTGGCCTCCTTCATGGGCTTCCCGAGCGCTCTGGTGTGCAGCACCGGCTACCACGCCAACCTCTCGGCGGTGGCCGCCCTGGCCGGAGCGGGGACCCTGGTCGTCTCCGACGCCCACGTGCACGCCTCCCTGATCGACGCCTGCCGGCTGTCCCGGGCGCGGGTCCAGGTGGTTCCCCACAACGACGTGGGTGCGGTCGAGCGGGCCCTGGCCGGCCGGGCCGAGCCGCGCGCGCTCGTCGTGGTGGAGACGGTCTACTCGGTCCTCGGCGACGCCGCCCCGGTCGCGGACCTCGGCGCGGTCACGCAGGCCAACGACGCGGTGCTGGTCGCCGACGAGGCACACGCCCTGGGCGTCTGCGGTGCCGGCGGACGCGGGCTGCTGTACGACGCGGGGCTGGCCGGCCGGTCCGACGTGGTGGCCACCGCCACGCTGTCGAAGTCGCTCGGTGCGCAGGGCGGGGCGGTCCTGGGCTCCGCCGCGGTCCGCGAGCACCTGGTGAACCGCGCCCGGCCGTTCATCTACGACACCGGGCTCGCGCCTCCCGCCGCGGGAGCGGCGCTGGCGGCCCTGGACGTGGTGCGAGGTGCCCCCGAACGGGTCGACCGGGTGCGCGAGGTCGCCCACACCCTGGCCGACGCCTGCGCTGTCGACGTACCGGCCGGAGCGGTCCTGTCCGTGCCCATGCCCGGCCCGCGCGAGGCGCTGGGCGCGGTGCGGGTCGCCGCGTCGCACGGGGTCCGGATCGGCTGCTTCCGGCCGCCGTCCACGCCGGACGGCATCTCCCGGCTCCGGCTCACCGCGCATGCCCATCTCGCCGACGAGGAGCTCGCGATGGCCGCCAAGGCGCTGCGCCGCCTGGTGCCGCGGTGACCGTCCTGTTCGTCACCGGCACCGACACCGGCGTCGGCAAGACCGTGGTCACGGCCGCTCTGGCCGCCGCCGGCCTCGCGGGCGGCCGGACCGTCTGCGTGGTCAAGCCGGCGCAGACCGGCGTGCGCGCCGACGAGCCCGGGGACGTCGACGAGGTGCTCCGCCTCGTCGGTGCGGTCGACGTGGTGGAGGTGGTGCGGCTGGAGGCGCCGCTCGCCCCGGCCACCGCGGCACGGGTGTCCGGGCGGGAGCTGCCCACCCTCGCCGAGCAGGTCTCGACCGTGGCCGCGGCGGCGTCCGACCACGACCTGGTGCTGGTGGAGGGGGCCGGTGGGGCGCTGGTCCGGCTCGGCGACGACTTCGGGCTGCTCGACATCGCGCGCGGCGTCTCCGGGCTGGACCCGGCGGTGGTGGTGGTGGCCCGCTCGGGGCTGGGCTCGCTGAACCACGCCGCGCTCACCGTCGAGGCCACCGTGCGCAGGGGCGTGGTCGTCTGCGGGCTGGTGATCGGCTCGTGGCCGGCCGACCCCCGGCAGGCCGACGAGCACAACCGCCGCGACCTGCCGTCCTACACCGGCGTACCCCTGCTCGGCGCGGTCCCCGAGGCCGCCGCCGAGCTGGACCCCGAGGCCTTCCGCGCCGCCGCCGCCGACTGGGTCGGCCAGCTGCTCCCCTGACCCGCCGACCCGTCAATGTTGGTGTGTCGACCCGTCAATGTTGGTGTGTCGAGCCGCAAATGTTGGAGGGTCGAGCCGTCAACGTTGGTGGTGGGCGTCCGGGCGCCTTGGTTTCGAGGCTCGCTCCGCGGTTCCTGAGGAGGGCGACGAAGGAGCCCGTCTCGAAGAGCGCACCTCAACCTGGATCCACCGATGGCCGCCGTAGCGAGCGTCACCAGGCGGGTGTGATGGCAAGACGCCGGCGCGAAGTCATACCGGGGAGTCTGTCAAGCGTCGGCAACGCCGCCAGCGCGCCCGAATGGTGGCGCGTAGTAGGCGGAGAGCGGTGGATCCAGGCTCAACCAGCGGTGGCGGCCCAGAGCGGGCGCAGCAGCGCGGCGGCGACGTCGGGGTGGTCGGCCGCAAGCAGCCCGGCCGGGGCCAGCACGTAGTCGGAGTCGACCACGACCGCCGGGTCCTCGGGCAGCTGCCAGCCTCCTTCCGTCGTCAGATGGGCGGTCAGCACGCCCGCCGCAGCGCGGCCGGCATGCCTGAGCACGCCGCCGGAGCCCACCAGCACCCGGACCTCCCGCAGGTCCTTCCCGGTGCGCTCGACCACCCGGCCGTCGGGGCCGAGCCGGACCTGCGCGCGCCCGGCATGACGCCGCAGTGCGAGTCCCACCGCCGCGGCGGCCAGCGTCAGGTCCTGGTCGCGCTCCTGGTCGTCGCGAGGCAGGTACGCCGGGTCCGCGACCCGCACCCCGGCCGCCGCGCGCAGCGACCCCGCGGGCACCAGCCCGGCGGCCTCGGCCTCCTCGACGGTGCTGACCGCGCTCCAGCGCAGCCCGAGGTCGCCCTCGACGGTCCGGGACACCGCGGTCGGGGCCACCACCTCCCGGCTCAGCGCACTCTCCCGCCCGTCGCCGGGCTCGTCCAGTGCGACGACCGAGTGCACGTCGGTGGTGGCGCCGCCGACGTCGACCACGGCCACGTCGCCGGCCTGGCGGGCCAGGTGCTCGACCGCGACCAGCACCAGGTCCGGGGTCGCCCCCCGCACCATCGCCGCGAACGCGGGGTCGGCCGACAGGTGCTTGCCCCCGATGACGTGGCGCAGGAACATCTCCCGGACCGCGGCGCGCGCCGGCTCCGGGGACAGCACCCCGATCCGCGGGAGGACGTTGCCGGCCAGCACGTGCGGCGTACCGGCCTCGCCGAGCAGCGCGGCGACGTCGTCCCGCGCGTCGGCGTTGCCGGCGACGACGACGGGGCCGCTCCAGTGCGCCCCGGCGAGGGTGCCGGCCGACGCGAGCAGGACCTCAGCGTTGCCGCCGTCGGTGCCCCCCACGAGCAGCACCACGTCCGGGGCGGACCCACGCAGCGCGGCCAGCCCGGCCGCGTCCAGACCGGCCGCGACGTGGACCACCTTCCCGCCGCTGGACAGGGCGACCCGCCGGCCCGCCTCGGCGGTGACCAGCTCCTCGTTGCCGACCACCGCGACCCGCAAGCCGCCGCCGGCCGAGGAGCAGGCTCGGACCTGCGCGTCCGGGACCCCCGGGTGAGCCGCTGCGAGGTCGGCGAGGCAGGCCCGCCAGCCGTCCATGACGTCGGTCGCCGCGGTGGTGGGCCGGCTCGCCGTCGCGAGCAGGCGGGCGTCGGCGAGGTCGACCAGCGCCGCCTTGGTGAACGTCGAGCCGAAGTCGACGCAGGCGACCAGCCCCGCCGGCCGGACGGTCACGAGCCGGCGGCCAGCGCCTGCGCCCTGGTGAGGGCCCGGTCGAGGTCGGCGACCAGGTCCTCGACGGTCTCGATGCCGACCGAGAGCCGGACCAGGTCGCCGGGGACCTCCAGCGCGGTGCCCGCGACGGAGGCGTGGGTCATCCGGCCGGGATGCTCGATCAGCGACTCGACCCCGCCCAGGGACTCCCCGAGCGTCCACACCGTGGTCCCCGCGCAGACGTCCAACGCCGCCTCCTCGCCGGCGGCGACGCGGAACGACACGATCCCGCCGTACCCGCTCATCTGCCGCGCCGCCACCGCATGCCCCGGATGACCGTCCAGCCCGGGGTAGAGCACCTCCGCGACGGCCGGATGACCGGCCAGGAAGTCGACCACCGCGGCGGCGTTCGCGCAGTGCCGGTCCATGCGCACGCCGAGGGTGCGGATGCCGCGGAGGGTGAGGAACGCGTCGAACGGCGAGCCGACCGCGCCGATCGCGTTCTGGTGGAAGGCGAGCCGCTCCGCCACCTCGGCGTCGCGGACCACCAGGGCGCCGCCCACGACGTCGGAGTGGCCGCCGACGTACTTGGTCGTGGAGTGGACGACGACGTCGGCGCCCAGCGCCAACGGCCGCTGCAGGTACGGCGAGGCGAAGGTGTTGTCGACCACCAGCAGCGCGCCGGCGTCGTGGGCGACCTCGGCCAGCGCGACGATGTCGGCGATGTGCAGCAGCGGGTTGGTCGGCGTCTCGACCCAGACCAGCCTCGTCCGGCCGGGGCGGACCGCGGCCCGGTAGGCCCCCACGTCGGAGACCGGGGCGGTGTCGAAGTCCAGCCCCCACGGCCGCTCCACCTGCGCGAACAGCCGGTAGGTGCCGCCGTAGGCGTCGTCGGGCACGACCACGTGGTCGCCCGGCCGGCACAGCGCGGCCAGCAGCGTGTGCTCGGCGGCCAGGCCGGAGGCGAACGCGAAGCCGCGCTCGCCCTGCTCCAGCGCCGCGAGGCACTCCTCCAGCGCCGTGCGCGTGGGGTTGGCGGAGCGGGAGTACTCATAGCCGCCGCGCAGCCCCCCGACGCCGTCCTGCTTGAAGGTGCTGGTGGCGTAGATCGGCGGCACCACCGCCCCGGTGCTCGGGTCCGGGTCCTGGCCGGCGTGGATCGCCCGGGTCTCGAAGCCGTGTCCTGCGAACCGCTGCTGGTCGGTCACCCCGGCACACTACCCACGAGCCGCGACCTCCTGGCTCACTCCTCGGAACAGGTTCCCGCCTCGCCGCGTTGCAGCAGGTGAACCCTCGACCACTCAGGAGCCGACCGTGCTGTTCTCCCGCCACAAGACCACGCTGCCGACCGCCGACGAGGCGCCGGCCGGGGCCACCGAGCGGTGGTTCCCGCTGGCCGAGCGGCACGTGGTGCTGGACGCTCCGCTGGTCACCGACGAGGTCCCGGACGGCCTGGACGTGGCGGTGTTCGGGCTGGGCTGCTTCTGGGGTGCCGAGGAGGTCTTCTGGCAGGTCCCGGGGGTGTGGTCGACGTCGGTCGGGTACGCCGGCGGGCACACCCCACACCCGTCGTACGAGCAGGTCTGCACCGGCCGCACCGGGCACACCGAGGCCGTCCGCGTCGTCTACGACCCGGCGCGGGTGTCGTACGCCGACCTGGTCCGCACCTTCTTCGAGATCCACGACCCGACACAGGGGATGCGACAGGGCAACGACGTGGGCACGCAGTACCGCTCGGCCATCTACACCACGACGCCGGAGCAGGCCGACGTGGCGCAGCGGCTGCGGGCGACGTACCAGCACGCCCTGGACGGCCACGGCCTGGGTGAGATCACCACCGAGATCCGCCCCGCGCCGGCGTACTACTACGCCGAGGACCACCATCAGCAGTACCTCGCGAAGAACCCGTACGGCTACCGCTGTCACGCCAGGACCGGAGTGCCCTTCCCCGCCGACGCCTAGGACGCTGAGGGACAGGCCTCCTCACCGACCGGCCATAGCCGGATGGACCATGAGCCAAGGCGTCGGCGGTGCTCGCCGCATGGCTCGCCGGCGCGCGAAACGCGGCTGGGCAGCTCGACCCGTGGCGCCGCCGCGAGGAGTCGATGCGGATGGTGCGATGGGCGGCCGACAAGTCGAGCGCCCAGACCGACGATGAGCGGCTGGTAGCCCTGTCGGTCCTGGACGCCCTCAACAGGTCGAAGCCGACCATGCTCCAGGACGAGGACCAAGGCATCTGGACGCGGTGCTGGAAGCGATCCTGTCTGAGCCGACCGCCGTGGTCGGCGAGTACCCTGACGAAACGGGCAACTACGAGGTGAAGGTGGTTGAGGATGGTTGACCGGCGAGTTCCCGGGGACACCGCCACCTATGTCACTCCCGCCGAGGTGAAGGCCGCTCAGATGAAGGTTCGCCGCATGCTCGAGCGCGGGCAGAAGCCATCCGCAGCGCTTCTCGCGATCGCCAACGCTCGTAGTGACCTCGCGGTGACGGACAGCCACCAGCAGCCCGCGTGACGCTCGCGCGGACCACGCCGGGACCTGACGATCAGCAGCACCTCGCCAAGAACCCGTACGCCTACCGCTGTCACGCATACTCGGGTCCCTCACCCCAAAGGAGGTGCGGTGCCCGGCCTGAGGCAGGACGGACCGATCTGGACCCTTGACCTGGGGGGCGACGAGAACCGCTTCTCGCCCGACTGGCTGGGCTCGTTGGAGGCCGGTCTCGACGCGGTCGCGGACTCGGCCGGACCGGTCGCGCTGGTCACCGTGGGCTCGGGCAGGTTCTACTCCAACGGCCTCGACCTGGACTGGCTCGGCGCCCACCCGGAGGCTCTGGGGTCATACATCGACCGCGTGCAGGTGATCCTCCGGCGCGTGCTGACCCTTCCGGTGCCGACGGTCGCGGCGGTCAACGGGCACGCCTTCGGCGCCGGCGCCCTGCTGGCGATGGCCCACGACCACCGGGTCATGCGCGAGGACCGTGGCTACCTCTGCTTCCCCGAGGTGGACATCGGGATCCCGTTCACTCCGGGGATGGCCGCGCTCGTCATGTCCAAGCTGACCGCCCGGTCAGCGGTCGACGCCATGACGACCGGCCGCCGGTTCGGCGGGCCGGAGGCGCGCGCCGCCGGGCTGGTCGACGCCGTCGGGAGCGCCGAGGCGCTGGCGGAGGTCGCCGAACGACTGGTGCGCGACCTGGCCGGCAAGGACCGCGCCACCCTGGGTGCGATCAAGGCGACGATGTTCGCCGGCGTCGTCGCCGCTCTGCGGCGGCCGCACGGCTGACCCCACGCACCGGTCCTGCCACCCCGCCGGCACTGCGACTCGACCCACCGAGACTGACGGCTCGACCCACCAAGACTGACGGCTCGACCCACCAAGACTGACGGCTCGGCCACCAAGGGGGTCGGGGCCAGCCGGGGGTCAGGCCTTCGCGTGCTCGGAGGCGGGGGCCGACCCGCCCTCGGGGGCGCCGGACATCAGCCGGGTGACCTCCCGGGCGAGGTCCTCCCCGACGGTCCCCCACCCGGGCTGGTATCCGTGCACCTCGCGGAGCGGGCGGGCGGTGTTGGTGCCGTAGAGCACCTCCACGTCGTCGGCGTCGACCAGGGCCGGATGGGCGACGCCGCAGGCCTCGGCCACCTTGAGCAGGTCGCGGCGCAGCGTCTTGACGTAGTTGGCGACGCGCAGGGACTTCAAGGTGGGGTCGACGCCGCGGGCCAGCCACCTGTTCTGGGTGGCGACGCCGGTGGGGCAGTGGTCGGTGTGGCACTTCTGCGCCTGGATGCACCCGACGGCGAACATCGCCTCCCGGGCCACGTTCACCATGTCGCAGCCCAGGGCCAGCGCGACGATGGCGTTGTCGGGCAGGCCGAGCTTGCCGCTGCCCACGAAGGTCACCCGGTCGGCGATCCCGGCCCGGGCGAACGCGGCGTACACGCGGGCGAAACCGACCCGGAACGGCAGCGCGACGGAGTCGGAGAACACCAGCGGGGCCGCGCCGGTGCCGCCTTCCCCGCCGTCGACCGTGACGAAGTCCACGCCGCGGTCGCCGCGGGCCATCAGCCTCACCAGCTCCTCCCAGAAGGCCTGGTCGCCGACGGCGGACTTGATGCCCACCGGCAGCCCGGTCTCCCCGGCGACCATCTCGACCCAGTCCAGCATCGAGTCGACGTCGGAGAACTCCGCGTGCCGCGACGGGCTGATGCAGTCCTTGCCCATGGGGATGCCCCGGATCTCGGCGATCTGCGAGGTCACCTTGGCGCCGGGCAGATGGCCCCCGAGGCCGGGCTTGGCCCCTTGGCTGAGCTTGACCTCGATCGCCTTGACCGGAGCGCCGGCCACCAGCTCCTGGAGTCGCCGGAGATCGAAGCGGCCGTGCTCGTCGCGGCAGCCGAAGTACGCCGTGCCGATCTGGAACACCAGGTCGCCGCCGTTGCGGTGGAACGGGGACAGCCCGCCCTCGCCGGTGTTGTGCATGCAGCCGGCCAGGGCCGCGCCACGGTTCAGCGACTCGACGGCCGCGGCGGAGAGCGAGCCGAAGCTCATCGCCGAGATGTTCACCAGCGAGGCCGGGCGGAACGCGCGGGCGCGCCGGCGCGGACCGCCGAGCACCTTCGCCGACGGCAGCGCCACCTCCTCTCCGGCCCGGGGGTGCGACGGCGGCACCACGTCGGAGAAGGTCCGGTGCTTGATGATCGGGTAGCCGTCGGTGTTCTCGACGTCGTTGTCGCTGCCGAAGCCGAAGTAGTTGTTCTCCAGCTTGGCCGAGGCGTAGACCCAGCGGCGCTGGTCGCGGCTGAACGGACGCTCGGAGTTGTTGTCGGTGACGATGTACTGCCGCAGCTCGGGGCCGACCCTCTCCAGCATGAAGCGGCCGTGCCCGACCACCGGGTAGGTGCGCAGGATCGAGTGCTTGCGCTGCAGCATGTCGTGTGCGGCGACGCCGGCGGCGACGACGGCCGGGAGCGCCTTGACCACGCGGGACCAGTCCATGGACTCGTGGTACCCCGCGGAGACGGTCCGGCTACCCCCGGGGCTGCGAAACGGTCGTTTTGTCCCGGCCCACTCCGGGTACCGGCCCCGTCGTACCCCAATTCGAGGAGTCACGAGAGATGGACGCGTCAACCTGGATCTGGCTCGCGGTCGCCCTGGTGGTGCTGCTGGCCCTTGCCGCCGTCGCCTGGACGATGGCGCGCAGGAAGCGGGCCGAGCAGCGCCGGCAGCGGGCCGCGGAGCTGCGCGAGCAGGCCACGGGGCTCGAGTCGGGGGTGCAGCGTCGCACCGCCGCGGCCGAGGAGGCGGCCGCCCGGGCCAGGGCCGCGCGCGCGGAGGCCGAGGAGCGGCAGGCCCGCGCCGAGCGGCTCGAGGCGGAGGCCGGCGACGCGGCCAGCACCGCCGTGGAGTACCGCTCCCGGCACGCCGAGACGGTCCGCCAGGCCGACGAGCTGGACCCCGACGGGACGAGCAGCACGGGCACGGCGAGCGGTACGGCGCAGCCGCCGCGGTCCGAACCGACCCCCGGCTGAGCCAGCCCCACAGACGTCAGCCCCACAGACCGATCACCTCCCCGCCGATGCGGACGACGAACCCGCTGACCACCACGACGAAGAACACCCGCACGAACCGAGCGCCCTTGGCGACGGCCACGCGCGCGCCGAGGTAGCCGCCGGCCAGGTTGCATCCGCCCATCACCAGCCCGATGGCCCACAGCACCGCCCCCTGGGGGACGAACACCACGAGGGCGGCCAGGTTGGTCGCCCAGTTCGCCATGCGCGCCTTCGCCGACGCCTCGAGAAAGGAGTAGCCGAGCAGGCCGACGAGGGTGAACACGAAGAACGACCCGGTGCCCGGCCCCAGCGCCCCGTCGTACACGCCGATCACGAAGCCGGTCGCCATGGCCGCGGCGGTGTGCTTGTGCCCGCTGAACCGGAGCTCGGTCGCCTCCCCGAGCCCGGGCCGCATCAGCACGTAGGCGCCCACGACCACCAGGACGACCAGCACGATCGGGTCGAACGCCGAGGCGGGGATGTGCCCGGCCAGCAGCGCGCCCAGCATCGAGCCGAGGAACGCCAGGGCCATCAGCGGCACGAACGTGCCCGGATGCGGACGCACCCGTCGGTAGTAGGTCACCGAGCTCACCGTCGTGCCGCAGATGCTGGCCAGCTTGTTGGTCGCCAGGACCTGCACCGGGGAGGCGGCCGGAAGCCAGAGCACCAGGGCCGGCAGCTGGATCAGCCCGCCGCCGCCCACCACCGCGTCGACGAACCCGGCGGCGAAGGCGGCCAGCGCCAGCAGCGCCAGGACGCCGGGAGCGACGTCGGGGGCGGGCGGCACCCGAGGCTCACCGGGCCAGGTAGGCCAGCAGGTCCTGCCTGGTCAGCACGCCGATCGGCTTGCCGTCCTCCTGCACGAGCAGCGCGTCGGCCCCCTCCAGCAGGGCGGCCGCCTCGGCCACGGGCTCGGTGGCGCCGATCGTCGGGAACGGCTCGGCCATGTGCGCCTCCACCGGGTCGGTCAGCGAGGCGCGGCCGGTGAAGATGGCGTCGAGCAGCTGCTTGTCCGACACGGACCCGGCCACCTCCGCGGCCACCACGGGCGGCTCGGCGCGCACGACGGGCATCTGGGACACGCCGTACTCCTTGAGGATCTGCACCGCCTCGGCCAGCGTCTCGTTGGGGTGGGTGTGCACGAGGTCCGGCAGCCGGTCGTCCTTGCCGCGCAGCACCTCGCCCACGGTCCGCCCGGCGCGGGCGGGCAGGAAGCCGTAGCGGCCCAGCCAGTCGTCGTCGAAGACCTTGGTGAGGTAGCCGCGGCCGGAGTCGGGGAGCAGCACGACGATGACCGCGTCGTCGCCCGCGGGCGTGCCGTCGATCTCCTTGGCCAGCTGCACCGCCGCCCAGACGGCCATTCCGCTGGACCCGCCCACCAGCACGGCCTCCTCACGGGCCAGCCGGCGGGTGGTCGCGAAGGAGTCGGCGTCGGAGACAGCGATGACGCGGTCGGCGATCCCGCGGTCGTACGCCGCCGGCCAGAAGTCCTCGCCCACCCCCTCGACCAGGTAGGGCCGGCCGGTGCCGCCGGAGTACACCGACCCGACCGGGTCGGCGCCGACGACCTGGATGGCGGGGTTCTGCTCCTTGAGGAACCTGCCGGTGCCGCTGATCGTGCCGCCGGTGCCGACGCCGGCGACGAAGTGGGTGACCCGCCCGTCGGTCTGCCGCCAGATCTCCGGGCCGGTCTCCTCGTAGTGGGAGCGGGGGTTGTGCGGGTTGGAGTACTGGTCGGGCTTCCAGGCGCCCTCGATCTCGCGGACCAGGCGGTCCGAGACGTTGTAGTAGGAGTCCGGGTGCTCCGGCGCCACGGCGGTCGGGCAGACCACCACCCGGGCGCCGTACGCCGCGAGCACGTTGCGCTTGTCCTCGCTGACCTTGTCGGGACACACGAACACGCACCGGTATCCCTTGGCCTGCGCCACCATGGCCAGGCCCACGCCGGTGTTGCCCGAGGTCGGCTCGACGATCGTGCCGCCGGGCCGCAGGCTGCCGTCGCGCTCCGCGGCCTCCACCATGCGCAGCGCGATCCGGTCCTTCACCGACCCGCCCGGGTTGAGGTACTCCAGCTTCGCCAGCACCAGCGGCCGCGCGCCGTCTGTGACCTTCGACAGCCTCAGCAGCGGCGTGTTGCCGACCAGGTCGAGCAGGGAGCTGGCGTAGTCCACGCTGGCGAGTCTAGGTCGGTGCGGTCCGCGCGGGCAGTCGGGCTGGTTGTGGCCGATGGCTGCACGATCTGCCCAAAGTGGCCGCGTACGACGCTCTCGCCGGCGTGTCGCGTGCAGTCTTCGGCCACAACGCTGCTCGCGGAATCCCCCCGGCGGCATCCCGCCGATTTGTACAGTGATGGGGTGGGCAGCGCGGAGGCAGCGAAGCGCCTGGTCGCCGCCGCCGCGTACGGCGGGGGCGGCTTGTCGCTGCTCGGCGCCTCGCTCTACGGGGTGCTGCGGGCCGAGGCGACGCTGGCCCGGCGCACCATCGGCAACGCCGACGGCGACCCTCCCGCACCCACCGGCTGGTACGGGCTGGCCCGGCCCGGCCCGCCGGTCAAGGTCGCCCTCCTCGGCGACTCGTCGGCGGCCGGCTACGGCGTGGAGCGCGTCGAGGAGACTCCCGGTGCGCGGCTCGCGTCGGGGGTCTCGGAGGCGACCGGACGGCGCTGCTACCTCTCGTCGGTCGCGTTCGTGGGAGCCCAGAGCAAGGACCTCGCCGCCCAGGTCGACAAGGTGCTCCCCATGGAGCCCCACGTCGCGGTCATCCTGGTCGGCGCCAACGACGTGACCCACGCCGTCCGCCCCGCGCAGTCCGTGCGGCTGCTGCGCGAGGGGGTGGTCCGGCTGCGGAACGCCGGGGTCGAGGTGGTCGTCGGCACCTGCCCCGACCTCGGCACGATCGAACCGCTGCCCCCGCCGCTGCGCCAGCTGGCCCGGGCGTGGAGCCAGCGGCTCGCGGCGGCGCAGACCATCGCGGTCGTCGAGTCCGGTGGCCGGACGGTGTCCCTGGCCTCGATCCTGGGCCCCGAGTTCCAGCACCTCGCCGAGGTGCTCTTCGGGCCGGACCGGTTCCACCCTTCGGTGGCCGGCTACTCCCGGCTCACCTCCGTGCTGTTGCCCAGCACGCTGGCGGCGCTCGGCGTGGTCCCCGACGACGAGGCGCCGCTGGAGGCCCAGCGCGGCGAGGGCGTCCTGCCGATCTCCAAGGCGGCCGTCGAGGCTGCCCGCACTCCGGGCGTGGAGGTCGAGCCGGCCGGCAAGGCACCGCAGGGCGGCGTGCCGTGGGGCCGGTTCGTGCAGCTGCGTCGGCGCCGGCGCCAGCCCGAGACCGACCTCGAGACGCCGCACGAGGCACCCGAAGGGGCCGCCGACCCAGGCGACCAGGACGACCGGGTCGCCGAGACCGCGGGGGCCTGACCCGCCGTACGCACTCGCGATGCCGGCCGCCACCGGCCCACCAACATTGACGGCTCGACCCACCAAGATTGACGGCTCGACCCTCGACGAGGGACTGCGCGACGCTGGGGGCGCGGGCGAGTTGCCGGGGTCAGTCGCCGGAGTTGAAGATCGCGAGGATCCGCAGCAGCTCGATGTAGATCCAGATGATGGTCACGGTCAGCCCGAACGCCGCCCGCCAGGACTCCCGGTCCGGCAGCCCGGCGGCGATGCCGCGCTCGACGAAGTCGAAGTCCAAGATCAGCATCAGGACGCCGAGACCGAGCCCGACCACGCTGCTGATCAGCCCGACCGTGCCGAAGCCGTTGAAGCCGAACGAGGCGTGGAAGAAGCCGAGCACGAAGTCCAGCAGCGCCAGCGCCACGAACCCGAACATCGCGGCCACCACGAACTTGCGGAACCGGTCGCCGACCTTGATGTCGAAGAACCGGTACGCCGCCAGCGTGCCGGCCACCGCGGCGATCGTGCCGACCACGGCGCCCACCACGATGCCGTCGCCGAACTGGGCCTCCAT
This sequence comes from Nocardioidaceae bacterium, assembly GCA_044866695.1. Taxonomy (GTDB): domain Bacteria; phylum Actinomycetota; class Actinomycetes; order Propionibacteriales; family Nocardioidaceae; genus JBIOUF01. Next base: position 19,861 of record JBIOUF010000046.1, on the reverse strand, counting down.
GACCTTGCTGAAGGCGCCCATGAAGACGCCCTGGAGAGCGGCGTACGCCAAGACCAGCGGCGGGCTGACCACCCGCTTGAACGAGTTCACCATCGACAGCGCGAAGCCACCGAACGCGCCGAGCATCGACAACAGGTAGAGCCGCGAGACGACGTCTGTGTCGACCGTGTTGCCGCTGACGATGTCTCCGGAGAGCACCCAGGTGAGCGCCGCGGCCAGCACCACGACGCCGAGGGTGAGCCCGGTCTTCTGCACGACCGAGTCGATGTCCATGCGGCGCTGGTCGAGACCGGTGCCGTACGGGTCGACGGGCGCACCCGGGTAGCCGCCCGCGCCGGGCGTGCCGCTGGCGGTGTCGCCGTGGGTGTCGTAGCCGGGGTAGGTGATGCCGTTGCCGGCGTAGGTCTGGTTCCGCTGCGCCCGGGCGTCGGCACCGCCGAATCCCTCGGCGCGTCGGAACACCGGGTTGCTGCTCTGCATCAGGAGTCTCCTCGGGACTCGCGCGGCACCCGTTGTGGGCACCGCGAGCCGTGCGTCCATGCTACGGGCGCACACTGGTGGAACGACGCTCCCGACGCCGATGTTCCCTACCACTGCCGTCTCGGCGCGGCCGGCTCACCGCCGGCGCCACCACACGACGGCGACGACGAGGGCCAGGACTACGGCGGCGCCGGCCAGCAGCTCGGGGCGCGGCTTGCCCTCGGAGGTGGTGGCCTGGTCCTTCAGCTCCACGCCGCGCTCGCGCAGCCCGGCGCCGGTGGCGCGGGCCCGCTCCTTCGCCCGCGCCTTCACGTCCATCTTGTACTGCAGCGCGTCGACGGTGTCGGCGAGGTCGGAGCGGGTCTGCTCGATCTCTTCGCGGATCGCGTCGGGGTCCGAGCCGGTGTTGGGGGTCGTGCTCATGAGCGGTCTCCCTTCAACGTGGCGACGTCCTCCTTCAGGCCTGCGATCGCCTGCTCCGGCTTCGGGGGCCCGGCCTGGCGGACCTTGCCCTTGCCCATGACGCCGGCGACCCCGGCGGCGGCGAGCAGGACGACCCCGACGACGAGGGCGGCCAGCCAGGCGTCGATGGCCAGGGCGAGGGCCAGCACGGCCGTGGCGATCAGCGTCGCCACGCCGTAGAAGGCGAGCAGGCCGGCGACACTGAACAGGCCGAGGCCGATCCCGGCCTGCTTGCCCTTCTGGGTGACCTCGGCCTGGGCGAGCCGGATCTCGTCGCGGACCAGGGTGGACATCTGCTGGCTGAGGTTGCTGACCAGGGTGCCCAGCGAAGCGTCGGCGGTGGAGGACGACGCGCCGGTCGGTGCGGTGCCCGGGGGCGGCTCTGTGTACGACATGGAGCACCCTTACCCCGTAAGGCGGTGGAGGATTCCACCGATCCGACGCTTGTGCCCCCGGTGGGACTCGAACCCACACTGAAAGGTGTTTAAGACCTCGTCCTCTGCCATTGGGATACGGGGGCCGGGAGCCGGGAGCCTACCCAGCCGGCCGCGCCACTCCCGCCACCGACGCCGCCCGAGCCAGCACTTCGTCCAGCATCGGCTCGGTGAGCCGGCCGGTGAAGGTGTTCTGCTGGCTGGGGTGGTAGGTGCCCAGCACGAGCAGCTCGGCCGGCCCGCCGGGCGGCCCCGGCAGGTGCGCCTCGGCACCGTGACCGAACCGCGGGCGCGGCCTGGGCACGGCGCACCCGGCCCGCGCCAGCGTCCCGAGAGCGGCCGACCAGGCGAACCCGCCCAGGCACAGCACCACCCGCACGTGCGGCAGCACCAGCGCCACCTCACGGCCCAGCCACACCCCGCAGGTGTCCCGCTCCGACACCGTGGGCCGGTTGTCCGGCGGCGCGCACCGGACCGCGGCGACCACGCGCGTGTGCACCAGCCGCTGGCCGTCGCCGGCCGCCACCGACGTCGCCTGCGACGCCAGGCCGGCCCGGTGGAACGCCGCGAACAGCCAGTCCCCGCTGCGGTCGCCGGTGAAGATCCGGCCGGTGCGGTTGCCGCCGTGGGCCGCGGGCGCCAGCCCGACCACCAGCACCGCGGGCCGGTCGTCCCCCCAGCCGGGGACCGGCCGGCCCCAGTACGGCTGGTCTGCGAACGAGGCCCGCTTCGTCCTCGCCACCTGCTCCCGCCAGGCCACCAGCCGGGGGCAGGCCCGGCAGACGCTGGACCGGGCCGTGACCTCGCCGAGGCTCGCCCCTGCGGCGGCCGACCGCACCCCGTCCGCGTCCCGCGGCCCGGCCGTCGTCGCCGATGCCGGGTCACCCGGCCATCCCGTCCCCGGCGGCACCGGGCTCGGGAACGGCCGCCCGGTCACCGGATGCGGCCGCCGCTCCACTCCATGCCCCTGCGCCATGTCGAGCCGTCAATGCTGGTCGGCCGAGCCGTCAATGTTGGTGGGTCCAGGGTAAGAGGTCCGCGTCACGATGCCCGGGACCACGACCTGTCGCTGCTCCACGGGAGTCACGAGCCGACGCACGGCCCGGCGGCCCACCACTCCCCCAGGGCCTCGACCACCTCGTCGCCGAGCGGGTTGACCCCCGGCCCCTGGGCCAGCGACTGGGCGGCCAGCACGTGCAGGCACTTCACCCGGGTCGGCATGCCGCCCGCGGACACCCCCGCGATCTCCGGGACGGGGGCCAGCGCCTCGCGTGCGGACAGGTAGGCGCGATGCGCGTGGGCGTACCGACGGGCCAGGTCGGGGTCGCGGCCGAGCCGCTGCGTCATCGACGTCATCAGCCCGGACCCCTCCAGGGTGCCGACCATCGAGACCGCGCGAGGGCAGGTGAGGTAGAAGGTGGTCGGGAACGGCGTCCCGTCGGGCAGCCGCGGTTCGGTCACCACGACGTCGGGGTTGCCGCACGGACAGCGGTGCGCGACCTCACGCAGGCCGCGGGGGGCCCGGCCGAGCTGTGCGGCGACCACGGCGACGTCGTGCGGGGCCGTCACCCGTCCGGCCGGTCGGTCGTGGTCGACGGCGTGATCGTCCGCGCGGGTGCGTCGTCCTCGTCGGGCGGGTTCCCGGCGGCGCCGATGCTGCGCAGGGTGGTCTGCCACCACTCCGGCCGGCCGTCACCGGAGGACTGCCGGGGCTCGGTGAGCGAGTCCTCCTGGCCGAGCGGCTGGCCGTCGCGGCCGATGACCCGCAGGCCCACCTCGCCGGGCATGACGAACCCGAACCGCTCGCGCGCCTGGCTCATCTGGTACGCCGGGTCCTGCCAGCGCTCCTGCTCGCGCTCCAGCGCCGCGATCTGGCCGGTGGTGGTCGCGATCTCCTCGCGCAGCGACGACAGCTGGTGGCGCTGGTCGAGGTAGGCGCGCAGGCTGGAGGCATAGGACACCGCGAGCACGGCCAGGACCAGGACGAGCACCGCGAACCGCCCGGTCAGACGCGGCCGCGGCGTCGCGGGAGCAGACCTGGTGCGGGCGCGACCGCCCGGCGGCGGGCCCGGCCGCCCGCCGGGACGCGAGGTCGCCCGGGCGCCCGGAGCACCAGGCCGCCCGGGGTCCCGCGACCCCCGCCCGAACGCCACGCCTCAGCCGGTGTACCGCGGGAAGGCCGAGCGCCCGGCGTAGCTGGCCGCGTCCTCGAGCTCCTCCTCGATGCGCAGCAGCTGGTTGTACTTCGCGACCCGCTCGGAGCGGGCGGGCGCGCCGGTCTTGATCTGGCCGCAGTTGGTGGCCACCGCCAGGTCGGCGATCGTGGTGTCCTCGGTCTCGCCGGACCGGTGGCTCATCATGCAGCGGAACCCGTTGCGGTGCGCCAGGTCGACCGAGTCCAGCGTCTCGGTGAGGGAGCCGATCTGGTTGACCTTGACCAGCAGGGCGTTGGCGGACCGCTCCTCGATGCCGCGGCCGAGCCGCTCGACGTTGGTGACGAACAGGTCGTCGCCGACCAGCTGGACCTGCTCGCCCAGGCCCGCGGTCATCGCCTTCCAGCCGTCCCAGTCCTCCTCGTCGAGCGGGTCCTCGACGGAGACGATCGGGTACGACGAGACCAGCTCGGCGTAGTAGGCGATCATCTCCTCCGAGGTGCGACGCTGGCCCTCGAAGGTGTAGCCGCCGTCCTCGTGGAACTCCGAGGCCGCCACGTCCAGGGCGAGGACGACGTCCTTGCCGAGCGCGAGCCCGGCCGCGCCGACCGCCTCGCCGATCAGGTCCAGTGCCGCGCGGTTGTGCGCGAGGTCCGGGGCGAAGCCGCCCTCGTCGCCCAGGCCCGTGGCCAGGCCCTGCTTCTTCAGCACCGACTTGAGCGCGTGGTAGACCTCCGCGCCCGTGCGCAGCGCCTCGGCGAACGTGCCGGCACCGACCGGCGCGATCATGAACTCCTGCACGTCCACGCCGGTGTCGGCGTGCGCCCCGCCGTTGAGGATGTTCATCATCGGGACCGGCAGCACGTGGGCGTTGGGACCGCCGACGTAGCGGAACAGCGGGAGGCCGGCGGAGTCCGCCGCCGCCCTGGCGACCGCGAGGGAGACCCCGAGGATGGCGTTGGCGCCCACCTTGGCCTTGTTGGGAGTGCCGTCGAGGTCCAGCATCTTGGCATCGACCAGCCGCTGCTCGCTGGCCTCGAACCCGACCAGCTCCGGCGCGATCACGTCGAGCACCGCGTCGACCGCCTTGGTGACCCCCTTGCCGCCGTAGCGGTCGCCGCCGTCGCGCAGCTCGACCGCCTCGAACGCACCCGTCGACGCCCCCGACGGGACCGCCGCGCGGGCGACCGTGCCGTCGTCGAGGGCGACCTCCACCTCGACGGTCGGGTTCCCTCGCGAGTCCAGGATCTCGCGCGCACCTACTGCTTCGATCGATGCCACTGTGCTGCTCCTCGGACGATGGGGACGACTCACTCCGAATCGGTTGCCGCCTCAGCCTAGTCACGGACCGTCCTTCCGGTACCCCCGGCTCGCCCGGGGGAACCACCCGCGAACGCTGCCGGCGGCCCGAGGAGCGAGCTTGCGAGCGTCTCGAAACCACCGGACCTCAGGCTGGGTCTGTGCCACGGTGCCGCTGGTTTCGAGGCTCACTTCGTTCGCACCTCAACCGACGCGGCGGCGGCCGGGCGCAGTCCCTGCCATGGTGCCGCTGGTTGCTTCGTGACGCTCGCAAGCTCCGGCTCCTCAACGGCCGCGCGGGGGGTCGGTGAGGCGGCGCACGGCGTCGCGCAGCTCCTGCTCGGCGTCCAGACCGTCCGCGCGGGCCTGGGCCACCAGGGCGAGCAGCCGGTCGCCGAGCAGGTCGGGCGCGAGCCCGGGGGGCCGGACGCCGGCCGTGGCCAGCCGGCCGAGCACCTTCTCGGCGAGGGTGAGCGCCGGCAGGGCGGCGGGCACGCCGTCCAGCGGGGAGCGGCGCTGCTTCTCCGCCGCCTTGAGCGCCTCCCAGTTGCGGTGCACCTCCTCGGCGTCCGCCACGTCCAGCCCGGCGAAGACGTGCGGGTGCCGGTAGACCAGCTTGTCGACGATGCCGGCCGCCACGTCGTCGATGGTGAACCCGTCCGCCCGCTCCGCCGCGATGCGCGCGTGGAACAGCACCTGCAGCAGCAGGTCGCCGAGCTCCTCCCGCAGGTGGCCGGTGTCCCCGGTGTCGATCGCCTCCAGCGTCTCGTAGGTCTCCTCGAGCAGGTACGTCGCCAGCGACCGGTGGGTCTGCTCGCGGTCCCACGGGCAGTCCCGGCGCAGTCGGTCCATGACGGTGACCAGGTCCAGCAGCCGGGCCCCGGGCACGTCGTACGACGCGTGCAGCACCTCGACCTCGATGCCGGCGTCCCCGTCGAGCACGAGGGCGGCGACCTGGTGGGGAAGCCGGTCGGCCTCCTCGTCGCAGGTCAGGTACACGACGTCGTCGTGCCCGGCGAGCGCGACCAGCCCGGCCAGCGACCGGTCGGGCGCCACGGACACCGCCGTCCCGGAGGCGGCCACCGCGCGGGCCAGCGGCAGGTCGGCGGAGCCGGCGACCACCAGCGTGGCGGCGTCGAGCGCCTGCCAGGCCGCCCGCGTCATGAGCCCGGGCGCCACGCGGGGCGAGGAGACCAGGAGGGTCAGGCGCACTTCTGGGTCGCCGGCAGCCCGGACAGGAACTCCGGGGACGGCGACTCCGCCGCGCCGTCGACCGCGTTCTGGGACACCGGCACGGACAGCGACCCGTCGCCGGGCTGGACCTGGCCGTCGGAGAAGCTGCCGAACCGCGGGGACACCTCGACGTCGGCGTCCGAGGCGTACTGCTGCAGCAGGGTGCCGCCCTCGGTCAGGGCCGCGTCGTCCTGCACGTCCTCCTCGCCCTTCTCCGTCAGCGACCGGCGGCCGAGCTGGGTGAGCAGGTCGGCGCCCCGGACCAGCTCGGCGTAGCTGTCCATGAACGTGGCCAGCTGGTCGTCCGGGACGGTGGAGAGCTGGGCCTCCACGCCTTGGAGCTGCTGGGCGACGCGGGTCTCGTCGGGCTCCAGCCCCTCGTCCTCACCGAGCTGTTCGGCCAGCTGAACCTGGATCAGCCGGCTGAGGGCCGCGCCGCGGGCCTGCCGGCCGGAGATCTCCTCCGACCCCGAGGCCGGCTGGGCCGTGTTGACCGCGCACAGCGCCTCCGCGAGGTCGTCGACGTCGCGCGTGGTGATGGTGTGGCCGTCGACGTCGGCGGCCACACCGGGGGCGACGCCCGGCGTCATCGTCGAGCATCCGGTCAGCGCCAGTGCCGCGGCGGCTGTCACGGCCCGCGTGAGGCGTCGTCGCATCCTTCTAGCTCCCCTGGCCGCTGGGCGCGGGCGCCGCCGGGACCCGGTCCACGACGGTGTCGACCACCTCGCGCGCCCAGGCCAGCAGGGCCTCGTCGCGGAGCGGCCGACCGCCCACCGCCGCGGTGGAGGGCCGCGGCACCAGCATCGTACGCACGCCGGTCTTCACCACGCTGCCAGGGTGGAGCCGGTCGAGCCGCACCTTCGCCGAGTCGGGGAGCTCCACGGGGGCGAACCGGACGTACCTGCCCTGCAAGGTCACGTCGGTCAGGCGGGCCGCGCGGGCCCGGGCCCGGAACCTGGCCACGTCGAGCAGGCTGCGGACCGGCTCGGGCGGCGCGCCGTACCGGTCCTCGAGCTCCTCGCGGATCGCGGCGACGTCGGCGTCGCTGGTGACCTCGGCGAGCCGCTTGTACATCTCCAGCCGGAGCCGCTCGGAGCCGATGTAGTCGTGGGGGATGTGGGCGTCCACGGGCAGCTCGATCTTGACCTCCTTCGGCGCCTGGTCGCCCGGAGCGCCCCGGTACTCCTCCACGGCCTCGCCCACCAGCCGCACGTACAGGTCGAACCCGACGTCCGCGATGTGCCCGGACTGCTCGCCGCCGAGCAGGTTGCCGGCGCCGCGGATCTCCAGGTCCTTCATCGCGATGGCCATGCCGCCGCCTAGGTCGGAGTGCTGGGCGAGGGTGGCCAGCCGCTCGTGGGCGGTCTCGGTGAGCGGCTTCTCCGGCGGGAACAGGAAGTACGCGTACGCGCGCTCCCGGCTGCGTCCGACGCGGCCGCGGAGCTGGTGCAGCTGGGAGAGGCCGAGGGTGTCGGCCCGCTCGATCACCATGGTGTTGGCGTTGGAGACGTCCAGCCCGGACTCGACGATCGTGGTGCAGACCAGGACGTCGAACCGCCGCTCCCAGAAGTCCACCATCACCTGTTCCAGCCGGTGCTCGCCCATCTGCCCGTGCGCCACGGTCACGCGCGCCTCGGGCACCAGGCGCCGGATCCGCGCGGCCGCCTTCTCGATCGTCGTGACCCGGTTGTGGATGTAGAACACCTGGCCCTCGCGCAGCAGCTCGCGCCTCACCGCCGCGGTCACCTGGCGGTCCTCGTAGGCCCCGACGTAGGTCAGCACCGGGTGTCGCTCCTCCGGCGGCGTGGTGATCGTGGACATCTCCCGGATCCCGGTGACCGCCATCTCCAGGGTCCGCGGGATCGGGGTGGCCGACATCGCCAGCACGTCGACGGCGGTCCGCAGCCGCTTGAGCTGCTCCTTGTGCTCCACGCCGAAGCGCCGCTCCTCGTCGACCACGACCAGGCCGAGGTCCTTGAACACGATGTCGGGGTTGAGCAGCCGGTGCGTGCCGATGACCAGGTCGACCGAGCCGTCGGCCAGCCCGGAGACGACCGCCGCGGCCTCCTTGTCGGTCTGGAACCGCGACAGGCCGCGCACGACCACCGGGAAGGCGCTCAACCGCTCGGCGAAGGTCGCGAGGTGCTGTTGCACGAGCAGCGTGGTGGGCACGAGTACGGCGACCTGCTTGCCGTCCTGGACCGCCTTGAACGCCGCCCGCACGGCGATCTCGGTCTTGCCGTAGCCGACGTCGCCGCAGACCAGCCGGTCCATCGGCACCTCGCGCTCCATGTCGGCCTTGACCTCGTCGACGGTGGTGAGCTGGTCGGGGGTCTCCACGAAGCCGAACGCGTCCTCCAGCTCGCGCTGCCAGGGGCTGTCCTGGGCGAACGCGTGGCCCCTGGTGGCCTGTCGCGCGGCGTACAGCTTGATCAGCTCCGCGGCGATCTGGCGCACCGCCTTCCTGGCCCGGCCCTTGCGCCGGGCCCAGTCGGCGCCGCCGAGGCGGTCCAGGGTGGGCTGGTCGCCGCCGACGTAACGGGTGACCTGGTCGAGCTGGTCGGTGGGCACGTAGAGCCGGTCCGGCGGCCCGCCCCGCTTGGACGCGCCGTACTCGAGGACGAGGTACTCCCGCGTGGCGCCCTGCACCTCGCGCTGTCGCATCTGGACGTACCGGCCGACCCCGTGCTGCTCGTGCACGACGAAGTCGCCCGGAGTGAGCTCGAGCGGGTCGACCTGGCGCTTGCGGCGTACCGGCATCCGGCGCAGGTCCTTGGTGGAGCCGCGCTGGCCGGCCAGGTCCTCGCCGGTGACGACGGCGAGCTGCTGAGCGGGGGCGACGAAGCCGTGGGCCAGGGCGCCCGTCGTCACCACCACGACCGCGGGCGTCACGTCGCCGGCGGTGGCCACCCGCTCCGCCAGCCGCACCGGCAGGTCGTGCTCGCGCAGCACCTCCACCATGCGCTCGGCGGCGCCGTGGCCCTCGTGCACCACGACCGCGCGGCCACCGAGCGCCAGCCAGGCCCGGATGTCGGCCACCGCGCGCTCCAGATCCCCGTGGTAGGTCTGTGCCGGGCGGACCGGCACGGGCCGGCTCTCGACGCCGTCACCGTGCGGCTCGGGCCCGGCGTCGGGCCCGGGGTCGGGCCCGGGGTCGGGCTCGGCGTCGGTCCCGGCGTCGGGCGCGCCCGGGCCGGTGGCGGCCGCCGCCGCCTCGCGCAGCCAGACGGGCGCGCCGTCCGGCACCTCCGGTCCTGACCCGCCGGTGGTTGAGGAGCGAGCCTGCGAGCGTCTCGAAACCACCGGTGCCTCGCCCACCATCTCGCCCGCCTCGTCCCCGTCCAGCCCGAACGGGCTCAGGCTCCACCACGCCTTGCCCTGCGCCAGCGTGTGCGCCCGGACCTCGCCCAGCGAACGGTACGACGCGGCGCCCAGGTCGATCGGTGCCGCACCGCCCGAGGCCGCCGCCGCCCACGAGGCGCGCAGGAACTCCTCGCTGGTGGCCACCAGGTCGGCGGCGCGGGCCCGGGCCCGCTCCGGGTCGAGCACGAGCACGTGGGTGTCGCTGGGCAGCAGGTCGACCAGCAGCTCCATGCCGTCGACGAGGACGGGGGCCAGGGACTCCATGCCCTCCATCGCGTGCCCCTCGGCGAGCCGCTCGGCCATCTCGGCGAGCTCGGGGTGCGCCTCGCCGAGCGCCTTCGCCCGGGCTCGGACCTGGTCGGTGAGCAGCAGCTCTCGACACGGTGGCGCCCACAGGCGAGGGACCAGGTCGAGCGACCGCTGGTCGGCCACCGAGAACGACCGGATCTCCTCCACCTCGTCGCCGAGGAGGTCGACGCGCAGCGGGTGCTCCTCGGTCGGCGGGAACACGTCGACGATGCCGCCGCGGACCGCGAACTCCCCGCGCCGCTCCACCAGGTCCACCCGCGCGTACGCCGCGGCGCTGAGCCGGAGCGCGAGGTCGTCGGTGTCCACCTCGTCGCCGGGCTCCAGCTCGACCGGCTCCAGGTCGGCCAGGCCCTGCACCTGAGGCTGCAGCACCGACCGCACCGGGGCGACGACGACGCGCAGCGGACCGGTGGTGGCGTCGCCCCCGGGGTGCGCCAGCCGGCGCAGCACGGCCAGGCGCCGGCCCACGGTGTCGTTGCGCGGTGACAGCCGCTCGTGCGGCAGGGTCTCCCAAGAGGGGTAGTAGGCCACCAGGGCCGGGTCCATCACGCAGCCGAGCGAGGTGACCAGCTCCTCGGCCTCCCGCGCGGTCGCGGCGACCGCCAGCACGGTGCGCCCCGCGTCGACCAGGCCTCGCACGACGAAGGGGCGCAGCGCCGCCGGACCGGTGAGGTCGAGGACGCGGTCGCGGCCTTCGCGGGCGTCCCCCACCGCCGCGGCGAGGGTGGGCTCCGCGAGCACCAGGTCGGCCAGACCGGTCAGGTTCATTCCACGGGCCCCCTCGTCGTCGCCGGGCAGCCGGTCACCCCGGCGCAGCGCGATCACCCCCTCCCCGGAAAGGGAGGGGGTGTTCGGCTGGCCAGTCTACGGGCGCCTGGTCGGTGCCCCGGTCAGTGGTGGTGCCTGCCGTCCCGCAGCTTCACCACGGTGCCGGGTGCCGGCGGGTCCTCGTTGCCGAGGGTGGCGCCCCACAGCGACCCGTCGCGGCCGGACTCCACGGCGACGGCGCCGGGCAGCTCGACGTAGGTCTTCACCGCACCGCCGCGCACCACCGAGATCCTGCCGCCGAACAGCTCGGCGACGTAGATCTCGCCCCGGTCGCCGAGCGCCAGGTTGGTCGCGCCGAGGAACCCGCTGGCGATCCTCTTGGCGTGGCCGTTCCACGGGTTGACCCGGTAGAGCCCGCCACGGGCACCGAGGGAGTCGTCCTCCGGCCCGCCCGGCAGCGTGGTCACGTAGAGGTGGCCGTCGCGTCCGACCTCGACGTCGGTGGGCACCGGCTCCCAGGAGTAGGTCGCGCCCACGACGCAGTCGTCGAGCCCGAAGGCGTCGGCCGCCGCCTGGGTGATCACCGACGGCTGCCTGGGCATCACGATCGCCTTGCGGATCTTGCCGTGCCGGTCGACGAGCAGCAGGTCGTTGCCGCCGGCGTCGGCGACCACCCATCCGCCGTCGAACGACGTCACCGAGTAGGCGTGGGAGTCGACCATCCCGGTGTACGACGCCGGCGGGAACCCCTCGTCGGCGTGCGCTGCGAACGCGTCGATCTGGCACTGGGTCGGGTTGTCGATGCCGTAGCTGTTGACCTGGTCGGGGTTCTTCTTCTGCTCGTAGGCGAGCGTGTCCACGACCTTGGTGCCGCCCCAGCCCTTGATGGTCAGCGAGCTGGCGGTGTTCTCGAACGTCTCCGGGTTGGAGGTGGTCGAGGTGTAGGCCAGCCGCCCCCAGCTGGTGGCGACGCCGGATGCGCCGACGACGTCGGCGACGATCGTGGTCAGGCTGCCGTCGCGGTTGACCTTCGAGACGCTGTTCAGCCCGCCGTCGGCGACCAGCACCTTGTGCCGGTCGACCTCGAGGTTGAACGGCGCGGCCAGCGCGGAGGAGACCACCTCCGGGTCCGGCGGCGACGACGGGTGGGCCGAGGCCGTTGCCGGCAGGCCGAGTACGGCGGCGGTGGCCAGCGCGGTGCCGGCGGCCCCTGCCGTGAGGAATGGACGGACTCTTCGCATGGACATGCTCCCCCTGCGTCGTACGACGCGGTAGACGTTTCCCCCTGACCCCGCCGCGACCGGATCTGCGCACCGCGGCAACCACGTCATCCTGTGTCGGCTCGTTGCTCTCGTCAACGAAAACTCGGTGAAGACTGGACCACTGTACTGGTGCCGGTAAGTGCGCCCGCGTCGGCCTGGTTGTGGCCGATGCCTGCACGCATCCGCGCTTGTGGCCTCAGACCGCGGCGACACGCCGCGCGAGGCTGCGGGCATCGGCCACAATCCGGCGCCCCGCCGGCGCGGCGCACCGTTCACGGCGGCCGCCGCTACGGTGACCGCATGGCCTCCAGTCGCACCACTCCCGCCGTCGAGGTCGAGGTGGACGACAAGGTGGTCCGGGTGACCAACCCGGACCGGGTCTACTTCCCGGCGCGCGGGGAGACCAAGCTGGACCTGGTCGCCTACTACCTGTCGGTCAAGGACGGCATCGTTCGGGCCCTCTACGAGCGGCCGTGCATGATGCACCGGTTCCCCGGAGGCGTGGCCGGCCAGAAGGTGCACCAGAAGCGGGTCCCGGCCGGGGCGCCGCCGTGGCTGGAGACGGTCCGGGTCTACTTCCCCCGGTACGGCCGGACCGCCGACGAGCTCTGCGTCACCGAGCCGGCCAGCGTCGTGTGGGCGGTGCAGATGAGCACCGTGGAGTTCCATCCCTGGAACAGCCGTCGCGCCGACACCGAGAAGCCCGACGAGTGGCGCATCGACCTGGACCCGATGCCGCTGTGCGGCTTCGACCGGGTGCGCCGCGTCGCCCACGTCGCCCACGAGGTCCTCGACGAGCTGGGCGCCACCGGTTGGCCGAAGACCAGCGGCGGCAACGGGCTGCACGTGTACGTGCGCATCCGCCCCGACCACGGCTTCCCCGATGTACGCCGCGCCGCCCTCGCCTTCGCCCGGGAGGTCGAGCGCAGGGCGCCCGACGACGCCACCACGACCTGGTGGCGCAAGGACCGCGACCCGCACAAGCTCTTCGTCGACTACAACCAGAACACCCGCGACCACACCATCGCCGGCGCGTACTCCGTGCGAGGCAACCCCGAGGCGACGGTGTCCACCCCGATCCGCTGGGACGAGGTCGACGACATCGAGCCGCGCGAGCTCACCATCGCGACCGTCCCGGCCCGGTACGCCGAGCTGGGTGACCTCCACGAGGGCATCGACGAGGCCGTCTTCGACATCGCGCCCCTGCTGGAGTGGGCCGACCGGGAGGAGCTCGCGGCCGACGCCTGACCCGGCCCCACGCCAGGCTGCCCGGCCCCGGGCTCCCTGCTCGGCAGGCTGCTAGGCCAGCCCGTGCCGGCGCACGAAGGCCAGGATCGGCTCCGCCAGCTCGGGACGGCACACCACCAGGTCGGGGAGCAGCACGTCGTCCTGGTTGTAGGCCAGCGGCCGGCCGTCGGCACGGCTGGTGTGCAGGCCGGCGGCCCGGGCCACGGCGACGGGCGCGGCGGAGTCCCACTCGTACTGCCCGCCGGCGTGGACGTAGGCGTCGGTCACGTCGCGGACCACGGAGATCACCTTCGCGCCGGCCGACCCCATCGCCACCAGCTCGGCGCCGAGCTCGGCCGCGAGCGCCGCCACGAACTCCGGGGGCCGCGTGCGGGACACCGCGATCCGTGGCGGCCCGTCGCCCCGCGCCGGCACGACCGGCGGCTCGCCGGTGTGGAAGGTGGTGCCGAGCCCGGGCTGCGCGACCGCGCCGACGGTGAGCTCACCGTCCTCCCACAGCGCGACGTGCACCGCCCAGTCGTCGCGAGGCGGCTCGGAGAACTCCCGGGTCCCGTCGAGGGGGTCCACGATCCACACCCGCTTCGAGGTCAGCCGCGACCGGTCGTCCGCCCCCTCCTCGCTGAGCACCGCGTCGTCGGGACGGTGCTCGGCCAGCAGCGCCATCAGGAGGTCGTGCGCCGACGCGTCCCCGGCGTCCTTGAGCTCACCGCCGCTCAGGCCCTCCGCGCGGACCGCTACGAGCCGGTCGCCGGCGACCGTGGCCAGCCAGGCGGCGAGCGTGTGGTCGTCGGTGACAGTGTCGGGCTTGGCCGGCCGGGCGGTGATCGTCACGTGCGGCAGCCTCTCACGACCACGACGGCGATCGTCCCAGCGAGCCGGCGAACTCCAGGGGCAAAGACACCGGCGAGCCGGCGCGGTTGGCCGGCCGCGCCGCCTCGGCCCACCAAGACTGACGGCTCGGCCCACCAACATTGACGGCTCGGCGCACCAACATTGACGGCTCGACCCACCAACATTGACGGCTCGACGCGAGGGGGGCCGGCGTTGCCAGGGAGGTCGAGGGGTCAGTACGCGCCGTCCGCGCCCACCACGGCCTTGACGGTCCGCAGCCCGATCAGCACGTCCCCGGTCAGGCTCCAGTTGTCCGCGTAGTACCGGTCCAGCCCGGCCGCCGCCTCCCACTCCAGGTCGGAGCGGCCGCTGACCTGCCAGAGGCCGGTGATGCCGGGCTTGACGGCCAGGCGGCGCAGCGCCTCGCGGTCCATGTTGACCGTCTCCGAGGCCAGGAAGGGCCGCGGTCCGACCAAGGACATCTCGCCCCTGAGCACGTTGACCAGCTGGGGCAGCTCGTCCAGCGACGACTTGCGCAGCAACGCGCCGACCCGGGTCACGCGGGGGTCGCGCTTCAGCTTGAACAGCACCTCGCCGCCCTCGTTGGCCGACACCAGCTCGGACTTGCGCTCCTCGGCGTCCACGACCATGGTCCGCATCTTGTAGACCCGGAACGGGCGGCCGTGCTGACCGACCCGGGGCTGCACGAAGAACGCCGGCCCGCGGCTGTCCAGCTTGACGGCGGCGACCATGACCAGCAGGAGCGGCGACGCCAGCACGAGCAGGGCCAGCGCCGCGACGCGGTCGGCCGCGGCCTTCACCAGCCGCACGAACGCCGAGGGGCGCGGCGGGCGCACGCCCATGACGGTGGCGCCGCCGAGGGCGCCGGGGATGACCCGGAACGGCGCCACCCCGTCGAGTACGCCGAGCACGCCGAGGGTGGCCCGCGAGCGCTCCAGGGACCACGACAGGCGGCGCATGTCCACGGCGGTGAAGCCCGGTCCGGGTGCGACGACGACCATGTCGGCGGTCCAGCCGTCCACCAGCTCGCGGGCACGGTCGATGCCGGCGACGACGGGGACGCCGAAGACGTCGGTGGGCACCTCGTCGTCGGTGAGGTCGGGCTCCATCAGCATCGCGCCGGCGAGGCGCAGCTGGTGCTCACCGGACCAGCGCACGGCGTTCTGCGCGATCGACACCTGGTCGCCGACCAGCACCACCCGCACCGGGCTCTGCAGCCGCCACCGGAACACCCGGCACAGGACCGCGGTCAGGGAGGCGACGGCGACCATCGCGAAGACCCGCGACAAGACGACGGGCGACTTGGACAAGAAGGCGACCGCACCCGCGGCCGCTGCGATCGGCACCAGCGCGCTGTTGCCGAGCGCGCGCAGCTGCCGGGACACCGGACTGGTCACGGCCGCGCCACGGTGGTAGGCGCTCACCGCCCAGAAGCCCAGCGCGACCAGGGCGACCGTCGGCTGGCTGGAGAGGGCGAGCGCCGTGGTCACACCTGCGACCAGGGCGGCTCCGATCTCGCAGGCCAGGCCGTATCGGCGCAGCCATCCGCCGAGGCGCCGCTCCACGGCGGCTACGCCGGAACGGCCGATGTCCAGACCCGGCGAAACGGTCTGGGTACCGTCGGACGACCGGGCAGACGTGCCCGATTCGGCGACGAAGGCGTCGCCAACCCCACCCCACATGCGCGTCTAACCCCCCGGTCGTGCGCAGAGTCCCCGGAAGTCCCACCAAGCGGTCCCCGAGACCCCATCCGCACGGTGCAACGACGTCCATCTTTGCTCGCGGGGGGTCGCGCCCACAAGTAATGCCGCGCCAACTACCCAAACGGACTATGCGGACGCGTCGCGGCACTACGGAGCCGGGAACCCCAGCAGGTCCCCTGAAAGCCCGATTTGTCAGGATGTGACTGGGTATCCCTGGGGAGCCGTGGGGGTCCAGGAGTGGACCGCGAAGCACCCCCCGACGCCGATGCCCCAGACTGTGCGCTGAACCGACCGAAAGGCAGACGCGCTGGTGTCTCGGCCCGTCCGTGACCGGCTGGTGTTCGTGCACAGCTCCGACGAGATGTACGGCGCGGACCGGATCCTGCTCGACGTCCACGACGCCCTGCCGCCGTGGCACCGCGAGCACGCGGAGTTCTGGCTGCCCACCGACGTTCCGCACGGGCCCACCCCGCTGTGCGCCGAGCTGGAGCGGCGCGGGGCCGTCGTCCGACACGTCGATCTCCCGGTCCTCCGCCGCGCCTACCGCACCCCACGCGCGCTGGCCGGGCTGGCCCGGCGCTGGGGCCGCCTCGCCCGTGAGCTGCGGAGGGCCCGGCCGGCCCTGGTGTACTGCTCGACCAGCGCCGTGCTCGCCGCGGCGCCCGCCGCGCGAGCGGTCGGCGTGCCCTCGGTCGTGGGACACGTGCAGGAGATCTGGACGCCGGGCGACGCTCGCGTGCTCGGGCCGCTCGCGCGGGCCTGCCGGGCGCTGGTGGCGATCTCCGAGCCGGTCCACGCGGCGCTGCCCGCCCGGCTCCGCGGCCGCGCGACGGTGGTCGCCAACGCCACGCCCGAACCCGAGCGGGTGCTCCCCCTCGACGGCCGGGAAGGCCCGTTGCGGTTCGTCGTGGCCAGCCGCTGGAACGCCTGGAAGGGCCACCGCACGCTGCTCGCGGCATGGGACCTGCTGGACGACCCCGGTGAGCTGGTGGTCCTCGGCGGCCCGCCGCCGAGCGGCGAGGCGGCCGACGTACGCGCGCTCGTCGCCGCGCTGCGGCAGCCCCGCGCGGTGCGGGTGGTGGGCGAGGTGCCCGACCCGCACCCGTACGTCGACGAGGCCGACGTCGTCGTGGTGCCCTCCGACCAGCCCGAGCCGTTCGGCCTGGTGGCGGTCGAGGCCTTCGCCCGGGGTCGCCCGGTCGTGGCCAGCGACGGCGGCGGCCTGGCCGACATCGTCACCGACGGCCGCGACGGGTGGCTGTTCCCTCCCGGTGACGTGGCCGCGCTGGCCCGCCTGCTCGCCGGTCTGGACCGGGAGCGGGTGACCGCGGCGGGCGCCCGGGCGCGAGCGACGTACGAGCGTCGCTACACCGCGGCCCGCTACGCCGCGCAGTGGCGGCGTGCGGTGGCGTTGCCCGATGAGGCGCGCTGAGCGCCGGTCACTCCCCGGCGACGGCCTGCAGGGCCCGCTCGCCGGCGTCCTGCGCGGCGAGGATGCCGAGCGCGTGGCGCAGCTTCGAGCTCGACGTGTGGACGGTGTAGGGGAAGTACACGACCTCCACGCCGACGCCGGCGAAGTCGCGCTCGAGCCGCTCGCCCTTGGCGGTGCCCCGCCAGTCGTCGCCCTTGAAGATCCGGTGGAACCTCAGCTCCCGCCAGGTGTCCAGCTTGTCGGGCACGACCTCCTCGTGCACCGCGTCGACCAGGTCGACGTGGCGGAGGATCTCGATCCGCTCGGCGGCCGGGACGACCGGTCGCACTCCCTTGGCGAGCAGGCACATCTCGTCCGACACGACGCCGGCGATCAGGACGTCGCAGCGCGACCTGGCGTGCTTGAGGATGTTCAGGTGCCCGACGTGGAACAGGTCGTAGACGCCAGGCGCATAGCCGACGACAGCCCCCATGGATGATCCGCCCCCCGGATGATGGTGGTCCCCTGCGATGACACTATAGGACCTTCCCGGGGAAGTCAGACAATTTGCTCTGCCAGTCCCCCTCACCTCCCGAGGAGCTCCCGTGGACGGGTCGCGCGCCGGCTACCGGGCCAACCTCGCCGCGCTGTCCCGCGCACAGAAGCCGTCCCGGGACACCGCCGCCTACAGCCGGCTGGTGAACCGGCCGCTCGGCCGCCGGGTCGCCGCTGGGCTGCACCAGGTCGGCACCACCCCCAACCAGGCGACGGTGGTCAGCGCCACCATGTCGGGTGCGGCGCTGCTGCTGCTCGCCCTGGTGGAGCCCTCCCCGCTGCAGGCCGTGGCGGTCGCGGTGCTGCTCGCCGGCGGGTACGTCATGGACTCCGTCGACGGACAGCTGGCCAGGCTGCGCGGCGGCGGCTCGCTCGCCGGGGAGTGGCTGGACCACACCGTCGACTGCTTCAAGACCAGCCTGCTGCACCTCGCGGTGCTGGTGTCGTGGTACCGGTGGCCCCCGGTCGGCAGCGACGCGGTCCTGGTGCTCCCGCTGGCCTTCGAGGTGGTCCAGGTGGTGACCTACTTCGGCCTGATCATCATGCCGCTGCTGCGCGCCAAGGCAGCGGCCGGGACCGTCTCGTCGTCTCCTCCTGCCTCCCCGGGGCCGGAGCACCCGCTGCGCAGGTGGGTGATCCTGCCCACCGACTACGGCGTGCTGTGCTGGGTCTTCGTGCTGGGCGTCTGGCCGGTCGCGCTGGTCTGGGGCTACGGCGCGCTCGCCGCGGTCAACGCCGCGGCCCTGGCCTGGGGGCTGCGCAAGTGGTGGCGCCAGCTGCGGGCCCTGGACGGCTCGGTAGCGCGCGGCTGAGGAGACTCAGGAGCGGCTGGGAGACCGACGACACAACTTTTCCGAAACCCTCAGTTCACACAAACCCGGTAAACTAGACTTACCGGCGCAGGGTGGTCTGTACCACTCGTGCCGGTCGCCACGCTCGCGCCGCAGATCCCGCGCAACCGTGACGTATCGGCACAGGGGCGGACCGCTCCTCGTACGCGCGCCGACGTGTTTGGACGAGTCTCGGGGAGTGGGTCAATGCGCATCGCAATGCTGGGCACGAGAGGGGTCCCGGCCCGCTACGGCGGGTTCGAGACCGCCGTCGAGGAGATCGGGCACCGGCTGGTCGACCGCGGCCACGAGGTCGTCGTCTACTGCCGGGGGGCCGAGGCGCCCCGAGCACGCGAGCACCTGGGCATGCGCCTGGTGCACCTTCCGGCGGCCCGGAAGAGGAGCCTGGAGACACTGAGCCACACCGCGTTCTCGGTGGCGCACCTGCTGTCCGGCCGCCGCGGAGCCGACGCGGCGGTCGTCTTCAACTCCGCGAACGCGCCGTTCCTGCCGGCACTGCGCCTGCGCGGCATCCCGGCCGCGGTGCACGTCGACGGCCTGGAGTGGCGGCGGGCCAAGTGGCAGGGACTGGGCCGCGCCTACTACCGCGTCGCCGAGTCCCTTGCGGTGCGGTGGGGCGACGCGCTGATCGCCGACGCCCAGGGCATCGCCGACTACTACGCGGAGGAGTTCGGCGCCGACACCGAGCTGCTCGCCTACGGCGCCCCGATCCAGGCCGAGCCGGGCTGGGAGCGCGTCGACGAGCTGGGCCTGCTGCCCGGCAAGTACCACGTCGTGGTCGCCCGGTTCGAGCCGGAGAACCACGTGCTGGAGATCGTGCAGGGCTACGCGCGGTCCACCGCCAGCATGCCGCTGGTCGTGGTCGGGTCCGCGCCGTACGCCGACGACTACACCGCCGCCGTACGCCGCGTGGCCGACGGCGACTCGCGCATCCGCATGCTCGGCGGGGTGTGGGACCAGCAGCAGCTCGACGAGCTCTACGCCAACTCGCTGACCTACGTGCACGGGCACTCCGTCGGGGGAACCAACCCGTCGCTGCTGCGGGCGATGGGCGGGGGCGCGGCCGTGCTCGCCAACGACGTGGTGTTCAACCGCGAGGTGCTCGGCGCCCACGGCTGGTACTTCTCCTCGCCTGACGAGCTGGCCCGCCTGCTGGAGAAGAGCGAGGGCGCCCCCGACCTCATGCGCGACGCCGGCCGGGCGCTGCGCGCCCGGGCCGAGACGCTCTACCGCTGGGACGACGTGACCGACGGCTACGAGGCGCTGCTCTCCCGCCTGGCCGCCGGCGACTCCCAACGCGGCCGCTACGACGGACGGCGCCGCCACTCCCCGACCTGATCCACCCACCCCACCCACCCCCACCACTCTCCCGCGTCGAACCGGCAACTGTCGTGGGTCGAGCCGTCAATGTTGGTGGCCCCAGCCGTCAATGATGGTGGCCCGACCCGCCAGGATTGACGGCTCGGCGTCGAACGGGG
>JBIOUF010000045.1:0-25525 GCA_044866695.1 Nocardioidaceae bacterium | reverse complement strand
CGGGCGCCGACATAGGTATTGGGTCAGACCAGGCAGAGCCGTGCTGGCACTTGGCGGACCGGGGTCAGCTCTTCCTTGGCCTTGAGTTCGGCCGTGACGGGCTCGCTGTCCGCCGACAGGTACATGCCGACGGCCTCTTCCAGTGCTAGCTGGAGCTCCTGTGGGGTCGAGCCAGTGGCGAAGCATCCTGGCAGCTCCAGCACCTCAGCCCACAGCGAGTCGCCTTCCTCGTGGATGGCGATCGTGACTACGCGCTCTTCGGACATGCCCACCTCCTCCGCTCACTTCAGCCCGGCCTGCTTGAGGATCGCCTCAGTCAGGCCTTGCGGGTAGACCTGGTTGTTATGTTGCGGCAACGTGATGGGTCTACACCCATCCTTCACCATCTTGACGTTGTGTTTCCCGCCAATCGTGCATTTCCACCCATTCGCCTCAAGCAACGATCGGGCTTGACGTTGCGTCATCGTCTTCGGTAGTTGTTTCTTCCACCACCGTGGCACGGCGACCTCCGGCGCGTCTAGATGCGTAAGGCATCAAGGTAGTCACCATGGCCTATATGACACCATCGCACTCGCACATTCATGTCGCTTTCGCGTGATCGGTCTAATCCGCCCGGGTGACGACGAATGGAGCCGGTCCAGCGGCCCGGCAGGGTCAACCAACTGATCGCGCGGTGGCGGATGCAGGCGGCAAAAAGAAGCCTCGCCCACCGAAGTGGACGAGGCTGTCGTACCCACGCGGGACGATGCGCTGTTACGCGTCAGGTGTTACCTCGGTCGGCGCGCCTGCCACGACGTTGATCCGCTCGGCGAGTCCGGCGACCACGACGATCTGCAGATCACCGTCGAAGGTCGAGACGCCGTCGGTCACCGTCACATGGACGTTGGCGGTGCCCAGCGTGCCGGTGGCCGCTGCGGTGGCGGTGCCGTCTCCGTTGTCGGTGAAGGAGATGATGCTCGTGTCGTCAACGCTCCAGGTGGCCACCGCATCGTAATCGGTGACCTTGCCGCGTATATCCGGGATCATTCGTTGTTGACCGCCTTTGCGTTGGGTACCCGCCAGGTAAGGAACGTTCCGGCAACGGCCAGGACCACGGTGATCCAGCCGCGCCAGGCGTCGGACATCGGGATCACCTTCTGTGCGACCTCCAGCCCGGCGATCAACGCCATGGCCGTACCGGCGACCCAGGCCTTGCGGTAGGGCTTGAGCTGGGAAAACATTGCGCCCTCCTCGCGGTGTAGGCGGTGTTTGGCCATCAGTTCAGTTGTGCCAGGTGTGGCAGCAGGTAGACGGCCACAACGACCGAGGCGAGCCCCGGCCCGATGAGGCGCCCGTTCCAGTAGGAGGCGCCAAGCAGAATGATCGAGATCAGCAGGAAGATGGCGGCAGCCACGGATCGAGCCTCCTCGCTTGCGAATCGAACACATGTTTGAGATGGTGCGGGCGTGGGCTGGCAAGTAGTCGAGCACTGGGAAGCGCACGGCGAGATCGCCATCTGGCAGCTGTGGTTGAAGCGCCAGGTCGACGAGCCTTACTCGCAGGCGTGGCGGGTCGAATGGGGCAGCAGGGGCAGCCAACGCAAGGGCGAATCGTTCGCCGGCGACGACCGGGAACAGCGTGCCAGGGCCGAGCTTGAGCGGCGTAAAGCCCAGTTCACCTACGGACTGTGGCGGCAGGTCCGCTAGCAGGGCGCCCATTAGTGGCTCTCCCGCGCCGGGAGGACGCCGTTACCGGGGCCCTCGCTCACCATCGCCCTGAGCCCTTCCAGCGTGGCACTTGGCGACAGGATGGCCGCGCGAAAGTAGCGCACCGAACGCTCGGCATCATCTGCTGCCCGTCGCGCCTCCACCGCTTCACGCCGCGCATCGGCGGCCTCTCGGCGCGCCTCGTCGGCGTCGGACTCCGCGCGTTCGGCCGCCTTCTGCGCGGATGCGATCAGCTTGAGAGCCGACTCCGAGAGCCTGTCAGCGGCCGACGCCTGGATCAGCGGACGCCCCAGCAACGCGCGTACGATCATCACCAGGCCGGACACCACGGCCACACCCAGACCGCCGGAGAGCGCAGCCGTCCAGTTCACTGCCGACCTCTCCCCAACTCGATCATCTCGCGGGTCTCGCGTCCGATCTGGGCGGCCCGCCACAGGTTGGCCACACCCCAGCCGGCGAAGAACCCGCCGACGAACCAGGCCCGCCATCCGGCCACCACGAACGCGGCACCCGCAAACGTGATCAACGCACCGGCGTTGATGATCAGCGACCCGGCCTCCGCTCGCAGCGCCCGCAGCGGGTCACCGCGCCACCAGATCGCCACCAGCCCGACCGCACCCGACACCACCAGGCTCACCGCCCACACCGTCACCAGCCAGGCCGGCATCACCGCCATCATCGACTGCGGTGTCGGCGCCGTGGCCAGCATGCCCACCCCGAGCGGGACGGATGTGGCCAGAAGCAGGATCTCGTGCGGGCGTCGGCGCCCTGACACGATGACGATCGGCCGGTGTAGGGGCATCTGCGTCAGTCCGCCGAGCGGCGGTGGTCTTCGTCGGCGACCGCCGCAGCGATCGCGGTGAGCACCTCAGGATCGAGCAGGACCGCCTTCAGTGCGGCAGGGTCGACCGGTGCCGGGGCGGGCACAGCGATGGCGGCCACCGCCTTCTCGATGCGGTCCCATTGCTGCTGAGGCTTGTTCTCGTGGGTGAACTTCACCGCCGACCCTGCCGCGTCGGTCTCCGGAATCTCGATCGTCTCGTCGCCGTGGAGGTAGCCCTGCCAGCGCCAGGCGTTGTCGCGGTCGTAGGCCATGCCTTCTCCTTCAAAGAAGCGCCGGAAAGGGCCCGTCTTGTCGCGGGCCTCGGCGTCACGGAAATAGCTGATGTGGGTGTGGGTCAGGTGACTCGAGTCGCCGGTCGAGCGGATGCCCAACCGGTCCCACCGCTTGACCGTCTTCCCATCCGGGCTGTAGATGACCTCCCGGATGTCCAGGGTGTCCGCGGCGCCGGCCGCGCATTCGGCGACCAGCCAGTTGGACAGTTCCCGGAGCCGGGCGAACATGCCGATGTCGAACCCGGATGCCGCGTTGGTCTTGTGGTTCCAGTCCCGGGTGGACTCGTCCCAGCTGTAGTCGCCGTCGCCGGCCCGGTCGTCCCAGCCGTGGTGGTAGCCGCCGTGGTGGTCCTCGTCGCCGACGATGCCCAGCGCCGAGTCGGGCAGGCCGGTGATCGGCTGCAGATAGTGACGCAGATCCAGAAGCTCTGGCGGCGCATACGTCATGGAATCCCCTCCTTACGCGGCTTCGTAGGTGGCGGAGATAACCAGCTTGTCGTTGGTTGCCCAGGTGAACGGTGAAGTGTTCGTCAGTGCACCCGACGCGGAGACCGGAGTGACCTTGGATACCGACTCGAAGATCGCGCCTGCCGTGAAGGTGTTGGTGCCGAAGTCCTGCAGCACCGCATACGCGACCTGCGGATATTCCAGCGGCGTCACCGGAAGGGAGATCGACGGGTTCCCGGTGCCGTACGTGGTACCCGCGCCCCAGGTCAAGGCGATGCGCACCTCGACCGTCTTGCCCAGCTGCCGGTACTTGCCGTCCAGAGTGCCGGAGCCCACGCTCGGCGAGCCGGACGTACTGGTCAGCGACGGGGTGTACGACGTCCACACGGCTGTAAGCGCGGTCAGCGCGTCGACCATCGTCTGCAGGTCCCCGGCGCGGACCGGCTCGACCTCCCACGACGGGAGGCTGGCGGTGAACACGCCCACGTCGATTTCTCCTGTCAGTAGGCCGCGATCAGCGGCTGGTACACCTGCACCGGCGTGCCCGCGGGGTGGGTTTTGGCCAGGGTGCGGGTGACGGTGAACGTTTGCGGCGAGCTGCCGCCGGAGATCGCCGACACGGGCATGACCTCGCCGCCGACGATCAGCGACAGTGGCGAGTAGGTCAGGTCCGAGGCGGTGGTGGAAAACAGCCGCCCGTCGATGGCGACCGTGGCGGAGGTGGCACCTGATGCGAGCTCGGCCGACAGTGCCGTGTCCTCGCCGGTCTGCAGCCACGACCCTGCCGTGGTTGCGTCTCCGGCGATACCGACGTCGTACGGGGACGCGGGCGAGGTGAAGATGCCGGCGGTCCAGGAGACGGTGTCCCACCGTTCCGCGTAGCCCTCGATGACTGCGTTGATCGTCTGGGACGGCAGTGGTGCGGGCGGGTTGGCGACGTTGGTCCGCGACCCGAGCGGCGTGGAAAGCCAGCCCGGGATCAGGTCTGGGCTGCCGTGCAGGTGGAACCGCAGCTCCGGCCACCGGTCCTCGTCCACGGTGCCCAGCCACACCTTCATTCCCGCGTACGACAGCAGTTGGGTGTCGGCTTCGACGTTCACCGACGCCGAGCCTTCGAAGACTCCCGAGCCGCCCGTGCCCGTACCCAGGGGTCCGTCTTCGCGTTCCGCGGTGGCCGAGGAGCCGCCGGAGCGGGATGCGGTGAACCGGTTGACCAGCCGCTGAATGTCGTCTGCCGGTGTCGGCACGCCTGCGATGTGGCCCGAGCTGAAGTCCAGGTCGAAGACGACCGGCTGGTTGTAGCGCTGCGACATCGACTGATAGGCCAGCCCGTATCCGCGTTCGGTGAGCAGGCCCTGGTCTGCCGCTTCGCATTCGCGCAGCAGC
Organism: Nocardioidaceae bacterium; assembly: GCA_044866695.1. Lineage (GTDB taxonomy): Bacteria > Actinomycetota > Actinomycetes > Propionibacteriales > Nocardioidaceae > JBIOUF01. The sequence continues at coordinate 20,870 of JBIOUF010000045.1, read as the reverse complement.
GCCAGGATGTTGCCGGGGCGCTGCGGGCCCATCGCGGCCGAGGTGACGGCGTCGGTGGTGAACGGGATCCGTTCTTCCCGGCACAGCCGCGCGAGGCGCCGGTGGGCGAGTTCGCCGGCGTGGCCGTCGAACGCTTGGCTGTTGGTGACGGCGGTGTCCGCCGTGAAGGCGGTGTCGGCCCAGAACCCGACGTGCCCGGCCGACACCCCGCTGCCGCGGCCGTAGATCCGCCATGTTGTCGCCGGGGCGCGGACGGTCGATGAGACCCCGCCCGCGCTTTGGATGGTCCATTGGTCGCTTTCGGTCATGAGCATGCCGCCGAGAACGGCCCCGAGATCGGTGTCGTAGTAGGCGTACAAGGTGAACAGCCACCAATGGCCGTAGAAGTCGGACTCGCTGGGGCTGCTGTCGCCGCTTCCGTCCAGAAGGACGCTGGCGCCGGTGCCGGTTTGGACGCCTGCGGCGTTGAGTCCGACGAACCGGACGGTGTCAGGGCTTCCGGCCTGGATGTAAAGGAACCATGCCGCTTCGTCCCCGCCCGGGGTGCGGATCTCGACGTAGTCGGTGTCCACCGTCGGCGCCGTTGCGATCTTCAACGCCACTTGGAGGAACCACTGGCCGGTGTCGGTGTAGCCCGGCAGGGTGCCCGAGATGGACCCGCCGTCCGCGATGGTCAGCAGCGAGCTGGAGCCCGCAGGCCCCGAATCGCCGGCGAAGGTCACCGAACCGGTCACCACCGCCGGCGTGCCGCCGGGGATACCGCTGGCGGCCTGGGTGGAGTTGCTGCCATCCTCCATCGACCAGTAGGCCAGAGGAACAGCGTCTCCGTCGGTGACGCCGGATGTCGTGCGGTACAGCGCCGACTTGAGGTTCTTCGACTGCGCCAGGCGAAGCATCACCCCGGAGCACTGGATGGTCGCGTACGCGTCCGTACCCGACTCGTCCGCCCAGGTGGTCGGCCATTCGTGGATGAACCCGTGGAAGCGGTCCACGTAACCCGATCCAGGATCGAGCTGGATCCAGATCGGGGTGGCCAACGTCAATAAGCCGTAGTACGGGCCCAGCGGGTTACGGCGGCACAGGGCGCCGTCGTTGTTGTCCACCTTGATCTGGCAGCGGGACGGGGTCACCTGGCCGGTTGCGTCCTTGCGCCCCACAGTGAGCGTGATCCCCAGGTCGTGTCGGCACCGGTCGGTGATGTCCAGCCAGTTCCACGTCAGCCAGCTCGCGGTCAGATCGGCGCCGAGTGCGATGTAGACCCGGGTGGACAGCGGGCTCGACGGGAAGGTGACCGGCAGTGTCTCGCCGCCGACAAACGTCTTGGACCAGCGGCGCTTGTGCGGGAACCCGTGACGCCGCCTCAGCGTGGTGCGCACGCGCCTACTCGCACCAGGAGAACCACGTGCGCAGGTCCACCGCCGTGGTGGGCGTCGTGGCGCGCATGCGAAGGAACGACGACACCGCGATCACCGGCGCGGCATCCCAGTCCCACCACCGCTCATACTTCATCGCCGCCGCGGCCTCGGCCGACACGCTGGACACCGAGACCGCGTCCAGGGTCTTGGTGGTCACTGGCGCGGTCTCCGACGACGACGTGAAGCCGGTCGCGGACGTTCCCAGCGTCAGCAGCGACGCGGGGATGCCGGGAGACAGCGGCTGCACACCCGAAGCACTGTGCGCCGTGACGGTGGCTGCGGTATCGGACTGGATCAGGTCGAACACGGCATCGGCGCCGGGCGGGTCATCGCAGGAGTAGCCCCAACCGAGCAGCTTCATCAGCCGCGTCGCCGGCGTTGCCGCCTGCAGCATCGTCTTTATCGACGTGCCCGTTGTGACGGCGGCGGGCGCCGCAGTGGTGACCATCGCGGAGTTCCACATGATGTACCTGTGCAGCATTCATCGACTCCCTGATCGCGAGTGGTGACAGAAGGGCGGCCAGGGGCCGAAAGGAAAGTGCGGCTAGTAGGCCGTGGCGGCAGCACCGAAGACGGTCACATCGCCGCCGTCGTAGCGGATCCGCTTGAGAAAATGCGGCATCAAAAAGTCGATCAGCGCATCCATGCCCTGGCCGGAACCTGCGGCAACACTCAGGTTCCCGGCAGCGCGGCCGACCGCAGCACCGCCGGTTGCGCCGGTCATCATCGCCCCGGTCTGCTTGCTGTTGTAGACCGTCGCACCGCCGCCCGGATGCATGGCCACGACTTCGACGCCGTTCTCGCCGACCGTGTACCACTTGCCCGCAGACATCGGACCGCCACCGGCACGGCCGCCGCCGTAGCCGTCGTCATACCGGCCATCGCGTTGCGCGGCGCGACCCCGGGCACCGGCGGCACTGCCGCCCAGCAGGCGATCAAGTTCCCGAGCGCGCTCGAGTGCATCCAGGAGTCCCGGCGCCCGGACTTCGATCTCCCACCGCCGCTGCGCTTCCCGTAGCGCCGCGATGAACTCCTCGACGCCCTGCTTGTTCATGCCAAGCTGGGTCGCCTGCTTACGCAGGGTCTCGACCATCTGATCGAATGCCGAGTTGGTGGCGGTGATGTCGCCGGTCCTGTCGTACATGTCCTTGATGACCGCCATGATGGCCTCGGCCTGGCCCTGCAGCGCTTTCTCGTTGGCGCGGCCCTGCTCGGTTCGAATGTCGAGGCTCTTGCCGTTCTCCTGCACCGATTTAGTGAGATCGTCGATGGCCGCCTGGTAGTTACTGGCCAGCTCTCTCGGGTCCATGACGCGGTGGAACATTCGGTCCATTGCGGAGATTTGTTCTTCGATGGCCTGGGTTGCCGTCTTGGTGGCCTTCTCGACTTCCTCCTGCGCGCGGACGATCGGACCGACACCTGAACTGACGTAGTCCTTCGACGCGTCCTTGGCCGCGTCAATCGCGGCCACCTGATCACGGAAGTTTTGGCCCTGGTTCTTGATCGCTGTTCCGGCGACCGGCATCCAGCCGAACATGGTCTCCCATGTCTCGGACAGTGCTGCACCTGAGCGCGAGGACCATTCGAAGATGTCGCCGAGCGCTGCCAGCAGGTCGCCGACGACACCGATGGTGCCTTGTATGGCCTGGGAGACGGCTACTATGCCCGCGACCGCCCGGTCGGGGTCTTCGGACAGCTTGTCGAAGAAGCCGCCAATCGCGGAGCCGATCTTCGGCAGCTCGGCGCTGATCGCACGGAGGGCGGGTTTGGCCCGCTCCATCGCCTTGACGATGCCGGACATCATGTTGTCCATGAACCCGGCCGCGCCGCCGGTCAGCGTGGGCAGCACGGGGGCCAGGCTGGTGCCGACCTTGGCGAAGTTGGCGGCCAGCCGTGTACCTGCGGCATCGAGTATGTTCAGCGACTCGATCAGCGGCTGGACGAACGTTCCGCCGGCCTCCAGGAATGCGCCGCCGACATGGTCGGCGACCAGCTTGGCTGCGGTTTGGACCTGCTGGTCCTGGGCTGCGGCGACGATGCCGCCGACGATGCCGCCAACGCCTGCCCCGCCGACGACGGCACCGGCGATCGCGGCTCCGATAGCGGGCGCAAGGAGTGCGCCGATGCCGACGGCTGCGGCGATCGCCGGGCCGCGCAGGGCCATCAAGCTCTTGGTGAGGCTCTCGCCGATCTTCTGCCCGGCGTCGGACCCGACTTCCACGGCCTGCTGGGCGACGGACTTGGCAAGCTTGTCGAAGATCCGAAGGTTCGACTGCTCTTTGCGGATGGACTTGAGCAGGTCCATGTCGCCGGTCTCATCGAAAGCCTTGGTCAGCTTTTTGATCTCGGCGGTGGTTTCGGCGATCTTCTTGTTGAGTTGGCCGGCGTCCTTCCCAAGACCGGTTACCTTGTCTCCGGTCTTTTCGGTGGCATCGCCGAAGTTCTTCATGCCGCGCGTGGCGCCCGGCTCCCCGGTCAGACTCAGGTCGATTCTGATCTGGTTGGCCACCGATCACCCCCGAGCGTTAAGCCGATCGATGGAAGTGATCTCGTGACATGGGCCGCTACCGTGCTTCCGGTGAGCTACCCGACCCCTCAGGATCCGTTCAACTCCCACGGCATGCCCGCGGTTCCATCACCGAAACGGCGCCGGCCGCGCCTTCTGCTCGTGGCACTGCTCGTCCTCGGCCTGACCGCTGGGCTCATCACCCTGGCTGCGGTCGTTCCCAAGTTGGTTGACGCACGTACGGGCGCCGAGGCGGCGCCAGACGCATCGCCGGACGGTCCACTCACCGAGGTTCAGGTCGAATGCTCGGCGGTCAAGCACGAATATGTCTTATGGAAGCGGACCGACGAGGACTTCAATCTCCTCGTGTCGTCGAAGACGCGCACCGTAGCCGACATGCGAATGAACAGCTTGAGCGAGGCCGGAAAGGCGTTCTCGAAGGCTGCCGGCGGATACAAGGACGAGCCGTCCAAGAATTTGGCGACCAGCATCCTGCAGCACAACTATGACCTGTCGGTGATCAACCTCGAGTTGGTGGCAACGAATGTGATCAACGTGGAGAACTACGACAAGGCCAGGGTGTCGCGCCGCGAGATCGAGAAGAACTACGAGAGCTTCCTAGTGCTGACCTGCGCCTGATCGCCTTCGGTCGGCCCACCGGATCAGGAAGGCGTGGGCTCCGCGCGGTGTCAGCTGCCAGACTTCCCTTTCGGGCATCTGCCAGTTCTCCCAGAACCACGGAACGAGGATCTTCAGTCCTTCTTCGACCGTGTGGTCTTTGCCGGAGCTGTCTTTTCCGAGGGTGGCTCCGATGAGCCACCAGCCGGGGGGTCGGCTTCATCGCCTCCCCATTCGATGACGAAGTACGTACCGAGCACGTCGGGCTTGTAGTCGTTCCACGCTGGCTTGTCGAGTCCGGACGTCTGCCGGGCCAGCCACAGCATGCCGCGTACGCCGAGCATCGACGTCCTGGACCATTCGACGGACACGATCCGCGCCAGTGACGTGTCGTCGTAGCGCTTCATGTCCCGCTCGAGTTCGGCCAGCCGGTCATAGCCGAGACCTGGCAGATGGTCGGTGTCGATGTGGATCCACTCGTCGCCGCCGTAGCGCTCGCGGTCCTCAGCCGTCTGCTGGAAACGCACCTTCACTGCTTTTGCCTTTCCTTCAAGGGGTTGGAAACCGGCGCCCTCGTCCCCACCCCTCGAGAGGAGTTGGGCGCCGGAGACGCGGAGGAGCCCTGGGCCGGTGGCTCCAGGGCTTCGGGGATATGGATCAGACGATGTTGTTCAGCTCTGCGACAAGCGGCTTGACGTGTTTCTCAAGCTCCCGGACGGCTTCGGGCTGGGCGGCCAGCGCGGGTTCGGAGATGACGCCGGGTGTGATGGTCTGGGCGACCCAAGGGTTTTTCTTCCGGGTTCCGTCTTTGAGCTTGCGGTAGCGGCCGTAGACGGGGTGGCGGAAGCGTCCGCGTTCGAAGTCTTCGAGCTTGCGCAGGTCTTTCTTCCCGGTGGCGAAGAAGGTGATCGACACTGATCGGCCGCGCAGCATCTTGACTTCATGCTTGGCCTTGAGTGACTTGTTGAACTCGGCCTCGAAGTGCTTGGGGATGTACACGTCGGTGCTGGAGCGGGGGGTGACGGCTTTCTCGATGGTTTTCGCCGCGGAGCGGATGCCTTTGTCGAGTGCTTTGCCGAGGTCTGCGCGTCCGGCTTTTTTGAAGGCGGCGGCCAACCGGTACAGGTCGATTTTGCCTGTGACGCCGACCTGGACCATGGCTACGGGGTGGTATCGCGGGTGAGCGCGCCCGAAATCGGGAAGGTCAGGCTCTTGACGGCCAACTGCCCGATCGATCCGCCGATGTTCCACTGGTTCGGGACGATCGTGAACTGGTACTCCGGGTTGGATGTCGAGATGGCGGCATTGACGGCCCGGTAGACGCCGGTGACGTTGGTCCGGGCGGCGTAGGCGGCGAAAATGGTCGCGTCCACACTTCCGGCTGCCAGGTCGTCGTTGAACTCCACCGAGATCGACGAGTCGAGCAGGCCGATGATGTAGGTGCGCGACGTCTGGCCCATCGCGGTCTTGTCCAGGTTCTCGGCGGTGCCGTTGATCTGCGCCGAGCGGGTCTTGTTGGACAGGTCCACGCTGTTGATGACGAGGTAGGCGTTTTCGTGGGCGAACTCGGACACGATGGCTCCCTAGAAGCACGAAAGCCACCGGGGAGCCGGTGGCCGAGAAGGTGTGCGTGAAGTTGTTGCAGCTATTGGATGGCGGCGGCAGCCGCTACTGTCCAGGTCCCAGTTATATTGGTGACCCTGAATCTGTACCACTCGTCGGTCGCGGCGCCGATGACCGGCGTCATCCATCTCCCGCCGGCTGTGGTGTACGGACCGAGAGTGCCCACCGTTGTGGCACTGGAGAACGTGTTGTCCGAGTCCATCTCCAGGACCACGGTGATCGTGGTGGCGGCTGTGCCGAGCAGATGCAGGGTGGCGTAGCGGTACTGGGTGGGGCTGGCCGGGCCGAGCTGGATCGCCGTGCCGAGCGCACCCGTGGCCGACACCGCGCCCTGCTCCTTGAACAAAAACCCGCGGACCCCGCCCGCCACATCGGTTCCCTGCCCGGACATGGAGAAGCGGGACATCTGCCCCACCTGGCCGCCACCGCCGGGTGTGAAGCTCGGCGTGAACTGCTGCGTCATGCAGCAGGCGGTGCCCTCCACCTCGTCGTTGCCGATGGTCACCACTGCTGCGGTACGGCCGGAGTAGAAGGAGAACAGGTGCTCGTCCTGGCCGTCTGCCGCAAGGTCGGCGAAGCCCTCCATCGACATCGTGGTGGTCTTCAAGCCGATCTTGTAAGTGTTGGCGCCGCCGGAGCGGAAGGTGGTCTTCTTCAACGCCTCGGCGGTGCCGTCCATCTTCCACATGTCGATGTCGCCGGAGAAGTCGTGGCCGCCGAAGTAGGCGAACGCACCAACTACGGCAAGCTCGGCCATCGGATCAGGCCTCGGTCTTCACGCCCGCGGGCAGGAGCTTGACCACACCTGCCCGGACCAGGTGGTCGATGATGGTGGTCTTCGGGTCCAGACTGACGGTGCCGCCGGGCTCCACGGACTCGCGGGTGATCGCGTCGCGCACGGGCTGGTCGCCGGTGACTTCGGCACGGATGCAGCGAGCGGCGATGTCGGCCTTGTCCTTGGCGAACGTCTCGTCCGGGACGGGTACGACCTTGGGCATGCGAGTTCTCCTTGCTAGGCGACGACTTTGAACGGTCCGGACGGAATGATCGGGGTCTCCCCGGAGGCGGTGACCTTGACGAACAGGTAGTAGGTGCCCGCGGTCAGCTCCTGCACCCCGCTTGGCCCGATCGCGGCCTGAGCCCGGTAGGTGGTCGGGGTGGTGGTGGTGTCGGTGTCCCAGGTGGCCGCCTTCCAGCTGCTGGAGGCGGCGGTCGGGGCGGTGTCCGTGGCAGCGAAGGCCATCGTGACGGTGAAGCCGGTGGGATCGACCGCGGCGCCTGACGCCTTTGCGGAGATCCGGGCGCGGATGGTCTCGGTTGAACTGGCGCGGAAGACTTCCACCTCAGCCTCCCTCTGGTCGGCCCGCTTGCCATTTGGACTCGGGCAGGCCTGCTGACCACTTGCTTTCCGGTGGACTGGCGCGCCAGGCGGTGGGAGCCGCGGGGACGCCGCCGATGTCGACCGTCGCGGTGGCAGTCACCGAGGAGGTGGCCGTCACGGTGCCGGTGGCTGCGCGGCTGACGGTTGCTGTGGAGCTCGCGGATCCTGTCGCAGCCGCGGACCCGGCAGCTTGCCGGTCTACGGTCGCGGTGGCGCTGCTGGCGCCCGTAGCCTCGGCGGTGGCGGCGGCCTGGCGGTCCACGGTGGATGTTGCAGACGATGCTCCGGTTGCTGCGGCCGTTCCGGAGCCTTCGCGGGTGACTGTCGCTGTCGCACTCGATGCGCCAGTGGCGGCACCGGTGCCGGTCGCGATCCGGTCCACAGTGGACGTGGCCGAAGCGGCGCTTGTGGCGGCCGCGGTTCCCGCGCCCTCGTGTGTGGCGCCCGCGGTTTCGACATCGACGTCAGCCCAGAAGTAGGCCGCGTAATCGCTGGCGGGCATGACGTTGGTGCCCGCGCCGTTGCTGAATCGGCCGGTGGACGCCGACGCGAGACCGCCGCTGGACAGCGGGAACGACTCGGACCCGTCATCGGTGTAGGCGCCATTGCCACCGGCGAACGCCACGCAGACGATGTACGTCTCGGCGTTGTCCTGTGCCACATCGCCTGGCGTGCCGAACAGGCTGCTGTCGAACGACATCCAGGCGCCGTTGGATGGCGAGCCGTGACCGGCGCCGTTGAGGTCGGTTTCGGCGACTTTTGTGCTGTCGCCGACTCGCCAGACCTGCCAGAGGAAGGTGGTCGGACGGCCGGCGGCGGGTACCCAGGCGCGACCGCCGGTCAGTGAGCAGTCCGACGAGACGGTGTACTTCAGGCCCCATGCGTGGCTGGAGCCGTCGAAGTCGTTCTGTACGACCGGGGTTTGACTCGTATAGAGCGTGTCGGCCATGACGACCTCCCTGCCGGGTGCGTCAGGCCGCCAGGGTCGCCATCGTCGCGGTGACCGTCAGGTTGAGGGTGTCGCCGTTGGTGGGCGTCTTGGACACCGACAGGGTGCCGGAGATCAGGAAGTTGCCGTTGGTGGATGCGTCCCAGATCGAGAAGTGGCTGATCGTTTCGGTGCCCGCACTCCAGGACGCCCACGACACCGCCGACGCAGCCATGGATCCTGACGACGGCGCGGAGAACGTCAGCTGCTTGCGGGTGGTCTCCGCGCTGGCGTTGGATGTGCCGGCCGAGCCCGGGTCACCGGTGTGCACCTTCACCCAGGGCGTGACGGCCGTGTAGGTGGTGGCACGGAACACGTTGAGCAGCCCGTGGGCGTGGGTTTGGGACAGGCCGACGGTCACTTCGCACCTCCAGGGATCACTTCGGCATCAGCGGTGAAGACGATCGAGGTGGCGAGTTCGGCGGAGTCCTTCTCGGCCTGCTCTTCGGGTTGGCTGTTGGCTGTTTCCATTGCCCCTACTCAGGTCAGGAAGGACATGAGTCCGATGGTCAGGGTGAGATCGGCGGTGGCGGAGTCGTCCTCGATGCCGGCCTCGAGCTCGACGCCTTGGACCTTGGCCAGCTTCAGGTCGGGCAGGTCGCCGAGGGTGGGGTTGGCGGCGATCCACTCTTCGACGATCATGGACAGCTGCACGGCCCGCGCCTCGACCGCCTCGGTGGTGCGCTGGCCCTTGTCGTGGACCCGGATGTGCAGGTTGAGCGCCAGCTCTTCGGAGCGGCGGATCCGCCCGTTGCTGCCGCGCATCGCGGCCAACTCGACTGAGCCGGACACCTTGCCGCCGTAGATGGTCTCGCGCGGCAGGGAGCGGGGCATGTCGTAGCCGATGACCACTCCGTCGAGTCCGGACAGGCCGGACAGGAGGCTGTTGGCGCCGACCAGGGCTGCTTTCGCGGCCGCGGCGACGGTGCCGCTCACCAGTTGCCCCTGCGGTGGAACAGGCTGCCGGCCTGCGGCTGGTAGCTCAACGTCCGCGATGCGGGGACGCGTTTGGCGTTGGATCCGGTGCCGTTGACTCGCCGCGAGTAGCGGGAGTAGACGGCGTCTACCTCGGGCAGGCCGGTGGAGTAGGTGTCGGGCTGGATGATCCGGTAGGTGCCGAACTCGCCCATGCTGTAGCTGCTGGCCCGGTCGGGGATGCCCGACTTGTTGAGGTTCAGCCGCGACCGGAAGCGGGTCAGGCAGGCGGTGATCAGGTCACTGGGCGGCCGGTCCAGCCCGTACTCGAACTCGACGACGACGTTGCTGAACCCTTCGGTGAACACGGCGCCGTCGGTGCGGGCCAGCGAACCGTCCGCCAGTGTCGCCACCCCGGCCAGTTCGCCGGCGTCGAAGTCCACGAACGTCTCGTCCACATCCGGGGCCACGGAGATGCGCCGAATGGTGCGGATGTCGGAGATCGAGCGGACCGGGTCGGCCATCTTCAGGATCAACCGACTGGTACCGGTGCCGTCGAGTACCACCCGGTCGTAGCGCGGGAAGAACGCCCGGTCACAGATCGTCTCGCACTCCACCTCGACCTGGGTGCGCTTGTCGCGCAGGTCGTCGGTCGGGTACCGCTCCGACGAGGACAGGGACTCGTCGGAGCCTCGGCCCTCGGCCAGGCCGAAGTAGAACCCCGAGACGATCTCGAAGTGGTCGTATTCGGTGGTCGCCGAGCCCGATATGGTGCCGGTCCAGGCGATGGTGCCGCGCTTGAGAGCCGACTGGGCCGACAGGGTGAAGGTGTACCGCCCGGATCCTGCGCCCGCCGAGGTCGCGTTGCCGGAGGCGACCGAGGTCCCGTTGGCGTCGGTCACCGCATAGGTGACCGTGACGCTGGAGTCGGTGGCCGTCTCGTCCACGTAGAACGTGTGGCTCAGCGTGCCTGCTTGTGAGCGCAGGATCCGGGTCAGGGACATGGGTCAGCCGACCCTCACGTGGCCCTGCACGGCAGCCGACGCGGTCAGGTGGATACCGGTGGTGCACGCCACGTGGTCGGACAGGTCGATGTGCATGAACCCGTTGGCGGCCAGCGTGAACGATGCCAGCACCGTCCCCGCGGCCGAGATGCCGTCGTAGACCACCACGGCCGCGCCCGCCGTCGAACCGATCGACAGCCCGGCGTACCGGCACTGTCCAGTGAAGACAGTGCCGGTCGCTGTGACGTTGCGTGCTGTCACCGTCGGGCCGCTCATCGGATCAGACCCCGGCCAGCTGGTAGGTGACCACGAGCAGGCAGGCCGGGATGAGCAGGCCGGTACCAGCCACCGTCTTGATGATGGTCAGGGTGTCCCCGGCGGCCAAGGCAACACCGGCGCCGAGCGTCATCGACTCCTCGGTGAGCGCGACAGAGTTCGTGGCGATCCACGACCGCGTCGCCGTGGTAGCGGCCGAAGCACCCGCGGTGTGACGGGTGAGCGTGTAGACCGCATAGTTGGTTCCGTCAGCCGTGATGGCGGCGCTGGGGACCAGGGTCGCGGCGGTCACGGTGCACTTGTGTGGCGCACGGAACGCGGGCAGGTTGCCGGTGGATGCAGCGTTGCCGGTGCTCTCCAGGAACACCTGGTACTTGATGTCGCCGCGGATTTCTTTGAGCTGCATGGAAGTTGACTCCTATACGCAGGGCTGAGTGAACGGTCCGAGGAACGCCTCGGCCCGCCACGACGGGCGGGCCGGAAGGCGTAAGGCGCAGGTCAGCCCTGGCCCCGGTAGAACGACCGGTGGTCGATGACCGTGCCGTTGTAGATGTGCCTGATCTTCCAGGTCTGGACATCGGCGTTAAACGCGCTGCCCACGTTCGGGTCGGCCTGGGTGAACAGCTCCGGCTCCTGACGGCCGAGGTAGAAGCCCACCTCGATCGTCGGACACATCGCCGGGTCGGCGATGGCGAACCAGTCGTTGGTGTCGGTGTAGTAGTCGATGACGATCGGCTCGATGTTCTGGTGGATGTTCGGGGTGTCGGTCGGGCCGGCCGGCGTCGAGGGGATGGCCACAGCCGAGCGCGACAGCTGGAAGGCGATCTCCTCGAGCTCCGGCGGAACCACGAGGATCCGGGGCACCAGGGACAGCAGCTCCACCGAGTTGCCGTAAGCGGCCTGCTTGCGCATTGCGACCCGCGCCGCGGTCAGGGTGGTCTGCGACAGCGCCGACCCGGTGGCCGTGTTGGCGTGGCTGCCGGCGTGGAACAGCGCCACCGAGTCGTAGGTGGCGGTCGTGTTGTCCTTGAGCATGTCCCAGACGAAGCGGTACAGGGTGATCGCGGCGCTGCGGCCGAGCTTGTTCGGGATGTCCTGAATTGCCTGCACGTCGTCGTTGGCGACCATTTCGAAGGTGAGGTCCTCCGTGCCGCCCTTCTTGGTCAGCGTGTAGGTGGCCTCTTCGTCGCCGGGGCTGGTCAATGGCTGGTAAGGGGCGCCCTGGTTGACCGTGGGCAGCAGGCCGTGGCCGCCGGTGCGGAACCGCTTCTGCTGGCGGAAGTCGTTGACCGACGGGGTCCTCGACACGATCCTGCGCCAGGACTGCAGGCTCGGAAGCGCGTAGGCGGCGATCATCTGGCGGGTGACCGAGTCGCCCAGCGCCTGCGCCCACGAGGTGGAGTCCAGGGACTCCGTGGTACGGGAGGTGGCCGAGTCGTAGGCGCCCGTGCCGATGGACTCGCGCATGATGACCCGGTTGAAGTCGGCGCCCAGGATCCGGGGCCGCTGGCCGGTGAAGTCGATGAAGGCGTCCCGGAAGGATGTGTAGCCCTTGCCGTTGCCCTGGAAGAACCCGTCGAGCGCCTCGAGCTTCTTGTCGTGGCTCTCCTTGGTCACGGTCGCGGTGTAGGTGGGCGTGAGTCCGGACCGCTCGACGACGGCGAGCGCCGACTTGATGGCCGCGATCTGGCTGTCCACGACGGATTCGGTGACGTGCTGGGGCAGCGCCTCGGCCACCTGGGCGACCATGGCCGACGGGAGACCGGCGGCCTCGATCTTGCTCTTGATCATCAGCCCGCCGAGGAAGCTGCCCTTGTCCAGGGCGCCGGCCTCAACCGTGCGGGTCTCCTCGGCGGGAGTGGTGGTGGATTCGCTCGTGCGCTTGAGACCGACCCCGGCGAGCTGCTCGTCGGATGCGGTCGATAGCGCCTCGAGCACAGCGTCTGACGTGATCGGCACGTCATCCTCCTCGTTGCTCAATGGATCGGTGATGCCGCCCGCGAGTACGCGGGTGGCCCTTCCTCCTGCTGCCGGATCTGCTACGACGTCGCAGGAGTGGACTTTGGTGATGCGGACCGCTTCCTGGATCCGCTTTCCGCCGGTGACGACGGGCCGCATTTCGGTCATCGCGTCGTGGGAGATCCCGACGACCGGTGGGAGGCCTTGCGCCTGTGCGGCAATGGATGCGTCCAATGCCTCGGCGGTGTGGGTGGCCGAGGGGAGCAGGTGCAGGTCGCCTTCCAGGCAGTGCCCGGCCGCGCGGACGTTGCGGTAGTGCCCGACCAGCCCGACGATCGTCGAAGAGGCGAGCTCCTGCGGTGTCCGGTGGTGGTCAAAGGCCTTGGCGCCTTCGTAGAGCGGCACGGCGGCCTCGAGGACGTGGTGCGGGTAGTTGCGGCCGTTCTTCGACTGCCCGGACGCGATGATCTCCACCCGGAAGACCCGGCCGCCGTCGGACGCGGTGCCCTTCGCCTCCAGCAGGCGGCCCGAGATCCGTTCAGTCACCGACTCCGTGGTGCGCTCGCCTGTGTCCGGCTCGGACTCGGCCAGGTACGCGTGGACCAGCGCCTCGACCGCCCGGGCGAACTCCGGTGCGTCCGGGTCCGCGCCCACCAGCGGGTCCAGGCGCGTCAGGAACGTCATCGAGTCGAGCAGGTGGTCTGCCCCGGACTCGTGGACTGCTTCCTCGACGGCTGCCCGCCAGTCGAGGGCGTAGTCCTCATCAACATCGGTGAGCACAAGCTCCTCCAAAAGGTGTTGGCGGGCATGAAAAAAGCCCGCGAGAGGCGGGCTTGAGAGTGTTGTTTTCGGTCAGAGCTGCTTGAGTGCCTGGAGACCGCGGGCGGTGATGCCGATGAAGCCCATCCCGGCTTCGGGGTCTTCCTCGATGAAGCCGTTGTCCACCAGCTGGTCGAACTCCCGTTCCGAGAGCTTGAAGTCGTTGATGAATTCCGCGCGGCGCATCTCCAGGCCGCCCGAGTCCTCGACGTTCACCAGTGCCTGCTGCATCGGCGGGCTCATCTTGGTGCCCATGACCATGCGTGCGCCGGGGGTCTTCCGGCTGCCGCTCGGCTCGCCTGTTCCGGTCAGGTCGGTGACCGGCGTCTGACCGGCAGCCGCGGACTTGCGCAGGAAGTCGAGGTTGCGTTCGAACCTTTCGGCGTGGACGCCTTCAGGCTCGTACGTTCCCGACCCGAACACCTTGGAGTCGAGCTTGCGCCCGACCAGGGTTTCGCGTAGCTGGGTGCGTTTCTGTGCCACATTGCGGAACCGGGTCACGTCGACGCCGTAGGCTGCCGCCACTTCGTCGAGCTGCTTGCCGGTCAGTGGCGCCAGGATCTTGTCGGTTTCTTCCCGGTCCCCCGACTGCGGGTTGTCCACCCTGGACCGCAGGGCGTCGATTGCCGAAGGCGTGTCGGCCTTGGATCGGCGCTTCGGTGCCGCGTCGGCATCGGCGCGCTGCTGGCGGATCTTCCCCCAGATGTCCGGGTCGCCTGCGATGGCCGCCATGTCCGCAGCGCGTTCTTCGAAGGTCTGCCGCCTTGGTTTGGACACGAGCTTGTAGTCGCGGTTCTGCGGGTTGCGCACAGCGGGGCTTGACTGCCGCGCACTCATGCCCTCTTCCTCGTGCGCCTTGCGCAGCTCGGCCCAAATGTCGTCATGGCCTGAGACTGCGGCCATATTCGCGGCGAACTCCTCATCGGATGACTGCTTGGGCTTGCGTGTCCCGGAGCGCTTGGGTGCTGCCGCAACGGCAGCGTCCGCCCGTTTGGCCAGTGCCCGTTCCCGGTCGGCGTCCATGGACGCCTTATGGAATGCGGCCATCCGGCCGAACTCCGACTGGCCGCGCTCTGCCCGCTTGCTGGCCTGCTGCGCGTTGTAGGCGTCCCACATCCATGCGGGTGAGCCCTCGCGCGGGCGTGGGAGCGGCGCTTCTGTGTCCGTTTTTCCGCCGCGCAGGATGGCGTCGGTGTCGAGCCTGCGGCCCACGAGTGTCTCCACCAGCTCGGCGCGCTTTTTCTCCCGCGTGCCTTTCATGTTGGTGTAGCCGAAGCGTTCGGCAACGGCGTCGATCTCGGCGTGGGACTTCAGCGAGCCCAGGATCTCCGCCACCGCTTCACGGTCACCGGGCTGCGGGTTGGCTCTCTTGTCGGCCAGGGTGGACAGGACCGAATCCAGGTCGGGCTTGTCCGCCTTGGCGCGGGATGACCGGGGCTTTGGCTGCGGTGCGGGCGAGCCGAACATGATTTGTCCTGCCAGCTCCGACCGCCGTGCCGTCAACTCCTTGATTTCGGCCTTATCGGTGCTGCGCATAATCTGCGCGGTCAGCCTGTTGACCTCGTCCGCGTCGGGCTTGTCTGCCTTGGCGCGGGAGGGGCGTGCTGTTGGCGCCTTGACCGTCGGGAGTCCCCCTGCACGGCCGTCGTCACGGTTGGCGTGCACCAGCCGGTATGAGTCGGGGCGGCGTCCTTCGCCAAGCTGCTCGATGATGCCGTCCCGGACCGCGCCTCGGATCAAGTGCTGGCCCAGCCCGGCGAGGTCGACGCCGCCATGCTGCTCAGGAACTTCATCCATGGCCATGAGCACGATTCGGTGCTTCGCGGCCATCTCGGCGGATAGCCCGCTCTGCTCCCGTGCTGGGTCCGGCGCATGGAATGTCGCTGCGTATTCGGCGTGGTCGTTGTCCCACAGCATGTCCCGGATGACGTCGGGCGGGGCTCCGTGCGGAACGACGATGCCGCGTGCCCTGGCTTCCCGCCGTAGTGGTTCCCGATCGAAGCCACTCAAGGCGCTGAGATCGCCGGATGCCATGGCCTTGGCGACAGCGGAACGGCGGGGCTTCTTCTCCGGCGCCGACGGCTGGATTGCGCTCTTGACCGCGTCGCCGATGTCGTCGCCGATCTTCTCGGCGAACTTTCCGCCTCTGCCCCGGTTGACCGAGATCCGGTGTCCCCGGCGCAGGAACGAGTCTGCTGCTTCCAGGGACCGTGCAAGCATCATCAGCTGCACTGCGGGCGAGGAGAGCACTTCGAGGGCGCGGGTTCCGGGATAGAGCACTCGGGTGACCCCCTCGAGGATTCTGGCTGTGCGGCCGTTGTCGTCGAACGCCTCGTTGAACTCGTCGATGTGCGATCCATCAACGGCTACGCTCCAGGGAGCCCCGCCCAGCGGGAACACCGTGAGGGTGCCTTCCCATTCGCCGTCCTGTTTGCGGCCCTTGAACCGCACCTCGACCGGTCCACCCGACGTCTCGACCGTGATCCGGTCGTCACGCGGGATGGCCATCTCGTCGTCCAGCAGGCCTTCGCCCTCGCCGTACAGGACATCGCTGATCGCAGAGTCGAGGCGGCGCACGTCACGCGCATTGAAGGTGACCTCGGTCGGGTCGCCGTTGTCGTCTCTCATCCGCAACCCGACAGCTCCGGGACGCGGGGCGAAGACGTCGGTCGGGCCGTTGCCCGTATCGACCCTGCGGGCCACGGTCGCGTTCGTGAGCAGCTCGTAGATCCCTTTGCGGTTGTCCTGGTCGAGGTCTTTCAGGCTGACCCGGGTCTTCGGGTAGTCGTCGAAGTCGCCATCGTCGCCTTCGCCCACGACAAGGTCAAACTCGGCCGGGTAGATCTCTTCGTCGTCAGGCAACGATGGATCGTCCAGGCTGGTGCCCCTCTTGCCCGTCTCGCTGATGTACGCGCCCTCAACCGGGCGTAGCGAGACCAGGATCTCGGAATTGGCCTTACCGTCGTCACCGAGCGACGTGCGGGTAAGCCGGAACACGCCGCCCGAACTAGCCTTGCCGTCGTCGCCGTACTGCGCAGCGCTGACCATGCGGCGCAGTTCGTCAATCTCCCGCGAGTCGAGGTCCACCGAGCGGCCATTCGCGCTCAGAGTCGCTTTGCCCTCGGCGCCGTGTCTTGAGCTGGCGGTTAGCTCGCCTCCCAGCACCTTGACCGGGATGGACACCAGGTCATCGGGCATGCCGTCGGTCCACTGGCCTTCGCGGTCGCGGGGCTGGAGTCGGTTGTACTTCTCCAGGGCGCGCGTCATCAGCTCCGCCGCCGTGGGCATCGCGACGGCGAGGGTCATCTACTTCGCCTTACCTGCGGCTCGCTTGACGGGAGCTTTCGGCTTGGCGGGCTCGTCGAGTTCGGCGATGTCGGGCTCCTCGGCGATGTCGTCCACTTCGGGTACGTACGCGCGGGCGACGGTGTCCGAGACGAGCATCTGCGTGCCGTCGCGCAGCGTCACCACACGGTCCGACTCGCGCTCATAAACGGTGCGAACTGCGGTTTCGTGCACACCCAGCCGGTGTGCCGCTTCCACGGGAGTCACGATCTACCCCTTTCCGCCCACGACGCGCAGGCGTGCCTCGGTGGTCTTGTCGGCTTTGTCGACCTCTTCGGCAATGTCGTCGATGTTCGAGTCGGGCTTGCCTAGATCTGCGCTGTACGGCACACCCATGAAGTTCTCCCAGGCCTTGCGCCCGGCCATCTGCGCCGCCTCCGGCGTCAAGATCCGCGACATGACCATCTTTTCCAGACCTGTCGCCAGATTCAGCAGCACCTGGGCGTTGATGGTGGCGTCCGCGGCGGCGATCTCCGGTCCGGTGACGCACACGGCTTGAGATGCGGGGATCTGGGTGATCGCGCCGGTTTCCGGGTCCTGCGAGTCAACGGTGGGCGCGAGTCTGCCCGCCGCCACGGCCCGGTCGACGACGAAGCGGCACATCTCCGTCTGCTGGTAGAGCCAGGTGTTCTGAAGACTTCCCACGCGCCGGCGCACCGGTTCGGCCATCGTCAGCGACGTCGCCCTGTTGGCGCCGTCCGGCTCAGCAAGCCAGGTTTTTGCCAGCCCTACCCCGGATGCGATGTTTGTCAGAACTGCTTGATTTGCCACGGTGTCTTCCATCGCGCCGGTCTGGGCGGAGATGGACTCCCATTTCACCGACTCGTTGTGGACCTCGATGGTGCCCGACGGCGGGACGTGGATACCGCCGCGTGCCGCGACGTAGGCGTCGACGTCGGACTGGTCACCTTCAACCGTCACCGAGTAGGCGAGATGCCGCATCAACGCCGTGCGGTCGATCAAGTTGGACAGGACGGTGTCGTAGTTGTCCAGCCAGTCCAGAATCGGCATCAGGAACGGCATTCCCCGGACATCGGTCTCCAGCGCCCGCCACGGTGCCCAGAACTGCGCTCGGCCCTCACGCAGACCGGTGTCGTCGTTGACGGAGACGACCTGCCACGCCCGGTCTTCGCCCTCTTCCGACCGGCCAGGAAGGATGACCTTGTCCGGCCACATCGGGTTGCCGTGGCGCAGCAGCACGTCCTTGATGAGGGAGACCTCGACCGGCGCGAACCGGATCACGCCCGACGACGCGCCTTCGAGCATCTCGTACAGCTTCTCGCCTACGAGCAGCTGGGACCGCAGCGCGATCTCCTGAATGTGCCCGACCCTGTTTGCCGGGTCTTCCCAGAATTCCCGCACCACCTTGGCAACATCCGCGTTGGTGGCCTGCCACTTGACGCCCGAGTCGCCGACGCAGAACGCCACATAGGTGTCCACCACCGCGGTTGCCATCGGGTTGGATCTGTACGCCGCAACCGAGTAGTCGCGTGCCTTCTCCCGGGTCCAATGCGGAACCTCACGATGGCCTTTGGACCCCGCCAGCCGGTAGCCGTAATCGCCGTCGATCGGATCACGGTTGTAGGTCCCCAGGGACGCACCGGTGGAGATGACCTGATCGGCCAGCGCCTCCTGCACGCGCGATTCGGTGACCCTGCGGGCGGGCCGCAGCCACGACCTCATGCCGACTTGGCCGCCTTCGGCTTGACGATCTCAAGCGGCCTGGTCGACTCCTTGGCCCACTGCGCCTCGGCCTCGGCGTGGGTGGAGGCGATCCACGACAGCACCCCGGCCTCGATGGCGCCGACGATGCCGGATACCCACCAGGCGCCCGACATCCCGAAGGACGCGAGCAGGCCACCGACACACACGGCGAAGGCGGCGAACGCGGCGAGCCCGAGCAGGTTGCCGAACAGTCCCGCAGGTATGCGGGGCACCGGGATGCGGACCTCTGTCATGGCGGACTCCTAGATCTTG
Organism: Nocardioidaceae bacterium; assembly: GCA_044866695.1. Taxonomy (GTDB): domain Bacteria; phylum Actinomycetota; class Actinomycetes; order Propionibacteriales; family Nocardioidaceae; genus JBIOUF01. The sequence continues at coordinate 2,044 of JBIOUF010000045.1, read as the reverse complement.
AGTCGTCCGGTGGGCCGGAACAGGTCTTTGGCCGCACCGAGCGCCGCTTGGCTTGGGGCACCGACGGGTGCGCGCTTTTTCTGGTTGGCGAACATCCACGACCGCTGCTCGAAGGTGTACCTGGCGACGGTCAGCGACCCGATCGGCGAGATCTCCGCCTCGGACGTCGCCCTCGCCCACGAGGTGGCGTCAGCACTCGCGGTGCGGATCTTCGCCCCGGCCGCGGCCTCGGTCAGCTGCACGGCCGGCACCACCCGCAAGGCGCGCTGCTTGACCGCGTCGCGCAGCTGCCCGCAACCCGCCGCGAGTTCGGTCCCACCGGCGATCAGCAGGTCGCCCCGTTTGGGTTTCTCGTCGCCGCGGCGCTTCTTCAGCACCGCTTCAGGAAGGTCGTCGGGCCGGTAGAACGCGGCGTCGGTCAACTCGAGCTTGAGCGACTCGTAGGTACCCGGCCCCATCCCGAACGCGATCGGGTCCAGCTCTTTGCGGATCTCGACCAGCCGCGGGACGATCCACTCGACACCTTCGCGGTAGTCGATCAGCTGGCCGTGTCCTAGCTGGTCAGGCCGTTTGCCGTAGATGGTGATCGCGGCCCAATCGCGCATCACGGAGATGTCGACCGCGACCGCCAGGTCACCGTCGCGCTTCGAGAGCGCATCCTGGATGTCCGCCCAGGCCTTCATGTCGATGACACCGGCTGAATCCTTGTGCGGCAACCAGACACACAGCCGCTCGTGCGGATACTTCGTGCCCAGTCCCGACGGACCCTGCTCGTCGATGACGGTCTCTTCGGTGATCCGGTCACCCAGTGCCGGGTTGGCCGCGTACGCCAGGTCCAGGTCGTTGACCCGCTCCCGGTCCTCAGCCCTTGTCAGGTCGAGATCCGCACCCCAGTCCAGGTGCATCAGGCGGGGCTTGCCGGCCTCGCCGTCGGACTTCAGCCCGTATGCCCACGCGTCGTCGAGCCGCGGCGGCGTACCGAAGAACCACACCTGCCACTTCGGCATCGCGCTGACCGTCGGCAGGATCGCCGCCATCTGCTCGGCGGTCAGCTCCTGCGCCTCGTCGAGAATCAGGCGCGGCGAGGAGAAGCCGCGGACCGCAGTGTCGGACCGGGTGTGATATTCGAGCTTGCGCCCGTCCTTGAGGACGATCATCCGCTCGCCGTTGGCCTGCCGGAAGCGGTGCACCTGCTTCTCCCACGCGGGCACCCGCTTGATCAGCCTCTCCATGCGGTCGTACGCCTTCTTCGACGTCTTGTGCTCATGCGCCGAATGCGTGATCTCGTCGACCTTCATGTCATCCAGGAACAGCCAGGCCAACTCAAGCCCCTCGATGACGCCGCCCTTGCCGTTCTGCCTTGGAACCCAGCAGGAGCAGCGTTTCGACGTCCAGTCGCCCGGCTCGAACCCGCCCTTGCCGTCAGGAACCAGGTGCTGGCCCAGCCCGCCATCGAGGACAAAGCACTGCCACTCGTCGAGGAAAAGCTTGGCGCGCTTGGCGTTCTCGATGACCTCGGGTGCGGCGGAGAAGCTATAGGGCGGGATGTTGGCGACCCGCGGCGTCTGCGAGCCGCGCCTTACGTCGAGCAGCAAGCTCATCGTCCTCGCCGCCCTCCGCCTTGGGTTTCGCGTTGGGATCGACCGCGGCGAGCACGCCCATCTGGCGGAGCTCGGTGAAGATCTGCTTGAGAGCGAGCGCCTGCTGCCGGGCTTCCGCAAGTGGGGCGTTGATGACCAGCTCTGCTAACTCTGGGTTACCACGCGTCTCGACGATATCGATCCATGACTCTGCGTCACCCGACAGAAGACGATCAAGCTTGTCCAGGCGATCGACGATTCTGCATGCCTCTTCGATGAGAGCGCGTGCAGCTGGACCGACATCGCCACGTTTTAGCAGGTCGGACCGTAAGTGGTTTCCGCGCGAATCCAAGGATGGGGATACGTCTACCATGATCGTCACCGCCTGTGACCGCCCAAGATCCAGCCCGGGGAGAGACAAACCGCCATAGGGCATCGGGTGGCGCTAGTTGATCTAGACGGAC
>JBIOUF010000044.1:0-12899 GCA_044866695.1 Nocardioidaceae bacterium | reverse complement strand
GCCGGCGAGCGGCCCGCCGTACGGGCGGTGCACGCCGCGACCTCCCCGAACGCGCCGCAGCGCCCGCGGTCCGGCAAGGACGGGGTGCTGCGGCGGGACCGGCGGTGCCGTGCCGGGTCAGGCGTGCGGCATCAGATGTGGACGACCGGACAGGTCAGGGTGCGGGTGATGCCGGGGATGTTCTGCACCTTCGCCACGACCAGCTTGCCCAGCTCGTCGACGTTGCGCGCCTCCGCCCGGACGATCACGTCGTAGGGGCCGGTGACGTCCTCGGCCATCGTGACGCCCTTGACGTCGCCGATGGACGCCGCCACCTCGGCGGCCTTGCCGACGTCGGTCTGGATCAAGATGTACGCCTGCACCACCATGGCCGACTCCTGTCGTCTCGAACACCGCCAGCCGTTGGCGGACCCCGTCGAGGGTCAACCTACCGTGCGCCGGCGAGCGCGTGGAACCGCGCCGTCCGGCCCCGGATCCCGAGGCCACGACGCGGGTTCCCCGGTGCGCTTGAATGTCCGGCATGCACCCGGACCAGGCCGGGCCACCCGCCGGCCGCGACGACGCGACGCTCGCCGACGTCGGCGAGTTCGGCCTGGTGGAGCGGCTGCTGGCGCTGTTCCCGGTCGGCGGCCGCGTGCTCCTCGGCCCCGGCGACGACGCCGCGGTGGTCGCGGTGCCCGACGGCCGGGTCGTGGTCTCCACCGACCTGCTGGTGGAGGGCCGGCACTTCCGGCGGGGCTGGTCGACGGCGCTCGACGTCGGGCACAAGGCGGCCGCCGCCAACCTGTCCGACGTCAACGCGATGGGCGGCACCGGCAGCGCGCTCACGGTCGGCCTGGCAGCGCCCCCCGACCTGCCGGTCGCCTGGGCCCTGGACCTGGCCCGGGGGATCGCCGAGGAGTGCGCCGGCGTGGGTGCCCACGTGGCCGGAGGGGACCTGACCGCGGGCGACCAGGTCGTCGTCGCGGTCACGGTGCTCGGCGCCGTCCAGGGCAGGCCCGTGCTCCGCTCCGGGGCGGGCCCTGGCGAGGTGGTCGCCGTGGCCGGGCGGCTGGGCTGGGCGGCCGCCGGGCTGGCGGTGCTCGGCCGGGGGTTCGGCTCCCCGCGCGCGGTCGTGGAGGCGTACCGGCGCCCGCAGCCCCCGTACGACGCGGGACCGGCCGCCGCCGCGGCCGGCGCGACCGCGATGGTCGACGTGTCCGACGGGCTGGTCGCCGACATCGGCCACGTGGCCCGGGCCAGCCGCGTCCAGGTCGACCTCGACCCGGCCGCGCTGGCACCGGACGGGCCGGTCGCCGCGGTAGGTGCGGCGCTCGGCGTGGACCCGGCCGGTTTCGTGCTGGCCGGCGGGGAGGACCACGCCCTGGCCGCGACCTTCCCGGCGTCGACGACGCTGCCGGGGGGCTGGCGGGCGGTCGGCCGCGTGCTCGCGCTGCCCGCACCCGACGCCCCCCCGGTCACGGTCGGCGGGACCGCCTACCAGCAGCAGGGGGGACACGCCCACTTCCGCTGACGGGCGCGGGAACGAACGAGGGCGCCGGCCTCCCGCGCCGGTCCTCGACAGGCTCGGCCAGCCATAGCGCCGGGGCTACGACCTGTTACGAGAGTCCAGCTGCCTGCTACGCGACGACATCCGCGGCACCTCGCTGCGTTCGTCCTCGCTCGAAGGAGCGCTGCTACGACTTCGTTCGTCCGCCTTGCGAGGCACCACGCCTGCCGCCGCTCGCGACGGCAGGCACTTTCGCAACAGGTCCTAGAGGTGCCCGGGGCGGCCCCGGGGTTGGTCAGCGGCTGACCTTGCCCGCCTTCAGACATCCGGTGCACACGTGCAGCCGCTTGGGCGCGCCGTTCACCGTGGCGCGCACGCGCTGGATGTTGGGGTTGAAGCGCCGCTTGGTGATCTTCCGCGACCACGGCCGGTTGTTGCCGAAGCCCGGACCCTTGGCGCAGATGTCGCAGACGGCAGCCACGGTGAACTCCTGGGTTGTCCTGGTCGGGTGGTGCCACGGCGACCCCTCGTCGCGCGTGAGCGGACTCCGGGCGGAGCGGGCAACCGAGACAGGATACCGGACCCGGCGCGGCGGGCGAAATCGGCGGAGGCGGGCGGTACTAGTGTCTCGTCGGACGGACGGCTCGAATCGGCTCAGACGAGGTGGGGATGGACGCCGGAACGCGACCCGGGCCGCGAGGGCGGGTCCGGCACCCGGCCGGCGGGCCGGCCCCGGGTGCGGGGTGAGATGCCCCGCGTCGGCTGGGACTCCCCGCTGGACCGGGCCGTCGGGGACCGGACGGCGAAGAGGCTCGCCCGGGTCCTCGACCTGACCACGGTCGGCGACCTGCTCTCGCACTACCCCCGCAGGTTCGTCGCCCGCGGGGAGGTCAGCGCCGTCGCCGAGCTGGTGCCGGGCGAGCAGGCCACCTTCCAGGCGCGGGTCTGGTCGGTCACCGAGCACGAGTACCGCGACCGGCGTACCCGCCGCCCGGCCTGGCGCCTGGAGGTGGTCACCGCCCTGGACGACGGCGGGCTGGCCATGACGTTCTTCGCGCCGCGCCGCCACCTGGTCACCCACCACCAAGAGGCGCTCCGGAAGGGCGCCGTCCTGCTGTTCTCCGGCAAGGTCGAGCACAACGCGGTGCGGGGTCGCCTCGAGCTGGTCAACCCCGACTACGCGGTCGAGGACGTGGGCCGCGACCACAGCGCGCTGCAGCCGATCTACCCGGTCTCGGGGACCGTGCGGTCCTGGGACGTGGAGAACGCGGTCCGGGTCGCGCTGGACGTGCTGGACCACCCTCCGGAACGGGTGCCGGAGCCGGTGCGCCGGGCCCGGGGCCTGCTCGACGCGGGCACGGCACTGCGCTGGGTGCACCGCCCCGACGACTGGGGCCAGTACGGCGCGGCGACCAAGCGCCTGCGCTTCGACGAGGCGCTGGTCGCGCAGGTCGTCCTGGCGCGGCGACGGGCGGTGCTGGCCCAGCAGCCGGCCGTCCCGCGGACCGGCCGGGCCGGCGGGCTGCTGGACCGCTTCGACCGGCGGCTGCCCTTCGCGCTGACCGCGGGCCAGCGGGAGGTGTCGGAGCGGCTCGAGGCGGACCTCGCCGCCACGCATCCGATGCACCGGCTGCTCCAGGGCGAGGTGGGGTCGGGCAAGACCGTCGTCGCGCTGCGGGCGATGCTGCGCGTGGTCGACTCCGGCGGCCAGGCCGCGCTGCTGGCGCCCACCGAGGTGCTGGCCCAGCAGCACCACCGCTCGATCACGGCGATGCTCGGCGACCTGGCCGCGGGCGGCATGCTCGGCGGCGCCGACGAGGCGACCCAGGTCGCGCTGCTGACCGGGTCGGTGGCCGCCGCGGCGCGGCGACGGGCCCTCCAGGACGCCGAGGCCGGCATCGCCGGCATCGTGGTCGGCACCCACGCGCTGCTCGAGGAGCGGGTGCGGTTCGCCGACCTGGGCCTGGTCGTGGTCGACGAGCAGCACAGGTTCGGCGTCGAGCAGCGCGCGGCCCTGGCCGCGAAGACCGGTTCGGCGCGCCCGCACGTGCTGGTGATGACGGCGACGCCGATCCCGCGGACCGTGGCGATGACGGTCTTCGGAGACCTGGACACCTCCACCCTGCGCGAGCTGCCGGCCGGTCGTGGGCCCATCCGGACCGTCGTCGTACCCCTGGCGGACCAGCCGGCATGGCGGGAGCGGGTCTGGACCCGGGCCCGCGAGGAGGTCGAGGCCGGCCGGCAGGTCTACGTGGTGTGCCCGCGGATCGGCGACGACACTGCGCCGGAGGAGGAGCCCGACCGCGGGCTGCCGGAGGACCGGCCGGCCCAGCCCCTCGCCGCGGTCACGGAGGTGCTGCCCCGGCTCGCCGAAGGGCCGCTGCACGGCCTCCGCGTCGAGGCGCTGCACGGGCGGCTGGCCCCGGACCACAAGGACCGGCTGATGCGGGCGTTCGCGGCCGGCGAGGTGGACGTGCTGGTGTCCACGACGGTCATCGAGGTCGGCGTGGACGTCGCCAACGCCACGATGATGGTCGTGCTCGACGCGGACCGGTTCGGGGTCTCCCAGCTGCATCAGCTGCGCGGCCGGGTGGGGCGGGGCGGCCATCCGGGGCTGTGCCTGCTGGTCACCGGCGCCGACCGCGAGAGCGACGCGCGCACCCGTCTGGACCACGTGGCGGCGAACCTGGACGGGTTCGTGCTCTCCCAGCTGGACCTGGAGATGCGCCGCGAGGGCGACCTGCTCGGCAGCTCGCAGTCGGGGACGCGGCGCACCCTGCGGCTGCTCTCCGTCGTACGCGACGCCGAGGTCATCGAGGCGGCCCGGGAGGTCGCCGGCGGACTCGCCGGTGACCAGGCGCTGGCCGCCGAGCCGGACCTCGCCGAGGCGGTCCACGCGCTGGAGGAGTCCGAGCACGCCGAGTTCCTGGAGAAGGCGTGACCGTGCGCGGCCCGAGCGAGCCGGCGGCTCCGGACCCGGGTCCGGCATGACCCGGATCATCGGCGGTGCCGCGGGCGGGCGCCGCCTGCGCACGCCGGCCGGGGACCGGACCAGGCCGACCTCCGACCGGGTGCGCGAGGCGCTGTTCTCCGCGCTGGAGTCGGCGCTGGGGTCCCTGTCCGGGCTGCGGTTCCTGGACCTGTACGCCGGGTCCGGCGCGGTCGGTCTCGAGGCGGCCTCCCGGGGTGCCGCGGCGGTCCTCCTCGTGGAGCACGGCCGGCGCACTGCCGCGGTGGCCCGGGACAACGCGGTCTCGCTGGGTCTCGCCGACCGCGTCGAGGTGCTGGCCCGGCCGGTGCGGGCGGTCCTGGACCGGTCCGCGCCGCCACCGCCGGAGGGCCCCGACCGCCCTGACCGCCACGACCGCCCCGACCGCTTCGACCGCCCTGACCGGCACGACCGCCCTGACCGGCACGACCGCTTCGACCGCTTCGACGGCTTCGACCGCTTCGACGTCGTCTTCGCGGACCCGCCGTACCTGCTCCCGGACGCCGAGGTCGCGCAGGACCTCCACCGGCTGTCCGCCCGCGGCTGGCTCGTGCCCGGGGCGCTGGTGGTCGTCGAGCGGCCCTCCCGCGGGGACCTGGCCTGGCCCGCGGGGTACACCGCGGACCGGGTCCGCCGGTACGGCGAGACCACCCTGCACTGGGCCCGCTGGTCATTGGTCACCGCTGGGTGACCCGCTCGCTGGGTTGTGGCCGATGTCTGCACAGATGCCGGCTTGTGGCCGATGACAGCAGGGTCGCGCGGCGTGTCGCCGTGGTCTGGGGCCACAAGCGGCGCTTCCTGCAGGCATCGGCCACAACCGGGCCGAGGGGGCGCTTGGTACGGTCGCGCAGTCACCGCAACGACCGGCCGAGGCGAAGGGAACCCCCGACGTGCGACGAGCCGCCTGCCCCGGGTCGTTCGACCCGGTCACCAACGGACACCTCGACATCATCGCCCGGGCCAGCGCGCTGTTCGACGAGGTGGTGGTGGCCGTGGGGGTGAACAAGTCCAAGACCCGGCTGTTCACGCCGGAGGAGCGGATGGCCATGCTGCGGGAGGTCGTGGCGCCGTACGGCAACGTGGTCGTGGACGGCTTCGCCGGGCTGCTCACCGACTTCTGCATGGAGCGGGGGATCGTGGCGATCGTCAAGGGGCTGCGGGCGGTGAGCGACTTCGACTACGAGCTGCAGATGGCCCAGATGAACTCCAGTCTCGCGCCGGTGGAGACCGTCTTCGTGCCGACCAGCCCGGAGTACTCCTTCCTCGCCTCCAGCCTGGTCAAGGAGGTGGCGGCGTTCGGGGGCGACGTCTCGGGGCTGGTCCCGCCCGCCGTCCTGGAGGCGCTCCGCGCGCGGCTCGCCGAGACCCGGGCGGCCGAGGGCTGAGGTGTCCGAGACGGGTTTTGGCCAGGCCGGCGGCGTCCGGGTACGCTGGACGGCGGTCCTCGCCGCCCCAGCACCGGGTCCGCCCGGTCGAGGCTCCGGGGACCGTGGTCTGCCTGTCCGACATCGGAAAGTGATACCCGTGCGTCTCGACCCGAGAGCGCCGCTCGTGCTCGACACCCGCGAGCTCGGCCGCCGCCCGGGGTCGCAGCGCCCGGTCCACCTCACGGCGCCGGCCCCGGCAGACCTGGGCATCGAGGTCGTCGGCGTTCCCGAGGGTTCCCCGGTGGTCCTCGACCTCCGCCTGGAGGCGGTGGTCGAGGGTGTGCTGGTCACCGGCACCGCCACCACGGAGCTCGCCGGGGAGTGCGCGCGGTGCCTGGCGGGCGTGCGCGACATCGTCGCGGCGGACCTCCAGGAGCTGTTCGTGTACGACGACCGCGACGTCCCGGCCGGGGCCGAGGACGACGAGGAGACCAGCCGGCTGCTGGGCGACCTCGCCGACCTCGAGCCGGCGCTGCGGAACGCGGTGGTGCTCGCGCTGCCGTTCCAGCCGCTGTGCCGCGAGGACTGTCCGGGGCTGTGCGTGGAGTGTGGGGCCCGCCTCGCCGAGGACCCCGGACACCGCCACGAGCCGGACCTCGACCCCCGCTGGGCGGAGCTGCGTGCCGTCACGCCGCGCCGGCCCGGGCCGGACGCCTAGCAGGACCCAGGAACACAGCAGGACGCGCACCACCAGTTGACCGGCCGCGACGGCGGCTCGAGGTGAAGGAGTACCACCGTGGCTGTCCCGAAGCGGAAGACCTCGCGCAGCAACACCCGGCACCGCCGCTCGCAGTGGAAGGCGACGGCGCCCACCCTGGTCGTCTGCGGCAACCCCGCCTGCGGCGCCCGGCACCTCCCGCACCGCGCCTGCCAGGAGTGCGGCCAGTACGGCGCCCGCGGCGACCGCCGCCAGGTCCTCTGACACAGGCGCCGGCCCCCGGCATGGGTGAGCCGTCGTACGACGCGCTCCGCTCGGCGCTCGGCGACCCGACGCTGGACCCCGCGCTGCTCGAGCGCGCGCTGACCCACCGCTCCTACGCCTACGAGAACGGCGGCATCCCCACCAACGAGCGACTGGAGTTCCTCGGCGACGCGGTGCTCGGCGTCATCGTGACCGAGACCCTCTACCGGCAGCACCCCGACCTGTCCGAGGGCCGCCTGGCCAAGCTCCGGGCAGCGGTGGTGAACGCCCGCGCGCTGGCCGACGTCGCTCGCACGATCGGGTTGGGCGAGCACATCATGCTCGGGCGGGGCGAGGACACCACCGGCGGCCGGGAGAAGGCCTCGATCCTGTCCGACACCGTGGAGGCGGTGATCGGCGCGATCTACCTCAGCGGCGGCTTCGAGGCGGCCGGCGCGGTGGTGCACCGGCTCTTCGACCCCCTGATGGAGCACGCGTCGGGGCTCGGTGCGGGGCTGGACTGGAAGACCAGCCTCCAGGAGCTGACCGCCGAGCACGCCCTGGGCGTGCCCGAGTACGTCATCGCCGACGACGGCCCCGACCACGCCAAGACGTTCACGGCCCGGGTCCAGGTCGGCCCGTCGACGTACGGCCAGGGGGTGGGCCGGTCGAAGAAGGAGGCCGAGCAGCAGGCCGCGGAGACGGCGTACCGCGAGATCTCGGCCCGGCTGGCCCAGAGCGCCGTCGCCGCGGACTGACCCGACCGGATGCCCGAGCTGCCCGAGGTCGAGGTGGTCCGGCGGGGGCTGGTCGACCACGTCGTCGGCCGCCGCCTCACCGGCGTCACCGTGCTGCACCCCAGGCCGGTCCGCCGGCACCTCGCCGGCCCCGCGGACTTCGCCGCCGCCCTGGAGGGCCGCCTGGTGACCGACGCCCGGAGGCGCGGCAAGTACCTGTGGCTGCCGCTGGACGGCGGCGACGCGCTGCTCGCCCACCTCGGCATGAGCGGCCAGCTCCTGGTCCGCAGCCCGGCGGACCCGCCCGAGCGGCACCTGCGGGTGCGGTTCGGCCTGGCCGACGCGGGCCGGCCGGCCGGGCGGGAGCTGCGGTTCGCCGACCAGCGCATGTTCGGCGGTCTGTCGGTCTCCGCGGGCAGCGCCGAGCTGCCCGCCGAGATCGCCCACATCGCCCGCGACCCGCTGGACCCCGCGTTCGACGACGACGCGTTCGTCGCCGCGGTGCGCCGCCGGCACAGCGGCATCAAGCGGATCCTGCTGGACCAGACCGCGGTCTCCGGCGTGGGGAACATCTACGCCGACGAGGGGCTCTGGCTCGCCCGCGTGCACGGCGACCGCCTCGGCGTCCGGCTGCGGGCGGCGCAGGTGCGCGACGTGCTGGCGGGCGTGCGCGCGGTGATGACCGCGGCGCTCGCCCAGGGCGGCACGTCGTTCGACCCGCTGTACGTCGACGTGAACGGTGCCAGCGGCTACTTCGACCGGTCCCTGGAGGTCTACGGCCAGGAGGGCCGGTCCTGCTCGCGGTGCGGCACGCAGATCGTCCGCGTGCCCTTCATGAACCGCTCGTCGGCGTTCTGCCCGCACTGCCAGCCCCGCCCTCGGCGTACCGCTGCCAGGGCCGGCGCCCCGGGCCGGACCCCCCGGGATTGACCCTGGCCCGGGCCCGTGGGACCCTTGGAGACACACCACACCCCCTGTGTTGGCCCTCGCACGGCCTCATTGCCCCCGGGTGTGAGAGACGACCTCATCCCAACGGAGGACATCACATGGCCAAGGCCCTCCTCGGCTACATGAACGGGACCGACACCCGTGTCGCATCCCGGCTCACCGCGGAGAACCGGCGGCTCAGGCAGCAGGTCGAGGATCTGGAGGCGCACGTGCTCCGGCTCCAGTCGCAGAACGACGCCCTTGCTGCCGCAGTGGACGACACGGCCCTGCTGACCGTTCCGGAGGAGATGCAGCCCGCCTAGTCTGCGTCGCCGAACCCTGGGTCCTCGCGGACCCGACGATCGCCCAGCCCGTGCCCTCCGGTGGAGGACACGGGCTGAGCCGTGTGTGCCCCCGGCGTCGGGGCGGGACCGGTGGTCGAGGAGCCGGAGCGGTTGGCGGAGGCGTCTCGACTCGGGCTGAGCAGCGAGCTCGCGAGCGTCACGAAGCCAGCCAGCGGACCCGGGGCAGGGTCCCAGCCGGGTGCGAGGGCAGGGCGCCGCTCGGCCCGCCACGATTGACGGCTCGGCCCGCCACGATTGACGGCTCGGCCCGCCACGATTGACGGCTCGGCCCGCCAGGATTGACGGCTCGACCCATGACGGTCAGCGGGTCGTCCGGGGCGGAGGGGTGGGCGTGGCTAGGGTGGGCGGCGCTGCTCCTTCCCCGGCGGCGTCCGACCCGACCCTCTCGAGGGAGGCCTGTTCGGTGCACCTGAAGAGCCTCACGCTCCGCGGGTTCAAGTCCTTCGCGTCCACCACGACCCTGCAGCTCGAGCCGGGGATCACCTGCGTCGTCGGGCCCAACGGGTCGGGCAAGTCCAACGTCGTCGACGCGCTCGCCTGGGTGATGGGGGAGCAGGGCGCCAAGTCGCTGCGCGGCGGTCGCATGGAGGACGTCATCTTCGCCGGTACGCCGGGGCGGCCACCGCTGGGCCGGGCCGAGGTGTCGCTCACCATCGACAACTCCGACGGGGCGTTGCCCATCGAGTACGCCGAGGTGACCGTCAGCCGCACGATGTTCCGGGGCGGCAGCTCGGAGTACGCGGTCAACGGCAGGACCTGCCGCCTGCTCGACGTGCAGGAGCTGCTCTTCGACTCCGGCATCGGCAAGGAGATGCACGTGATCGTGGGGCAGGGCCGCCTCGACTCCGTGCTGCACGCCACCGCCGAGGACCGGCGCGGGTTCATCGAGGAGGCCGCCGGGGTCCTCAAGCACCGCAAGCGCAAGGAGAAGGCGCTGCGCAAGCTCGAGGCCACCGAGGGGAACCTGACCCGCCTGGCCGACCTGCTCGCCGAGATCCGCCGCCAGCTGGGGCCGCTGGGCCGCCAGGCCGAGGTCGCGCGGAAGGCCGCGGTCGTGCAGGCCGACGCGCGCGACGCCCGGGCCCGGCTGCTCGCCGACGAGGTGCTCACGGTGCGCGCGGCGCTGGAGGCCGAGCTCGCCGACGAGACCGTGCTGCGGGAGCGCCAGGCCGACGTCGAGGCGGCCATCGCGGCGGCCCGTGAGGAGGAGGCCGCCGGCGAGGCGGCCCTCCGCGAGGAGCTGGCGGTGGCCGCCGCCGCCCAGGAGACCTGGTTCGCCCTCTCCTCGCTTCGCGAGCGGCTCCAGGGCACCGCCCGGCTGGCCGCCGAACGGGTGCGCAACGCGGCCGAGGAACCCGAGGTCGCGACCGGCGCCGACCCCGAGGCGCTGCTCTCCGAGGCTCGGCGGCTGCGCGAGGAGGAGGAGCGCATCGCCGCCGACGTGCAGGACCTGGCAGCGGCCCTGGACCGTGCGCTCGCCGCGCGGAGGGAGGCCGAGGACCGGCACGCCGAGGAGGACCGGCGGGTCGCCGGCCTGATCCGGGCCGCAGCCGACCGGCGTGAGGGCCTGGCCCGGCTGCAAGGCCAGGTCGAGACCGCGCACAGCCGCGCCGCGGCGGCCCAGGAGGAGCTGGACCGGCTGGCCCGCAGCCGTGAGGAGGCGCTGGCCCGGGCCCACCGGGCGGAGCGGGACTTCACCGCCCTGGAGACCAAGGTGGCCGGCCTGGACGCCGGCGAGATGGGCCTGGACGCCGAGCACGAGGCGGCCGCGGCCGAGCTCGCCGACCTCGACGACCGGCTGGCCAAGCTGCGCGCCGAGGGGCAGGCCGCCGACCAGGAGCGAGCGGCGCTGGCGGCCCGGGTCGAGGCGCTCTCCTCGAGCCTGGACCGCAGGGACGGGGCGGCGGCGCTCCTCGCGCTGGCCGAACCGGTGCCGGGGCTGCTCGGCTCGGTCGCGGCCCTGGTCACCGTGCGCCCCGGCTACGAGACGGCGGTGGCGGCCGCCCTGGGACCGGCCGCGGACGCGCTGGTCGCCGCGGATCCCGGCGCGGCGCTGGTCGCGATGGCCCGACTGCGCGAGGACGACCTCGGCCGGGCCGGGCTGCTGCTCGCCGACGTCGACGCCGACCCCGCGTCATGGCCGGCGCTGCCAGGGCAGGCCCGGTACGCCGTCGACGCCGTGTCCGCGCCCCCGCGGCTGCGGCCCGCGCTGGCCCGCGCGCTGGCGAAGGTCGCCGTGGTGGCCGACCTCGACGCCGCGCGCGACCTCGTGGCGGCCCACCCCGGCCTGACCGCGGTGACCCGTGACGGCGACCTGTGGGCCCGGCACCTGGTCACCGGCGGGTCGACCGCCACGCCGAGCCTGCTCGAGGTGCAGGCGGCCGTCGAGGAGGCGGCGGCGCGCCTGGACACCGCCACCCACGCCAGGGAGCGGCTCGCCTTCGACCTGGCCAGGCTCGAGGAGGAGCGGGAGCAGGCGCGCCGCCGCGTGGACGTGGCCCTGGCCCGGCTGCACGAGTCCGATGCCCAGCTCGCCGCGGTCGCCGAGGAGCTGGCCCAGCACGGGTCGGCGGCGCGGGCGGCGCGTGCGGAGGCCGACCGGCTGACCGGGGCGATCGACGACGCGGACCGTGCTCGCGCTGGTCACCTGCACGGGCTCGCCGAGCTCGAGTCGCGGCTCGAGCAGGCCCGCCACGCGCCCGACCACCAGCCGGACGCCGCCGCCCTGGACCGGCTGGGCGAGGCCGCCCGGACCGCCCGCGCCGCCGAGACCGACGCGCGGCTGGCGCTGCGCACCGCGGAGGAGCGGGCCCGGGCCCTCGCCGGCCGCGCCGAGGCGCTGGAGCGGACCGCCGAGCAGGAGCGCGAGGCGCGGGTGCGTGCCCTGGCGCACCGCGAGCGGGTGCGCCGGGAAGGCCTGGCCGCACGTGCCGTGGGCCAGGCGGTGAGCCAGGTGCTGGCCCGGCTCGAGCTCTCGCTGGGCGCGGCCGCCGCCGAGCGCGCGGACCTGGCGGAGGCCCGCCGGGCCCGCGAGGAGCGGCTGCTGGCCTGCCGGGGCGCGCTGCGCGACCTGGCCCTGGAGCACGAGGAGCTGGTCGGCACCGTCCATCGCGACGAGATGGCCCGCACCGAGCTGCGCATGCGCGTGGAGGCGCTCGAGGAGCGCGCGCTCGAGGAGCTCGGCCTCGACCCGGACACGCTGGTCGCCGACTACGGTCCGCAACTCCCGGTCCCGGTCCTGTCCCCCGTCTTGTCCACGGGCGAGCAGGCGGGCGGCCCCGAGGCACCCGGCGGCGAGGCGGCACCACGCGCGGTGCCCTTCGTCCGCGAGGAGCAGCAGAAGCGGCTTCGCGCCGCCGAGCGGGCGCTGGCCGTCCTGGGCCGGGTGAACCCGCTGGCGCTCGAGGAGTACTCGGCCCTGGAGGAGCGGCACCGCTTCCTCACCGAGCAGCTGGAGGACCTGCGCCGCACCCGCAAGGACCTCCTCGACATCGTCCGCGAGGTCGACGAGCGGGTCCTGGAGGTCTTCACCGCCGCGTGGCAGGACGTGAGCGACGCCTTCGACCGGGTCTTCGCCCGGCTGTTCCCCGGTGGCGAGGGCCGGCTGGTGCTGACCGACCCCGACGACCTGCTCACCACCGGCGTCGAGGTGGAGGCCCGGCCGCCGGGAAAGCGGGTCAAGCGGCTCTCGCTGCTCTCCGGCGGCGAGCGCTCCCTGGTCGCGGTCGCCTTCCTGGTGGCGCTGTTCCAGGCCAGGCCGTCGCCCTTCTACATCCTCGACGAGGTCGAGGCGGCGCTCGACGACACCAACCTGGGCAGGCTGCTGGAGATCTACGAGGAGCTGCGGGCGACCAGCCAGCTGCTGGTCGTCACCCACCAGAAGCGGACCATGGAGATCGGCGACGCGCTGTACGGCGTGACCATGCGCGGCGACGGCGTCTCTACCGTGGTGAGCCAGCGGCTCCGCGACGCCGGCTGACCGGGCCACCCCGGAGCCTGCCGCGGCTGCGGTCGGGCGGGCCGCCGGCGTGGTTGTGGCCGATAACCGCACGAAAGCCCCGTTG
>JBIOUF010000043.1:0-6561 GCA_044866695.1 Nocardioidaceae bacterium | reverse complement strand
GGGCAAGGTCCTCGGGCTCGCGGTCGACCGGTGGGCCCGGGTGGCGGAGGCGCCGCTGGTCAGCGCGGCGGAGCGGCTGGCGGAGTTCCGAGGGACACGCTTCGCCGGCTGGGGCTGACCCGCCTCTCGGCGGCGAGCCGGTGGCCCCAGCCCGACCAGGCCGAACCCCACGGCGAAGATCGCCGCCGTCACCACGCCGTACTGCCACGGGAACTCCTCGGGGGAGAAGATCGCGTCCCGGCCGGTGGTCAGGGACAGGTACAGGGTCTGGAAGACGAACGCCCACAGGTAGGCGACGGCATAGGTGAGGTTGCCGGCCGGGAACGCGAGCAGGATCGTGACGATCGCGATCATGAACCGGATCCGGGTCGTGCTGGCCGACGACCACCCCGTGGTGCGCCGAGGGATGGCCGCGCTCTTCGCGACCCTGCCCGACTTCGAGGTGGTGGGTGAGGCGTCCGACGGCGAGGCAGCGGTCAGGGAGGTGCTGCTGAGCCGACCGGACGTCGTGCTCATGGACGTGCAGATGCCGGGGGCCGACGGGCTGGAGGCGACCCGGCGCATCCGCGCTGCCGCGCCCGGTGTCGCCGTGCTCGTGCTCACGATGTACGACGACGACGCGACCGTGTTCACCGCCTGCGGGCGGGAGCGCGCGGCTACCTGCTCAAGGGCGCCGGCCCGGACCAGCTGGAGCGGGCGGTCCGCGCCGTGGCGGCCGGCGAGGCGATCTTCTCCCCCGGCGTGGCCGCCCGCGTGCTCGCGTACTCGCCGACCCGGACTCGCGGCTCGCGGCTGCGGCGCCGTTCCCGGAGCTCACCGACCGCGAGCGAGGTGCTCGACCTGCTCGCGGCGGGCCGGCGCACCGCCGCGATCGCCGCCGAGCTCTACCTGTCACCGAAGACGGTGAGCAACCACCTCACGACAGTCTTCGCCAAGCTCCAGGTGGCCGGCCGGGCCGAGGCGATAGTGCTGGCCCGTGACCACGGGCTAGGTGGGAGCCCGTGAGTGGCATGAACGGCCTGAGCCCCGTGACCCTTGCGGGCGCCGTTGTGTGCCTGACCGCGGTCGCCGCCGCGCTGCTGATGGTGCGCAACCGGGTGGCGGTCGGCGCGGGCAGCCTGCTGGGGTCGGCCGGAGCGCTCGGTCTGGTCGCCTGCTGGCTCACCGCGACCTCCTCCGACCAGACCGCAGCGGTGGCCGCGGTGCTTGCCGGCATGGTCCTGGCGCCCGCGGCGTACTGGGCCTACCCACGGCTGCCTCGGCATCCCGCCGAGCTGGTGCTCGGCGCGCTGCTGGTAGCCCCGGGCCTCGCCGGGCTCGCCGACTCGCTCGACGGCGGCTTCGTCGGCACCATGGCACTGGGCACCGGCAGCCTGCTCCTCCTGCTGTCCTGGTGGCGCCTGGAGCGGGCGCACGGCGCAGAGCGGTGGCCGCCGCTGTGGGCCGGCCTCGCCCTGGTCTGCTCGGCCCTGGCTGGGCTCGCCCTGGTATTCGTGACCAGTGCCAACGCCGCGGCGACGGCCCTCGCCGTGGCTCTGCTCGCTGCGGTGCCGGTGGCCATGTGGTGGGAGTGGTCCGCCCCCGAGCTGGTCGACGTCCGTGCGCTGGCCGTCCAGGCGGTCGTCGGTGCGGTCGTGGCGATCGGGTACGTCGCCTACGTCGTCGGCGTCGTGACCGCCCTCGCCCTGGCCGGCCGGACCGAGCCCTCCCGGGGCGTCGCCGCCGTCGTGGGCCTCACCGGGGCCGTCGCGGTCGCACCCGCCGTCGTGGTGTTGCGCGGGGTCGTCGACCGGCTGCTCCTCGGCGACCGGCCGGACCCCTTGCGCACGGCCACGACGATGGCCGGACGGGTCGGCCGACCCGGCCGACCTCCTCGAGGCGGTCCGCGACTCCCTTGCCCTGCCCTACGCCGAGCTCCGGGTCGACGGCCGGGTGACCGGCAGCTCAGGCGTGCGGACGACGCAGACGCGTTCGGTGCCGCTCGCCCTGGGCGGCGGGACGACGGGTGTGCTCGTCGTCGGGTTGCGGGTCGGCGACCTCGGCCCGTCGCGCTCCGACCAGGAGGTGCTGCGCCTGGTCGCGCCGCTGGTGTCCCTCACGGTCCGGGTGACCGCACTGGCGGCCGACCTCGCCGAGTCCCGAGCGCTGGCCGTGGCGACGGTGGAGGAGGAGCGTCGTCGGCTGCGGCGCGACCTGCATGACGGGCTCGGTCCGGCACTGCCCGGCATCGCCTTCTCCGCGGACGCCGTCCTCAACTCGCTCGGCTCCGACCCGTACGCCGCCGAGCAGGTGCTGCGCTCCCTGCGGCAAGACGCCGCCGATGCGGTCGACGAGGTCCGGCGGCTGGTCTACGGCATGCGGCCACCCGCGCTCGACGAGCTGGGGCTGGTGCCGCGCTTCGCCAGCAGGCCGCGGGGCTGCACCGCGCGGACGGCACGCCGCTGCATGTCCGCTTCGAGACCCCCGGGCCGCTCGGCGAGCTGCCCGCGGCCGTCGAGGTGGCGGCGTACCGCATCACCGTCGAGGCGCTCACCAACGCGGCCCGGCACGCGGCGGGAGCTCGCGTCCGGGTCGCGCTCACGCTCACCGACCACGAGCTCGGGGTCAGCATCGACGACGACGGCACGTCGCCCGACGCGTGGCCGGCCGGCGTGCGCCGCCTCGATGCGCGAACGGGCGGCCGAGGTCGGCGGGAGTGTCGAGTGGGGTCCGACGCCGACCGGCGGCCGGGTGCTCGCACGGCTCCCGCTGGAGCCTGCGGGGACCTGACGCTGGCACACATCCCCGGCCGCATGGGTCGTCCTCCCAGTGCCGGGCCTCAAGACCGAGCCGGGCACTGACCTCCCGGGCCTGGCCGTGCTCAGCGACAGCGGGCTGACCCTGAGGGTGCTCCACGTGCTCGGCGAGGCGGTCGACCCAGACCTCGTGCGCGCCGCGGTCCTGGCCGGCGCCGGCTGAGCCGGCAGCCCCGCGACCTGGCGCGGCGGCACGCCGGAGGCCGGGCGTGGACTGCCGCTCACGGCGCTACTCGGCGGTCGCGGCCTTCGCCAGGAAGGCGCGGACCAGCTCCTCCTGCTGCTGTTGCGTGGGTGTCAGCTCGAGCGTGCTGCCGTTGACCGTGATCTTCAGCGTCCCGGTCTGCGAACGGCCCAGCCACGCGCGGACCACGCCGACCACCTTGCCCAGCAGCTGCACCGACGGCTTGACGGTGACCAGGAACGCGCCGATCGCGGCCACGTCGACGGCCCTGGTGCCGGGCGGCGGCGCCCCCGCGTTCACCGGTGAGACCTGGGCCACCTCGGGGATGTCCAGGAGGTCGCGCCGAAGGGCCGACGCCATGCGGTCCAGCTCGTCGGCGTCCGCGTCCTTCGAGAACAGCTCCACCATGACCTGGTCACCCATCCGGCGTCACCTCACTCCAGCGGACGCGCCCGTCGCTTCCAGTCTGGCAAGGACCGGGCAGGTACGTCGACCGCCTCGTCGGCGCAGCCGGTCCGTGGTGCCCCGGCCCCGTCACCGCCCCGGCCCCGCGGCGCGGTCGAGCGCGTGCCGTGCGCTGGCGATCAGCTCGGTGAGGGTGGCGTGGAGGCGGCGCAGCTCGTCCAGGTCGACGCCCAGCGTGTCGACGATCGTCGGCGGGACGGCGAGGGCGCGATCACGCAGGTCGCGCCCCTTCGGGGTCAAGCCGACGGCCAGGGACCGCTCGTCGCGGCGGTCGCGCTCGCGGCGTACCAGCCCGGATGCCTCCAGTCGCTTCAGCAACGGCGACAGCGTCCCGGGGTCCAGCCGCAGCACCCGGGCCAGCGACGTCACCGATCTCGGCTCCCGCTCCCACAGGGCGAGCATCACCAGGTACTGCGGATGGGTGAGCCCCAGCGCCTCCAGGACGGGGCGGTAGACCGCGACGACCGTGCGCGCCGCCACCGAGAGCGCGAAGCACACCTGCTCCTCCAGCGCGAGCGGGTTGTCCGGCAGCCCGGTGGGACTTCGCGGTGCGGCGGTCACTCTGTTAGCCTACCAATGTTTGGTGCACCAATCATCCACCCCGACCCCGGAGCGCATGTGACCGTGAATGACGTCCCCGCCCAGCCGCGCCGGCGCGCGCGCCACCTGATGGACCCGGACAACCCGGTACGCCGCTCCGACCCGATGAGCCTCAGCCAGGTGCAGAAGTGGATCCTGTCCATCCTGGCGGTCACCACGATCCTGCACCTCGCCGCAGGCTTCGCCGTCGCCGCCGTCGTGGAGGACAAGCAGTCCTCGCAGGTCGGCCTGCTGGTGATCTCGGCGATCACAGGGGTGATGGCGCTGTTCGCAGGCTTTGCCATCCACGGCCGCCGGCTGCTGAGCTGGTGGCTCCTCGCCGGCCTGGTTCCCGCTGCCGCCGGCGCCTGGTGGCTCGCCGCGGCCGCCTGACCACCTCCGCCGACCGGCTGACTGCCCGACGCCCGCCGGGTTGTGGCCGATGGCGGCACCAGGCCGGCGTTGTGGCCGAGGACGGCGGCGACACGCCGGGCGGGCCTGCGCGCATCGGCCACACACGACCGCGTCAGCGATCCGCCGGAGCCGGTGCCAGCCTCCCGAGCCGCGTCAGCCGTGCGCGGGGCGCGCCCGCCGGGGCAGCAGCCACCCGACCGCCCAGGCGAGGGCAATGCCGCTGAGCACCCACAGCAGAGTCTGCTGCTCGGCGGCGAGGTGCCGCCCGGCGGCCATCGCGGCGGCCGGGCCGCCGTCCTCGATCCGTAGCCGGTCGAAGAACACGGTGCCGAGCACGGCGATGCCGATCGAGGCGCCCAGCTGCTCCATCGACTGCAGCAGGCCGCTGGCCGAGCCGACCTCGCCGTCCTCCAGGCCGCCCATGACGATGGAGAACAGCGGGACGAAGATCATCCCCATCCCCAGGCCGAACACCGCCAGCCCGGGTGCGAGCCGCCAGAACCCGACCGCCCCTGCCTGACCGGTCACCACGTAGAGCATCAGCGTGCCGGCGGCCATGACCGTCAGCCCCACGTGCAGGATCGGCCGTCCGACGGCGGTGGCGGCCCAGGCGCCCACACCGGCCCCGGCGAAGCTCCCGACAGCCATGGCGGCCAGGTGGAAGCTGGCTCGCAGCGGGGTCAGGCCGAGGCCGATCTGCAGGAACAGCCCGACAGCGAGGCTGAAGCCGACCAGACACCCGAAGAAGACCAGGATGAAGACCACGCCGGAGACGTAGGAGCGCTTGCGCAGCACGCTGGGCTCGAGCATCGGGTGACGTCCGGCGCGCAGCCGCAGTCGCTGCTGGGCCACGAAGGCGGCGAAGGCGGCTATCGCGAGCCCGGGAAGCACGAGGACCCACGCCGGCCAGCCCAGGGCCCGGCCGTCGACCAGGGGGAACAGCAGCAGGAAGCTGCCGGCGACGAACAGCATCGTGCCGACCGGGTCCAGCCGCAGCCCGCGATGGGCAGGTGGCAGGGACGGCAGGTGCCGGGAGCCGACGACCAGCGCGAACGCCCCGATCGGGACGTTGACCCAGAACGTCGACCGCCAGCCGGAGCCGGCGATGTCGGCGTCGATCAGCAGTCCCGCCACGACCGGACCCAGCACCGTCGACAGGCCGATCACCGGGCCCATCGCGCCGAAGGCCTTGCCGATCTGGTCAGGCGGGAAGACGTCGCGGACCAGGCCGAACGCTTGGGGCAGCACGAGCGCCGCGCACAGCCCCTGGAGGGCACGTGCGGCGATCAGCACGCGTGCGTCCCACGCGGCTGAGCACAGCACCGAAGTGGCCACGAACCCGGCCAGCCCGAGCAGGAACAGCCGCTTGCGGCCCACCATGTCACCGAGCCTGGCGCCGGTCATCAGACCGACGGCCAGAGCCAGCGTGTACGCCGCCGCGACCCACTCCAGCGCCGAGGTGGACATCGCCAGGTCGTGACGGATCGAGGGGCCGGCGACGTTGACCAGCGTCGAGTCCAAGATGTTCAGGATGCTCGCGGCGAGGATCGCGGCGAAGGCCCACCAGCGGCGTCCGGCCGGTGGCGCCGAGGCGGGGCCGGGCCCGGGTTCGGGGGTGGTGGGCCCGGGCGTTGCGACGGCCGCCGCGGAGGGCTCGAGAACCGTGGTCACGACCGTGCCCTCCGTCCGGTTGGCAGCGGGCCCGCGAGCAGACGCTGGCCGGGTCCCGCTGGTGTGAGTGGCCAAGCCGGTGGTCGCCGGCGCCGCGGTGCAGTGACCAGGTGGTCGGCTGGGCAGCTTCTTGGCTCGCTGCGGTCGCTCATGGGTGATCCTGACTCGCTCGGGTTGCTTGACAGCTGCGAAGCTACGAGCCAAAGCGGAAGGATCTTTGCCTGATTCGGCCCTATCCTCGGGTCATGTCGGACCCCTCCGCACGACTCCTCAGCCTGCTGTCCTTGCTGCAGACACCTCGGGAGTGGCCGGGGCCGGAGCTTGCGGCCCGGCTCCGGGTGAGCCCACGGACGGTCCGCCACGACGTCGACCGGCTGCGCCGGCTCGGCTACCCGGTCCAGGCCACCCGTGGGCCGGTCGGCGGCTACCGCCTGGCCGCGGGCACGGCGATGC